>JBJXFS010000340.1:0-63745 GCA_046155625.1 Verrucomicrobiales bacterium | reverse complement strand
AGTCGTTCGCGATGTATATGTCCGGATCGCCATCATTGTCATAATCCTCCCAGGATGCGGCGAATGAAAACCGATGGTTGTCGACATCAAGACCTCGCGCGGCCGTGGCATCGGCGAACTGGAAGCCGCCCTGGTTTTCCAAAAGAACGTTCGCCCCGCCGTTGCGGGCGTCGTAAAACGGATGGGGCGTGGGAAAATCGCCCACCTCCCGGCTGTCGGCCCCATAGCGCAGCACCAGCAGGTCGAGCTCGCCGTCGAGATCGACCAGGAGAGCCCCGGTCGAATCGTCCAGCCAGTCGACGCCAGCGGCGGAGGAAATGTCCTCCATCGAGCCATCTGTCTTCTGGCGCAGCAGCAGATTGGGCAGGCCCCCGGGCTGACAGAGGTATACGTCCTCGCGCTCGTCCCCCCCCCCCGTCCACGTCACCCAAGGCTATCCCGTGATAGCCGAGGAAATCGGGCTTGAGCGAGCGATCGATGCGGCGCACCCAGGCATTCATGCCGATGCGCCATTGGTCTCGCCACGCCGCCGTGCCGCCAAGCACACGTGCCGTGGCATCCTCGAAGCGCGCGGGCGCCGCCGTCCACGCGCTCAGGGTGACCATGGCGAAGCGGAATCCGGTCAGGCGCGGCGAGGCGTCACCGGCCGCCGCCAACCACGTTGCGTCAGCGACCACCAGCGACCGCAATTCCCGGCCGTCCAGGCTCCCGCGTGCCGTCGACCGTTGCCGTGTGCGCAGGGTGCCGCCCTCGCGGACCAACCAAAATAGCTTGAATGTCACACTGGCGTCGCCGCCCGCGAGATCCAGACCGAGCACGGTCCGCAGTCGCGTGGTCATCGACTCCGCGGAAACGGCCGCCTCGCTCGGCGCCACCCCCTCGGCAGGTCGCCACTCGGCCACCTCAAACGGCGGACCGGCCTGCAAAACCACTCGTTGCCACCCGCCCGTTTCCGTGAGGGAAACCGAGTCGCCACAAACGCCACTCGCCGTCAAGGCCCGGGCGTCCCCCGATACCAGCGCCTTGCCAATCATCGACAACTGCCCTTTGACGGATTCACTCAACGTTTCGCCATCCGGGCCACCTGGTTCGGCTGAAAAACCAGCGGCTGATAATTCAGCCACCGAACCAGCGCGCTCCACCCCGGCCGACGGAGAAACCTCTTCGGGCGTTCGTGGCTCGAGGGTGGCCGGCTGATTCTCGCTCGCCGCTCCACCCGGAGCTTCCGCCGTCGTGGCCGCACCTCGCCCCTTCGACTCGTGCGGCGAACACCCGAGACCGAGGACCACCAGCCCCCCCCAATCCGCAAGAAATCCAACGTGCCCGGTCCATCGCCCGTCGAGTGGACGACGATTCCATCCCCGCGTCAAGTATTCCAATAAACGATTCCCACGGAGGAGCGGGTCAATAACAGAAACAGGACGAAGATCTGGCGTTGCTTCAGCAGCATGGAGTCGCCTTCGACGAGCGCTAGGTTTGGGATTAATTAGGCGAGCTACACCGCTTGTGATAGGGCGGGCCTTCAGCCCTCGCGAGGACCTTGACGCCGTTTCCTGGGCCGTTGGCCCAGGCTGGTATGGGGCGGGGCTTCGCCCCTTTGGGCGGAGTTGCCAATCCGAGCCGCCCCTTTCGTCAATGTGCTCCACGCCCGAGCTTGACGCGGCGGCGAGACGCAGCTCTATCGACGTCCATGGCGTCCCCTGCGTTGTTCGAACTCGTGCTCACTCCGACCGGCCGGCTGTGCCTCCTGTCGGGCGGCGCGGGATCGTCGGCGCTAGCGCCATTTGCCGAGTCGTTTGAGCGTTCTTCGGCGGCCGGCCTGCTGGCACTGTCGAGCCATCGCGCGAGTCTGGGCGATTGGCAGGCGGAGGCGGTGTATTGGCGTGATTTCGCGAATGGATTCTTGCAAGCCGTGGCGCATTCGCCGGAGGGCGTGGGGGACGCCGAGGCGGTCGCACCGCCGACCGATCGTTTTTTCGACCTGGTGCTGCGATTGCCGGCAATGCGCGGGGCGGAATATGTCACGCCAGACACTCTCACCGCGCTGTGGCAGGAATTGACGGCGGAGGCGGCCACGGCGGCGCGCGCCGGTGGCGGTTTAAAAGCATGGCTGTCCTCGATCAATCCCGCGTTGAGCCAGCTCGGGCGCGTGACGTTCCATCTGGCCGAAAACAAACGATCGCCAGATCGCCCGTTCGCTTTCATGGCGACGTTCACGCATCGGCTTTCCTCCAAGGAAACGCCCGTGCACCTGCCATTGGCGCGGGCGCTGCAGGAGTATGCCGGCGCGCGGAATCAAGCGGCCCTGCGGTCGCTGCTCGAACCCGTGCAGCGCGCCGCCGAGCGCAGCCGATGGGCGGCCGATCTGCTCGAATCGCGCCGCGTCTTCCAACCGCTCGCGTGGTCGCCGCCCGAGGCCCATGCGTTTCTCCAGGAAGCCGCCCTGCTCGAAGACTGCGGCATCATGGTGCGCATCCCGAATTGGTGGCGCGGCGGCGCCGCCCCGCGCCCGCGAGTCCAAGTGCGCCTCGGCGACGCCGCCGGTTCCGGGCTCGGCGCCGACGCGCTGCTCAATTTCCAAGCCTCCGTCGCCCTCGACGGCGATCCGCTCACCGAGGCGGAAATAAAATCGCTGCTCACCAATGAGGGCGGCCTCGTCCTCCTGCGCGGCCAGTGGGTCGAGGTCGACAGCGACAAGCTGCAATCCGTGCTCGACCATTGGCGCGCTGTCGAAAAAGCGGCCACCGATGGCGTGTCGTTCCTGCAAGGACTCCGGCTGCTGGCCGGTTTCCGAGATCCCGGCACCGCCACGGCGGACGACGATCCGGTCGCCGTGGCCGCATGGTCGAACGTCGCCGCCGGCGACTGGCTTCGCCAAACGTTGGAGACGATACGTCATCCCGAGCGCGTCGCCGCGATTGATCCCGGGCGCGATCTGCGGGCGACACTACGGCCGTATCAAGCGCAGGGCGCCCGGTGGCTTTGGTTCCTCCAGAGCCTTGGGTTGGGCGCCTGTCTGGCCGACGACATGGGCCTCGGAAAAACCCTTCAAGTCATCGCATTGCTCGCCCAATTGAAGCGCGAAGTGGCGCCCCCGCTCGCACCGCCCTCGCTCTTGATCGCCCCGGCCTCGCTGCTCACCAATTGGACCGCGGAAATCGCTCGCTTCGCCCCGCGGTTGCGCGCTCTCATCGCTCACCCGAGCGCCGGCGCCGGCGATTGGTGGAAGTCCGGCCAGGCCACCGCCCCCGATTGGCGCGCCGCTGACCTCGTCCTCACCACGTACGGCCAGGCCGCCCGCCTCAAATGGCTCGCCGAGCACCGCTGGCGACTCGTCATCCTCGATGAAGCCCAAGCCATCAAAAACCCGGGCGCCCAACAAACGAAAACCGTCAAACGCCTGCAAGCCGGCGCCCGGCTCGCCCTCAGTGGTACCCCGGTCGAAAACCGGCCGGGCGACTTGTGGTCGCTTTTCGATTTCCTCAATCCCGGTCTGCTCGGCAGCGCGAGCGATTTTTCGCGCAGCCTGAAATCGATGCAGCATTCCGATCCGCCTGACTACTCCACCTTGCGCCGGCTCGTTCAGCCATGGATACTTCGGCGACTCAAAACCGACCGCTCGATCATCGCCGATCTGCCCGACAAGACGGAAGTGACCGTTTCCTGCGGGCTGACCAAGAAACAGGCCGCCCTTTACGAACACACGGTGCGCGAAATGGCCGAGCGGTTGGCCCACAGCGATGGCATCCAGCGGCGAGGCCTGGTCCTCGCGTACCTGATGCGATTCAAACAGATTTGCAATCACCCGGCCCAAGGCGTGCCGGGCGCGGAATTTGACGCCTCGCACAGCGGAAAATTCCTCCGGCTCGGCGAGATCGCCGAAGAAATCGCCAGCCGTCAGGAAAAACTCCTCGTTTTCACGCAGTTCCAGGAGATGACCGCACCCTTGGAACGCTTCCTCCGCGATGTCTTCGGCCGCCCCGGCCTCGTCCTGCATGGCGGCACCCCGATCAAGGAGCGCTCAAAGTTAGTCGAAGCCTTCCAGCGCGACGGCGGATCGCCTTTCTTCGTGCTCTCGCTCAAAGCCGGTGGCTCCGGCCTCACGCTGACAGCGGCCAGCCATGTCTTTCACTTCGACCGATGGTGGAATCCCGCCGTCGAAAACCAGGCCACCGACCGCGCCTACCGCATCGGCCAAAAACGCCCTGTCCTCGTCCACAAATGCGTCTGCCGCGGCACGGTCGAGGAGCGCATTGACACCATGCTCGCCGAAAAACGCCAGCTCGCCGATTCCCTGCTCGGGCCGGACGGAGGACCGGAAAAACTCCTCACCGAAATGAGCAATGACGAATTGATGTCGTTCGTTTCACTCGACCTCGCCAGTGCTGCCGCCGACCTCTCGTGACCCGTCCCGACGACTCGGCGCGCCCCTCCTCCGCTGGACAAGCGAGCGTGTCTCCCCACCATCCACACCATGCGCCGAAAATCCCGCTCCTTCAGCAGTCGCTATTCAGAATTCGCCCCATACGTCCCGGTCGCCGAACGCCGGCGCCAGGCGCAAGCCGCCGGCGCCAAGGCCGCGAAAAAAGGACAGCCCTTGTCGCCCGTCCACATCGAGGGCCGTGGAGTGGCCCGCACATTCTGGGGCCAGGCGTGGTGCGATAATCTCGAATCCTACAGCGACTACGCGAACCGATTGCCCCGCGGCCGCACGTACGTGCGCAATGGATCGGTCATCGACCTGCGTCTCGCCCCGGGCACCATCGATGCGCTCGTTTCCGGCAGCGACATTTACCGCATCAAAATCACCATCGCCGCCCTCAATCCCAAAGCATGGAGCGAATTCAAGTCGCGCTGCGCCGGAAAAATCTCCAGTCTCATCGACCTCCTCCAAGGCCGCCTCGACAAGGGCGTGCTCGCCGAAATCACCCGCCGGCCAGGCGGGCTCTTTCCGACACCCAAGGAACTCAAACTTTCCTGCTCCTGCCCCGACGGCGCTTACCTCTGCAAACACCTCGCCGCCGTGCTTTATGGCGTCGGCGCCCGCCTCGACTCCCAGCCCGATCTCTTCTTCACTTTGCGCGCCGCCGACATGCAAGAACTCATCACCGCCGCCGCCGCCAGCGCCACCGCTGGCACCGCCGCCAGCGGCACCACGCCCGACACCCTGGCCGCCGAAGACCTGAGCGCCCTCTTCGGAGTCGACATCGACGACGCCCCAGCCTCGCAGACCACCAAGAAAAGCACTCCGCGAAAACCCACCCCGATCGCCAAAACCACAAAAAAGACCGCTCGAGTCCCAGCCAAAAAACCATCCCGATCGGCGAAAAAATCGGCACGGAAATGACGGCACGCGATCGACGCGTTCGGAACGGGGAATGGATTTCGATCTCGCCAACCCCGTGGGGGTGCGACAAAAATTTTCGTGGTCTCGCTACGCCCACGACCCTGCGCCTCCGACCGTTAGAGGTCAATCGAACCGGCCGATGACTTGGGCTTCACTGGCGGCCGACTCGCCGCATAGCTAAATGAAACAACAGGTGCCGGACACGGGGGACGGGATCAGTGGCGGCAGATCAGCCGATAACCAATGATAATAATCGCAACCGAGATCTGTACTCCCGAGACCACGCCGATTCCGAATCCGCCATGGCGCGCCGTCGACACGCTCAGCGGTTCCCTGTCCACCAGCAGTCGCCATCGCCTCAGCAGCGTCTCTCAGCGGCTCATTCACGAGCGAATTGTGCAACACCGATTCACCTCCCTCACCACTTGATTTCATCGCGCTCGGTTTGAGACGCCGTCTCGCTGGGTTTTAACGTTTTATTCGCCAACCTCCCCAAACTGCTAATGATTGCGGCGCATGTCATCCCAGCCCGCCCCTTCCGACCCCGCGCTCGTGCGCGACGTGTTCACCCGCCTTAAAACCGAAATTGGAAAAGCGATCGCCGGCCAGGACGGCGTCGTCAATACCCTCCTGCTCAGTCTGTTTTGTCATGGTCACTGCCTCCTGGTCGGCGTGCCGGGGCTGGCCAAAACGCTCTTGGTGCGATCGATGGCACGGGCGCTCGGACTGCAGTTCAGCCGGATCCAATTCACCCCCGATCTGATGCCCGGCGATATCCTCGGGTCGGAAATCCTCCGCGAACAGGGCGGGCGCATCGATTTCGAATTCCAAACCGGTCCGGTCTTCACCAACCTGCTGCTCGCTGATGAAATCAACCGCACGCCTCCCAAGACACAGTCGGCCCTGCTCGAAGCCATGCAGGAACGCCGCGTGACCATCGCGCGGCAGACCCGCGACCTGCCCGACCCATTCCTCGTCGTCGCCACGCAAAACCCCATCGAACACGAAGGCACGTACCCGCTCCCCGAGGCGCAACTCGACCGCTTCATGTTCTCGATCAACGTCGGCTACCCGGAGCGCGAGGTGGAGGCGGAAATCGTGCGGCGCACCACCCAGGGGTCGCCCCCCGATCTCCACCCGGTCGTCACCCGCGACGAAATCCTCGCCGTCGGGGAAATCGTCCGAGCCGTGCCGGTGGCCGAGCACGTCCTCCTTTACGCCGTCGACCTGGCTTCCGCCACCCGCCCGGGCCAACCCGGCGCCGCCCCCACCGCCGCCGCGTACTTCGAGTGGGGCGCCGGCCCGCGCGCCTCGCAATTCCTCGTGCTCGGCGCCAAAGCCCTTGCCCTCATGATGGGACGCAGCGCCCCGGAAACCGCCGATGTCCGCGCCGTAGCCACCTGCGTCCTCGCTCATCGCATCGTCCCCAACTATCGTGCCACCGGCGAAGGCAAACGCCCTCTCACCCTCGTCGAATCCCTCGTCAAAGAAGTCCCGGAACCGCGGTACTGATGGGAGGTTGTTCTTCGTTCTTCGTTCTTCGTTCTTGGTTCTTGGTTCTTCGTTCTTGGTTCTTGGTTCTTGGTTCTTGGTTCTTGGTTCTTGGTTCTTCGAATTTTCAGATTTTGAGGAACATGAGGAGAGGGTCATCGAAGTTTGATGTTTCCGTCACCGGACAGTCGCGATGTGCCATAAAATACAGTCAGCGAGAATTGATTCATGGAAGACCGGGTTTTTCGACTCCTTGGTGCATCGAAATCGTACAGGCAAAGACGAGGACGATCGGCGCGGAGGATGGTTCGCTAGAGCGCACCCATGATCGGGTGGGCGGAAAAGCCTGTTCAAGATGCTCGTCCTCGTCCTCGTCCTCGAAAAACCCGCGTCGCTACCAGAGTTTCCCTCTCGCTGCTTGCTCACCCATCGCCCGTTACTCACCCCGTCCATCCGGCAAAGCCCGTTTCCCGCTGAATACTGACTACCGAATACTGATTACTGCGTTACTGATCACCAAACTCCGACCGCCGACCGCCGACCGCCGCCCATGAACCAGCACGAACGATTTGCCCAAGCCAAGCGGGGAGTGGAGCCACCGCCGTTGCCGGGGCGACGGGTGGAACCGCCGCCGTTGCCCGGGGTTCATCGGGCGGTGACGACGCGACCGGTATTGGCGACGGCTGGGGCGGTGCGGCGGAGCGGGATATTGAATCCGGCGGAACTGGATCCGCTGAAGAACTTGTTATTATTCGCGCAGTCGGTGGTGGAAGGGTGGCTGTCGGGAAAGCATCGGTCGCTTGATTTTGGATCGAACGCGGAATTTGCCGAGCATCGAGCGTATGTGGCGGGGGATCCGGTGTCGCAGGTCGACTGGCGGGTGTATGCGCGGAACCGGCGGTTGGTGGTGCGGCGGCAGCGTGAGGAGAAGGAAATGACCGGGTACTTGGTGGTGGATGTGAGCGGCTCGATGGCCTACAAAGGGTCGGGGCTGGAACCGAAGCGCCTGCGGGCGGTGCGGGTGGCGGCGGCGCTGGCGTACTTGATGCAGCGTCAAGGAGACAAGTCGGCGATGGCGCTCTTCAACCAATCGTTGGTGTGGGCGGTGCCGGCCGGGAGCACGCGCCGTCATTTGCACGACCTTGTCGCGGCGCTCGAGACGGCGGGCGCGCAAACGGGCGGACTGACGCGGGCCGATGCCGCACTCGACCTGTGCGTGCCGTTGTTCAAGCGGCGGGGCAGTCTGATCATCATCTCGGACTTTTTCACTGACCTCGACCGGTTTTTTGATGCCGTGGCGCAGTTTCAGCATCGGCGGTTCAAGATCCTGCTGCTACATGTGATCGACCCGGACGAGCGGCATTTGCCGAACGTGCCGTTGGCGCGATTTGTCGACATGGAGACGGCGGCCGAGCTTCAGGTGGCGCCGGACGAGGTGCGGGACGCCTACGAGCGCGAGATGGAGGCGATGACGCGGCGGCTGCAAGACGAATCGATGCGCCGCGGGCTTGAGTATCGCGTGCTGTCGACCGAGGCTCCTTACACCGAAGCGCTCGAGGCGTGGATCGGGCTGCGCCGCGTCGCGCCGACCACCCGGCGCGCCTGACCCCGGACACCATGAACTTCCTCAACTCCGGTCTGCTTCCGCTGCTCGCGCCACTGGCCGCCCTGCCGTTGGCCATTCACTTGCTGAATCGGAAATTTCCCAAAGCGATACCATTTCCCGATCTCGAACGCCTGCGTCAATCACTGGCCGAGCGATCGAAGCTCGCGCGCTGGCGTCACTGGGTGATGACGGTCTTGAGGACACTGGCGGTGCTGGCCGCGCTCATCGCGTTCCTGCGACCGGTACTGCCGCGCCTCGGGGCCTCGCCCGCCGCGGCCGCCTCGGCGACGCGCCGCGTCCTGATCGTGCTGGATCGCTCGCTCAGCCTGGAACACCAGGCGGGATCCGATGTGCCCGCCTCCCGCCAAGCTGTCATCGAGGCGGGAAAGATTCTGGGCACGCTGGGGCCTAACGATGCCGCGAACATCGTCGTGGCCGGCCTCCAGCCGCGGACGCTTCAACCGGCGTTCAGTCCGCAGACGGACGCCTTGCGGACCGCGATGGCCGTCCTCCCTCCGGCAACCGAACGCGCGGCGCTGGCCCCGGCCGTGGGGTTGGCGGCAAATCTGCTGCAGACGGGCGCTGGTCGCCCCGAGCTGTATTTCATCTCTGACTTCCAACGATCGAACTGGGCCGACATCGACCTGCGCGCACTGCCGGAATCCACGCGGGGATTTTTCGTGGATGCCGCCCGGGCCGCTCCCCGACACAACACCGCCCTGCTTGAGGTCACCACAGCCGCCACCACCGTCTCGCCCGGCGAATCCGTCCGGATCGACGCGCGGGCGGCCAATTTTTCCCCGGAACCCGTGACCATGCCGGTCGAGGCCATCGTGGACGGGCGGCAGTCGGTGGCGGGAGAAATCCGGCTCGCGCCCTGGGCGAGTGGACGGATCTCGCTGGAAATCGCCGCCCCGGGCGAGGGCTGGCATTTCGTGGAAGTGCGGACCCAGGACGACGCGCTGCCGGCGGACAACCGGCGCTGGCTGCGGCTTGAAGTGCGGCCGCGCCAGGAGGTGCTGGTGCTGACCGATGCGCCGGCCGAGGGAACCACCGGCGCCGTCTTCGTGATGACCGCGCTCGATCCGTACGACAACCATTCGGGTGCCTACGCTCCTCGCCGAACCCCAACCGACGAAGTCACGCCCGGACAACTCGCCACCGCATCCTCCCTTGTGCTGACGCAGGTGGGACCACTGTCGCAAGACCTGGTTCGCCGCATCGCCGGAGCCATGGAACAAGGCAGTGGCTTGATCTACTTTCTGGATGGCGAGAACGACCGCGAAAACCTCGCCGCCCTCAACGAAGCAGCCGGGGGTTCAGCCCTGCCGTTCCATCTCGCCGGCCGCCTGACCACGGAGAATTTCGGCGGCGCCCCGCAAAAACTCGCGCGCGGCGACTTCGATTCCCGCTTCCTCAGGCTGTTCCGCGGCAGCAACCGTCAGGCGCTCTCGCTGCTCGAATTCTACGCGATTCAACGTGCCTTGCCGACCGGTCGAGGTGAGGTGGTGTTGTCATTTGCCGACGGCACGCCCGCGCTCGGCATCGCTGAAATCGGCTTGGGAACCGCGGTGCTCGCGAATTTCGCGCCGGCCGAGTTGTCGAGCAATCTGGCTCGCCAACGCCTTTTCCCGGCGTGGATGCAGGAGATCGTGCGAAATCTGCGACCTCTCGACCGCCCGGAGTCCGCGCCGGAAGTCGGATCGACGCTCACGGTGGACGGATGGCGGCGCGACCTCGAGGGCGGTGCGTTCACCGGGCCCGACGGCCGCCCGATTTCGCTGACGCCGATCGCGGATGGCGAACGCGCCACGGCCACTGTCCTCGCCGATCGACCGGGGATGTACACCCTCACGGCATCGGGTCGGCCCGTGTGGATGGGGATCGCCAACCCGAGCCCGGAAGAAGCGGACCTTCGAGCGATGGACAATGCGGAATTGACGCGGCGCGCCTCGGACATCGGCCAGGGCGGGGCGGGCGGGCATTTTGTCAGCGGGCTGGACGACTACGAGCAGATCGCGGCCGGCAAACCGATGCATCATTGGTTTTTGATCGGGCTGGCCACACTGCTGCTGGTGGAAATGCTGATGTTCCGTCCGTTTCAGCGCACCGCCCGCGCCTCCTCCCCATGAGCATCCCGCCGATCATCGCCGCCCTCGTCTGGGATCCGGTGCTGCCGCCGATCGTCATCGTGCTGCCGGCGCTCGCGCTCGCCGGTTTCGCCACCTGGACTTATCTTCGCACCGGGCCGCGCCTCGCGCCCCGTCAGCGCCGCCTCCTGCTCGCCCTGCGCCTCTCCAGCCTCGCCCTGGTGGCCGTCCTCCTCTTTCAACCGACCCGCGAGGAATCAATCGCCCGCCGCCATCCGAAACGCCTGGTGCTCGCCGCCCTCGACGTCTCGCAAAGCATGGCCGAAACCGACGGCCCCGACCAAAGCCGCCGCCTGGATGCGGCCCGGCGGGCGCTGGCCGAATCGGGCTTGTTCGCCGCCTCGGAACTCGGCGAGTTGCGGGTTTTCGCCTTCGACGCTGACGCCCGGATCGCCGCGGCCGACGTCCTTCCGTCGTTGGCCCCAGTCGGCGAAACGACCCGCTTCCACCAATCGCTGACGACTCTGCTCGGCACGCTCAGGCCGGGCGAGCAGTCGGCTGGATTGTTTTTGTTCACGGACGGCCACGATTTTGAGAAAGTGAGCGCCGCCCGCACCGGCCAGGCCGCACGGGCGCGCCGGACGCCAATTTTTCCGGTCATGATCGGGAAGCCGCGGCTGATCCCGGATGTGGCCGTGCACATGGCATCGCACCAACCGTTTACCTTTGTCGGCCAGCGGGTGCGGCTGCAGGCGGTCGTGCGATTCACGGCCAGCGAAAACCAACCGGTGCGCGTCGAGTTGCTCCGCGAGGGAGTGGTGGTGCGCGACCGCCTCGTCGATCCCGGTGGCACGGCGGAGGCCGACGTCACTTTCGAAGTGAGTGAAGACCAGCCAGGCCAGTACGAATACGAAATCCGCGCCATCGCCCTGCCCGGAGAGCGCGACACGAACAACAACGGCGCGTTCACGTTCCTCAATGTCACCAATTCGCGCATCCCCGTCCTCATGCTCGAAGGCGAGCCGCATTGGGACACGACATTCCTTCAGCGAACACTCAGCCGGAACAAACGCATCGCCCTCGATGCCGCCGTGGGCCTGGGCGGCGGAAGCCCGCGCCTCACGCGCTACACGGCCGGCGCCGGCGTGTTCACCCTGCCCAGGAGCCAGGACGAATTCCAAGCCTACCCGGTCATTGTCCTCGGACGCGGGCTCGATCGATTGCTCGAAGCCGAGGCGGTCGAAGCGCTGACCCAGGCGGTGAGCGAAGGTGGGACCACGTTGGTTTTGGCGCGCGGCGCCCCGGGCGAGGAACCCCATTGGCAGGAATTGGCGCCCGCCGAGTGGCAGTCGACCGCGGCGGGACCGGTGAAAGTGAGTCAGGCGGGTGGCGGCGGCGAATTCGTGCCATGGGACGTGTTGCGTGCGGCACCGGGAGGCGTCGACAACCTGCCCGCGCTGCCGTTGGTGCGTACCGTGCAGCCGCCGAAAACGCTGGCGGCCGTGGAGGCCATGGCCGAGGACGTCGAACAAAAAAGCGTCTCGCCCGCCATCCTGCATCGGCGCCATGGCTCAGGCCAAGTGCTTGCCGTGGCCGTCGAGGGATTGTGGAAATGGTCGCTCAACGCCAAAGGCGAGTCGACCAACAACATCTATGACCGGTTCTGGAATCAACTTGTCCTCAACCTCGTCGCCCGCTCCAACCTCGCGCCTACCGACCGGCCACAGCTCACCGTCACGTCCGCCAACCTCCAGCGCGGCGAAAAAGTCCAGTTCCGCCTCGTCTCCGCCAGCGGCCGCCCTCTTAGCGATCTCCCGCCCCTCACCATTCGCCAGGACGCCCGCCACGTGGCGGATGTCGCGCTGGAGAAATCGCCCGACGCTGGCCAGTGGCAGGGCGAGTGGGTGGCCGGGGCGACCGGCCGATACCGCGCGGTCATCATGGCGGGTGGGGAGGAAGTTTCGTGCCGATTCGCCGTCTTCGAGGAACTCCGGGAAGCGACCGACCTTGCCCCGGATCCCGGATACCTGCGAAAGCTCGCCGAGTCGAGCGGCGGCCGCGCGCTCGAACTCGCCACCCTACCCGACGCCGTCAACGCGCTCCGTCAGTCCGCCATCGCCGAGGCCCAGACGCCGCCGATGATCCGGCGCACGTCGCTCTGGGACAAACCTCACGTCTTTTACCTCCTCTGCGCTCTGCTCGGACTCGAATGGACCCTCCGACGCCGCTGGGGGCTGACCTAATGGGGCTTATAGGGCTCATGGGGCCTATGCGCCTAAAGGCCCTATTCACCTCTCGGCTGGTCGCGGAGCGCGCCAAAACGACAGGCGACCCTGGAGATTGCTGGCCGCGAGCAATGTGCCGTCGCGGGAAAACCGAATGGTGTGATAAAAACTGCCCGAGCCCTCCAGCGTAACGAGCTCGCGTTGGCTCGCGAGATCCCAGATCTTGATGGCCTCGTCGCCGGTGCTCCCGAGCGCCAGCCGCCGCGAATCGGTCGAAAAGGTCGCTGCGTACGTCCCCTGCAAGAACCCGCCGAGGTCGGCGATCCGCTCGCGAGCGAGGACGTCCCAAATTCTTCCGCCCTCGCGGTCGCTCACCGCCACCAGCAGACGGGAGTCGGGTGAAAAAGCGAGTTGGTGGATCCCCGCCAGCCCAATTTCTTCGTTCGTTTCCACTCCGGTGCCGAGATCTCGCCAACTCACCTGGCCTTGCAAGCCCACTCTGACCAGCCACCGACCGTCGCTCGAGAGGGCGCTGAGTGGTCGCCCGCCTCGCAGCGATTCGGCTCGCCACGATTCGACCAGCTTCCCCGTCAGTGCATCCCAGCGCGCTATGCGTCCGTCGGGGCCTCCAGTTTCCGTAAGCAAATCGGTCGATCCCGGGACGAAGCCGATCAGCGATACTCGGCCTCGACCTTCCTCCGGTTGAAACTCGGTGCGGATGCGGCGCGCCTCGACATCCCAGACCTCCACGGATTCAGCCCGGCCCGCCAAAGCGAGCAAACCGCCGTCCCCTGAAAACTGGGCGACTCTAGTGCCCAAAAGGCGTTCCATCGGAGGCGCGTTCTCCCGGGAGAATTTCTCTCCGGTTTCGAACAGGACTTCTTCGGCCTCCAAGAGCTGGCCATGCCATCGTGAGACACGGCCGATCGAGTTCAGCGTGATGACTGAGGCGCTATCGGTCGCGAAATGCCACGCGCGCGCCGTCGCGGCCAGTTCAAAGTGCGACCGCTGCCGCCTCATTAAATTCGTATCCCAGGCGAGGACGGCCCCGTCGGCCCCGGCGCTGAGCAGGATCGAGCCATCCGGCATCAGCCCGAGGCTGCGCACGGCCGACCGATGCCCGCGAAAAATCGCCTCCTGCCGCTCGCCTTTGACATCCCAAAGCCTGATCGTGCGATCCTCGCTGGCCGAAGCCAGCGTCCGACCATCCGGCCAGAAGACCAGACTGGAGATCTGACTTCGATGCCCCTTGAGCGCGGCGACCTCGCGGCCGTTTTCGGTATCCCACAGCCGGATGGCGGAGTCCGCGCCATTGCCCGTCCCTACGGCGAGTAACCGACCGTCCGGCGAAAAGGTAAGCGCGCGCAGCAGCGGGTCATTCGTCTCGACCGACCATTTTTCTTCACCCGTGGCGGTGGCGACAAGCCGCAGCCGGCTGCCGCCTTCGGCAAACGGACCATTGCTCTCGGCCATGGCCATCAGCTCAAGGTCAGGCGACGGCCGAACGAGCGGGGCCATCCGACCGGTGGCCACCACGAGAGTGCTGAATCGCTCCGTGCCCGAACTCATTTCGTAAACACTCACCCGGCCTTCCTCGGTCGCGACCCATAGGCGTTGGGCGTCCACCGAGAGGGCAAGCTGCAGCGCGGGCCCGGCCAGCGGAATGTCCTTGAGCACATCGCCCGTCGAGGCTTTCCACAGCCGCACCGAGTGCTCCTCGTCCCCCGCCTCCGATCGCACACTGCGGGCAAACGCCAGAACGTCGTCCGCCGGCGAAAACTCCGCCCGTTTTTCCCAAAGCCCAAACGGTCGGCGCATCGGGCCGCGCCCGCCTCGGCGCCCGGAAGGCGGATCCGGCGAAGCCACCGGCGCCGGCTCGGCGGCCGCCACCGTTGGTCCTGCCTCGCGGGGCGGCAAACCGTCCCGCACCGCGCCTTCCGCTGGCGGGGCGTCGGCCGGCGGGCGGGCGCTTGGTGCGGGCGGCGGTCCGAGGTCCGTCTCCATTGGGCGTTCCGCTTCACCTCGAACGTTGAGTCGTGTGGCCTCACGTTGGGTGGCGAGGTCCCAAATGGCGATTTCGCCACCGCGTCCGATTTCCATCGCCACCCAACGGCGATCGCCGGAAACGCTCAGCGCGCGCACCCCGTCCTCGATCTGGGACAGCGTGTACAGCGCCTCGCCCTGGCACTCCTGCCACAGGTGAAACCATTCCCACCCCCGCAAGTCTTCCGCGTCGGAGGAAGCCGGCTTGTGCTGGGTCAACAATTCCTGTGCACGAGCCAGATTATTCGACTCCAGGGCCTGCTGCGCCAGATTGATGTCAGCCGCATACGCGCGGTGCCGGGCGACCCGACCGAGCCGCTCCGCCGCCTCGCGCAATTCCGCTTCCGTCGCCTGCGCCGCCTGCGCCTCGCCGAGGAGACGCGACTTTTCCGATTCGGCCGCCAACGCGACTTGCCAGGCATTTTTCTTTTCGCGATACTGCCAAATGGCGACGGCCAAGCCGACGGCCAGAGCCGCCACGGTGGCGGTGGCGCCGGTGACCGCGAACCGGTGGCGGCGCACGAGTTTGCGCAAGCGGTAGAGCTGGCTGGGCGGCCGCGCGGTGACGGCTTCCCCAGTGAGATACCGCTCAACGTCGGCGGCCAGCTCATGAGCGGTCGCATACCGCCGCGTGCGATCTTTGTCGATCGCCTTCATCACAATCCAGTCGAGGTCGCCTTGGATCAAATGAGCCAAGCGACCGGGCTCCACTTGCCGACGCCGGGCAGCGCTGGTCACGTCGGGCAGGGTCAATTCCTGCAGACGGGTCGACGGGCGGGACGGTTCGTGCTCGCGCAGGATACGGCGCATGCCTTCGAGGCCCGCCTGCGCCAGATCGCCGGAGGCGAATGGCGTGCGCCCGGTGAGCAACTCGTAAAGCAACACACCGAGGCTGTAGATGTCGCTGCGGGTGTCGATGTCGAGGCTGCTCATTTCCGCCTGCTCGGGCGACATGTAGGCCGGCGTGCCGATGAACTGCTCAAATGCGGTAAAGAGAGTTTTGTCGGTGAGGCGCGCCTCGGAAGCCTTGGCGATGCCAAAGTCGATGACTTTCGGCACGGGCCGGCCGTCGTGGTGGGAAATGAGGATGTTGGACGGCTTGAGATCGCGATGAATGATGCCTTTTTGGTGGGCGTGCTGGACGGCTTGGCAGATCAGGACGAAGAGCCGCAACCGTTCCTCCATGGGCAGGCTGTGTTGGTCGCAGTACGTCGTCACACTGATGCCGCGTACCAATTCCATGACGAAAAACGGCCGGCCGGTCTCGGTGGCGCCGGCATCGAGGACGCGCGCGATGTTCGGGTGGTCCATCATGGCCAGGGCCTGACGCTCGGCCTCGAAGCGCGCGATGACGCTTTTGGTGTCCATCCCGAGCTTGATGATTTTCAGGGCCAGCCGCCGTCGAACCGGTTCTTCCTGCTCGGCCATGTAAACCACGCCCCACCCACCTTCGCCGATCTTTTGCAGGAGTTTGTACCGCCCGATGTGCGTGCCGACCACCGCCTCATGCAAGTCCGGCACTGATCCCTCGCCAGACAACCGTGCGTCGCCACCAACCGGCACCGGTTCGGCAATTGTCGGGGCGTCGGCCGGCGGCGGATCCTGCATATTCATGAGCGTCCCCCTATCCTGCCACCACATCCGCCCAGCGGACAACCGAAAGCATTCCCCCAATGCCCGTCCGAGCCTTCCTACTTCCATCCCTTCCCGTCCCTTCCCGTCCCTTCCCGTCCCTCGCGAGATCCCCTGCATCAGGGAATTCCCGGCTTGGAAACCTCCAGCCGACAGGTTTAACTGTCCTCCCATGAAATCCCTCGTTGCCTATGTCTGTCTTGTCGGGTCGCTGGCGGCCAGTGCCGCCGATGTGCGTTTGGAGCCGCCGAAGGATCTGGATGGCTATTTCCCGTGGTCACCTCCCGCGAGCGCGGAAGCATGGGGTACCCGGTCGAGACGCGTCCGCGAGCAAACACTAGCCACTCTGGGATTATGGCCCCTGCCGACGCGATCCGCGCTCAATGCGGTGATCCACGGGGCGGTGGAGCGGGACGACTACACGGTCGAGCGCGTGATTTTTGAGTCCGCACCAGGATTTTTTGTCACGGGTAGTTTGTATCGGCCGAAGGCGGGAGTGGGCGCGACGGGACCGGACGGGCGCCGCGCTGGCGTCTTGTGTCCTCATGGGCATTGGTCGAACGGCCGATTCATGGAGGAGAGCGAGGCGGGCGTGAAGCGCGAGATCGACACCGGCGCGGAGGGCTTCGCCGATGCCGCCCACAGCCCGCTCCAAGCCCGATGCGTGCATCTCGCGCGCATGGGGTGCATCGTCCTGCACTACGACATGCTGGGGTATGCCGACAGCGTGCAGATCGGCATGGACGTGGCCCACGGATTTCGCACCCAACGGCCCGACATGAATGCCGCGGATGGCTGGGGGCTTTTTTCCCCGCGGGCCGAAGGATGGTATCAGAGCGTCATGGGCCTGCAGACGTGGAATTCCATCCGCGCGCTGGATTTTCTCGAATCACTGCCGGATGTCGATCCGCGGCGTATCGGCGTGACCGGGGCGAGCGGCGGCGGCACCCAGACGTTTGTCCTCGCCGCGGTCGACCATCGCCCCTCGGCGGTTTTCCCGGCCGTCATGGTATCCACGGCCATGCAAGGCGGTTGCACCTGCGAGAACGCCAGCGGATTTCGCGTCGGCACAGGCAACATCGAGTTGGCCGCGCTGTTCGCCCCGAAGCCAATGATGCTCAGCTCGGCGGACGACTGGACCAAGGAAATCGCCCGCAAGGGGTTTCCCGAACTGCGCTCGCATTGGGAGCGACTCGGCGCCCCCGACCACATCGCCCTCCACGACCGCACCGAGTTCGGCCACAATTATAATGCGCCCAGCCGCGCCGCCATGTACGCCTGGTTCAACCAGCATCTCGGACTCGGCCTGCCAGCTCACGCGCTCGTCGAGCGCGACTTCCGCCGCCTCAACCGCTCCGAACTCACTGTCTGGACCCCGGACCACCCGGCCCCGACCGACGATGCGGTCGGCCCGGCGTTGGAAAAACGCCTGCTTCAACTGTGGAAATCCGACGCCGCGGAGCAATTGACCGCCCGCCCTGAGTTGGCGACCACCGGCTGGAACGTCGTGCTCGGACGCACGCTGGCCGCGGCCGGGAATGCCTTCTCGTGGGACGAGCCCACCGCCACCAAGGCCGATCGGGGCGACTATCTGGAATTGCGCGGCACGGTCGCCAATGCCACTCACCGCGAGGAGGTTTCCGCCACCTTCCTGTACCCGAAGAATTGGAACGGCGATGTCGTGCTCTGGCTCGACGGGACCGACACCCCGTCCGCCGAGTGCCTGGCCGAGGTGCGCGCGGGCCGCGCCGTCGCCCTCTCCCGCCTCTTCGCGCCCGATCGCACCGCCAATCCATTGGTCAAGAATCCGCGCCAGGCGCCGGCCTACACCTACGGCTACAACCACCCGCTCTTCGCTCAACGCGTCCATGATACACTCACGCTGATTCAGTTTTGCCGCACACGCGACCAATACCCGGCTCGGTCCATCCGCCTCGTCGCCCGCGGCCCGGCCGCCACCATCGGTACCGCCACCGCCTTTCTCGGAAAATCAGTTCTCGCCGCCGCCACCGTCGACCCCACCGACTTCCGGTTCGACAGCCTCAGCGATTTTCGCGACGCTGCCTTCCTTCCAGGCGCTCTGAAATACGGCGACCTCCCCGGCCTCCGCCACGCCGCCGGCCTGCCCTGAACGGGAAGGCGGGAAACGACCTCGCGGGCGACCAGAGTGAGCCGCTTCCTTTTTTGGGCGGCGTTCGAAATGGCGATCAAGGACTCCTTCCACCCCTCTCCCTCCGCCGACGAGCTCAGAAGGTCTCGTCCCACCTCGAGCCTCAGCCTACCCCCAGCGGAAACGACAGAAAAGACCGCCCTCCGCCCTCCGACCTCCGACCTCCGACCTCCGCCCTCCGACCGCCGACCGCCGACCGCCGCCTATTTCACCCGCCGCCTCGAATACACCCAAATCGCGAAGCCCGTCAGCGTCAGGACGGCCATCGGCACCAGCCCGCTTTTCAGCGTTTCGCCGACCCACGGCAGGTATTCGTCGCGGCGCACCGCTTTGCTGGCGCGGGTCAGGCCAGCGTACAGTCCGATGCCGAAAATCCAGCCGGCATGCAGACCGATGGGCAACCAGAGCGACCGTGTCCTCAGCCGCGCCTGCCCGAGGATCCAGCCGGCGAGCCACAACGTGGCGAATTCGGCCAGCAGGAAATTCGCATTGGCAAAGACCCGGAGGATTTCGCCGACCAGCCAATACCCAGTCCCCGCTTGAATGCCGTCGCGAATGACCAGCGACGGCGGCGCCTGCAGGAAATGCACGGCAGCAAAAATCGTCGTCACAAAAACCAGCGCCACCCGCGGCGGCCAAACACGCAGGACCAACCCGAGTAAGGCCCCGCGAAAAAACAATTCCTCCATGAGACCGGCCCCCGCCGCCCGAATCGCCGAGTCCTGCACCACCGATCCCAATTCGACATTCTTGCGCCAAGTGAACACCTCCGCCCCCAAATAGACGCCCCCCATCGCCAGCAGAAGACCGGCTGACGTGGCAAACCCGATGACCAAGTCGCGCCAGCGCAACGGGTTTCGCTCCAGCCCCAATTCACTCAGCTTCATCCGCAGCAATCGCGCCGCCGGCCACAGGCAGACCAAGGCCGCCACCAGCATCGCCCGATTGAACACCCGGGTGAAATCAGCCCGCTGAATACTCTCGTTCCACGATCCAATCACCGGAATCCGGCCCCAGCCCGCCTCCACACTCCACCCCGCCCACGCCCGCGCGACATGCCATAACCACGGCGCCAACGCCGCCCCCAAAACCAGCGTGACCAAAAAATAGCCCGCGATTACCCACGGCGCCGCTACCCCACCACCCCCAACGCTCCGGGAAGCCCGGCTCACCGCCCCGCCGCCGACCGAATCGGCCCCCCGGTCCGCTCATCCATCGCCCGACACCCCGCCGCCGGCCGGAACCACACCACGCCACCCCGCCACCCGCCTGGAGACACGGCTGGGGAAATCATCGGAATAAAAATGGGGTGCGGATCGACCCTCATAAAGTGACAGGCAATGTAAGCGTCCTATAAAGGGAAGGGCAACTTAAGCGGCCGGCCCACCATTTCAGCGGAAATCCGCGTTCCCAGCTAAAAACCGCTGCCGCTGAGTTCAAAACTCCAGCACCGTCAGTCGTCCGTTCGGATTAGAAGTCCCTGAAATGCCGCCACGGTGGATTCTTGCATGGGCCTTTTTGTGCCTGAATGAGCCGCTAACGAGTAGTTTAAGCCTGCCGTGGAGTGCTCAACGGATCCGCGTTTTTCGTCGGGCAACATGTCGCCGCACTCCAAAATTCGAGTTCCATCCCGCCTGCAACGATCCGCCACGAAGCGCGGGTTCCCGGCGAGGCCCGACGAAAAGACTCAGAATGGGCGCCAGCGGGAGTTGAGGAATGACAAATAGAGGAGGCGGCGGTAAAGGGGGCGGACGATTCTGGAAGTTGTGACGATGAAGGTGGAGACAATGCCGTGTTGGTGCGTATGGCTGATGGTCTGGGCGCTGACGAGCGTCGTGGGCCGGTGCGAGGTGACGCCGCCGAATTTTCTGGTGGTGGTGGCGGACGACATGCGGGCTGACGCGATTCGAGCGCACGGCGGGGTGGCGGCGCGCACACCGGTACTTGACCGCATGGTGGCCGAAGGGATGTCGTTCCGGGCGGCGTATTGTTTTGGTTCCAATTCGGGGGCCGTTTGCATCCCGAGCCGTGCGATGTTGATGACGGGGCGGCCGTTTTTTTCGGTCCGGAACGATCTAGCGAGCGCGCCCACATTGCCGGAACGCTTGGAGGCGAAAGGCTATCGGACATTCCTCGCCGGCAAATGGCACAATGGCCGGGAGTCGTGCGAGCGGAGTTTCGCCGAGGGGGCGGCGGTTTTTCTCGGCGGCATGACGGACCAATTCCATCCTGAGCTCTCATCCTTGCGCGGCCATCGGCTCGAGAAGCCGGTGAAGAGCGACCGGTTTTCGACCGACGCCATCTCGGAAGCCGCGGTAAATTTCCTCGCCTCGGGTGACAGCGCCCGTCCCTTTTTTGCCTGGGTGAGTTTCACGGTGCCGCACGACCCGCGGACACCGAAAATGGAGGCGGACCCACACCAACCCAATGACGCCCAGCCGCCCGAGCCCGGTCCGAGCTCATGGCGCCCTCGTTACGATGTCCCGTTCGCCCGCCTGCATTCAGCTGATGAGCATTCTCTCCCGACCAATTTTCTCCCCCAACATCTCTTCGATAACGGCTGGATGACCGTCCGCGACGAGGAGTTGCTCGCGTGGCCGCGCAATCCCGATGAGGTGCGCCGCGAACTCGCCGCCTACCACGGTCTCATCAGCCATCTGGATGCCCGACTGGGCGATCTGCTGGACACTCTTGCCGCCGCTGGATTGGCCGAGAATACCTATGTGATTTTTCTGGCCGACCACGGACTGGCGATCGGCAGCCACGGCCTGCTCGGGAAACAAAGTCTGTACGAACACTCCATGCGAGCGCCCTTGATACTCAAGGGACCCGGAGTGCCGGAGGGTCGGGAATCTCAGGCGCTGGTTTATTTGCATGACCTGCATGCCACCGTGCTGGACCTCGCGGGGGCCGGTCCGGACAACACGCCTGCCGAATCCGAGTCTCAGAGCTTGTCTCCCCTCTGGCGCTCGGCCACCTCGTCCGATCCCTCGCCCTCACAATCCCGCCAGCGGCTCCTGCTGGCCTTTACCGATACCATGCGCGCCGTTCGCACGGATCGGTGGAAATTGATCCGATACCCGCAGGTCGATGTGACTCAGCTCTTCGATCTGGCGCAGGACCCGGATGAGCGCCACAACCTGGCCGATCGACTCCCCGAAAGGGTCATCGCCATGCGCCGCGAACTGGAGGGCGCCCAGTCGGCCGCGGGGGATTCCCAGCCATGGACCGCAGCAGTCGTCCGTCCTGCCTTCATTGACCTGACCGCGCGCGCGCGCGATCCGTATGCCGCCCGACCCTGGGACCGGCCAGCCCGTTAACCAACCGACCATGACCGAGTACGAATGGCGTGATCGCACCCAAGACGGACCCCGGCTCTATTGGGCCGGTCGCTTTGCCCGCGCGTGGAAAATCGAAACGCGACTCAAATCTGAAGACGCTTGGACCGTGCTCACGCCCCCTTACGACCCGGCCGTGCTCGTCGCGCTCCGCGATGTGCTCTGGGCTCGCTACCAACGCCGCAAAGTCCCCTTTGAAATCGTCCGGGAAATCGACAGTCAACTCCCCGATGCGGTGCGCCTGACCACCGATGAACACGGCGGTGGACTGGCACGCCCTCGGACCACCCCGTAACCCACTGACCATCCGTTTATTTCGTGATTCCATGGTCCCATTCGCGTTAACGGACCCGCGGCCCGCATGAATTCGAAAACCGCGACCCTCCAAGCGCTCGACAAGGCTCACCTCTGGCACCCGTTCACGGCGATGTCGGAATGGTGCGCCCCCGACCACGAACCCCTGGTCCTCGACCACGGCGAGGGCGTGTGGTTGTACGACACCGAGGGCCGCCGGTATTTCGACGGCAATTCCTCAATCTGGACCAACATCCATGGGCATCGGCACCCCGCGATCACGGCGGCCATCCGGGAACAACTCGACCGCGTCGCCCACGTCTCGTTCCTCGGCGCCACCCACGAACCAGCCATCCGGCTCGCGGCAGAATTGGTCAGCCTGTTCCCGCCCCAGTCCCTGACTCGGGTCTTTTTTTCAGATGACGGCTCAACCGCCGTCGAATGCGCCCTGCGCCTCGCCTGGCAGTTCTGGGAGTGGCACAACCAGCCTCAGCGACGCACCATCGTAGCCTTCGATCGCGCCTACCACGGCGATACGCTGGGCGCGGCCTCCCTCGGCGGCATCCCGCTCTTCGCCGGAACCGCCGCAAGTCTCGGACTGCCCGTGCGACACGTCGCCGACCTCGCCGACCTCGAGGCGCTCACCCCGCCCGAACTTCAGCGGATCGCCGCCGTCGTCATCGAACCACTCATCCAAGGCGCCGCCGGCATGAGACTATGGCCGGACGGGTTGCTCCGGTCCCTCAATTCGTGGTGCCAGCGCCATGACATCCTGCTCATTCTCGATGAAGTCATGACCGGATTTGGCCGGACCGGCCGCCTCTTCGCCTGCGAGCACGAGAACGTGCAACCGGATTTCCTCTGTCTCGCCAAAGGGCTGACCGGCGGTTACTCGCCGCTCGCCGCCACGATGACCACCGATCGCGTCTTCTCCGCCTTCGCGGGGCCACCCACCGATCGACGCACATTCTTCTACGGCCACAGCTACTCCGGCCATGCCCTCGGCTGCGCCGCCGCTCTCGCCAATCTCCGCATCTTCCGCGACGAACACGTGCTCGACCGCTTGCCCCCAAAAATCGAGCACCTCGCCCGAGCCCTCGCCCACCTGAAATACCAGTATCCCCAGTGGATCCGAGAAGTCCGCCAGCGCGGGTTCATTGCGGGTGTGGAGATTTATCCCCCACTCAAGCCGCCCAACCCGACTTCCCCCGCCCCCATCCGATGGGGGACCGAAATCTGCCAGGCCGCGCGCGCCTTCGGACTCCTCACCCGCCCCATCGGGAATACCCTCATCCTCATGCCCCCACTCTGCACCACCACGGCTGAACTCGACATCGCCCTGCGCGCCCTCGAAAACGCCCTGCTCCATGGGCTCGAGCCCGCCGGATGACAGCCCTCCCTCCCATCGCCGAATCCTGTTGCACCGCCACCCAATCCAGCCGATGCTCAGGGGTCTCGGAGATGATAAAGAGATGCGGAATGTCAATTATCTATTGCGGAAAATCCACAATTAGGTATTTTATATAAAATCCGTAATTGCGGGCATAGCTTAGTGGTAAAGCTCCAGCCTTCCAAGCTGGCTATGCGGGTTCGATTCCCGCTGCCCGCTCCACCCTCACTCATTCATCTCTGTGCCGACTCTCACTGGCTTTCCGGCGCCGCGCGGCGCCACATCCCTGATCCTGGGCTTCTCATTGGTATTCAGCGGTGTCGCGCGGGCGGCCGAGGCCGACTGCGCTGTTGTGGCAAAACGGGTGTCGCGCGAGGTGAGCGCGCGACCGGAGCGGGTCCTCGTCATCGTCGAAGACACATTGGTAGTCAACGACACATGCGCGTGCGAAGTGGTTAAAGCCGCCATTGTGGCCGCCGGCGCCGGTGCGAAACTGACGTCCCAGATCGTCTTCGTCGCCATCAGCGCCGCACCGGCCAAGGCCACGCAAATCGAGGAATGTGCCAAAGCCGCCAGCCCGGAGTCCACGGCCGAAATTGACGAAGCCGTGAGGAAAGCGGTGGGTGACAAGCCCCCACCCGACAACAAACCACCCGGTGAACGCCCGGAGTCCCCAGCCACCGCTGCTGCCCCCCCGGAGTCTCCAGCCACCACTGCCGCCACCCCGGAGTCCGACGCCGCCACGACGGCCTCCCGCCCTTCAGGTAAAGAACCGCTCGCGAAAAACCCGCCGCCTCCCTCCGATGACGCCGACTTTGGTCTCAGCCCGGTGTCCATTGGCGGGGTCTATCTGGTCTACCCCGGTGGCAGCGGATCGTCTCCCGTGATCAAAGATGACAACGGCCGCCTGTACTTCATCGGACCGGACGGCCGCCGCATTCCTTTGGATCCCCCTCCTCCGCGTGTCATCCAGCGCCCGCGCCCGCCCGGCATCATTATCATTCGGCCTCCCACCCCCACCTCCTCCGACGACGTCCCACTGGAGCCAGTGCCCTCAGAGGACACCCCAATCGACCCAACCCCCGGCCCGGATCCCGCCTAACGATCACCCCTCCGACATCGACACCAGAAACCCAATTCACGCGGGGTCCCTTGCACCCTCTCCCGAAAAACCTTGCACCAAAGCAAATTAACGGTTGCCAGCCAGCACCAAAAACGATAAATACGTCCGCGGTTGGTATGCCTATTCCCCTTACCTCCACATTCTCAAGATGAAAAAAATCGCCATCGCCACCTTGGTCGTCGGGCTTTCGGTCTCGGCCTCCAAGGGCCAAGGTCTACTCAGCATTGGTGCCAACAAGGACTGGGAGGAAAAAATCCCCTTCTCCGTCACTCTCGCCTCATCGGTTGGTTGGGATTCCAATATGAATACCAGTTCGTTCGACGAACAGGAATCCGGCTACTGGCAAAATGGAGTCAGCCTTGTCTATTCCAAGGGCGACAAGCGCAATCACCTCAGCCTCGGCGCCCACTATTCCAATATTTGGTACTTGGATGCCGCGCCGGGCACCGAGGAGTTTTATAATAATGCGCGCTTCTCGCTCGACTACGTCACCGAACTCTCCCCGAGGCTGGTCATCTCCGATTCCTTCTACCTCGCTTACGAAACCGAGCCGGACTTCCTGATCGGCGCCTCCATCAACCGCCGCACCAATCAATACCTCTACGGCTACAACAACCTTTCGGTCTCGTACGCCTGGGCCCCCCGCTTCTCGACCGTCAGTGGCTACACGATCACAGGCATCTGGTACGAGGAAGAAGTGAACCAGAACATGGATCACCTCGCCCACATCTTCTCGCAGCAGTTCCGCTACGCCATCAACCCTCGAACCACCGGCACCGTCGACTATCGCTTCCGTTTCGCTGATTATGACAACAACTCGGACGCCGACTATACCGCTCATTACCTCCTTGGCGGCGTCGACCACTCGTTCAGTCCGCTGCTCGCCGGCAGCCTGCGCTTGGGTGCGGAATTCCGCGATTACGATGGCGACCTCGGCAGCGAAACTCGTCCCTACCTCGAAGGGGCTCTCAACTACCGCGTCGGAAAGCACACCATCCTTCGCTGGTACCACTATCTCGGCATGGACGACAGCGACCTCGTCGGCTTCGCCTCGGGATACTCCTACAAAACCGGTCTGACCGTCCAGCACCAGATCACCGACCGTCTGTCGGGAAATCTCGCCCTCCACTACCTCCACCAAACATTCGAAGACAGCCCCTATGGCTTGCCGGATGAAGATGACAATACCTTCGCGGGTAGCGCCGGCCTCGATTATCGCCTTTGGCGCAACATCGGCCTCAACGCCACTTACTGGTACACCAACACCGACTCCGATAATTTTTACCGCGAGTACGAACGGCATCGCGTTTCCTTCGGCGTGACCGCGACATTCTAGTTCTTCACCCGGACGCTTCGCCCACGCTCCAACAGCTTCGATTCCCCCGACGCCCCGCGTCGGGGGAATTTTTTTCTTTACGACCAAATCTTTTGCCCCGTCCAAATCCTTCCATATATTCTTCCCCCACGACTATGAACCAGCAACCCAGCGAAGCCCGGCTCCACGCGCTCGACTACTGGCAGGTGATCCGCAACCGGTACGGCGTCATCCTCCTTTCCTTCTTCCTGGTCTTCATGACCGCCGCCGTCGTCACGGCCATCATGCCTAAAAAATTCCCGGGCCGGGTGCTCATGGAAATCGAGCGCTCCTCCGGCGTCACGGGCGGCGACTTTTACGATCCAGTCTCCGGCGCCAAGGCCATGCTTGGAGGCATGACGTTCCTCCCCACCGAATTCAAGATCATCACCTCCAAAGAAACTCTCTCCCAAGTCGTCAAAAAGCGCAACCTCGTCGAACGGTGGAAAGTCGCCAGTCTCGATGAAGCCTATACCAAACTGGAGCGCATGGTGGATGCCTCGGAGGAACGCGGCACCGACCTGATCAAGATCGTAGTGCTGAGTACGGACAAGGAGGAGGCCGCGGAATTGGCCAATGATGTGGCCGAGGCCTACACCAACCGACGCAAGGAGATTGAGAGCGAGCGGGTGCAGTTGGCCTTCCAGACGCTCAGCCACACCCGCAAGGGTCAGGAGCAGGAAGTCGAACGCGCCCGCAACAAAATGCTCGAACTGGTTCAGGAACTCGGGATCGTCGACCTCGAAGCCTCCTCGCCTTGGATGTTCACCCGTGGCAGTGAGTCGACCGGTGGCAAGGAAGGACTCTACATGCAGGCGCAGCAAATGGCCCTGCAACGGCGTGACGACGTCAATAATTTTAAGGGACAGCTCGACTCGATCAAAGACAAGGAAGGTGAAGAACTGATCAGTGCGGCGGCCAGCATGGGACTGCTCGATGTAAAGGTGCAAGCCGTTTATAACCAATATCTCATGGACGAAAGAACCGCCGTCCAACTCGAGAATAGCGGGCTGGACATCAACCACCCGGAAGTGATCGCCATTCGATCCGGTATGGCCGTTCAACGCACTCAGCTCAATTCAGCCGTCGAACAACTCAAAAGGAACCTCCGCGAAAAAATTGTCCTGGCCGAAAAACAACTCGAGAACATCGAGCGGCTGACCGACGAAAAGAAAGAGGACAGCATCATGGACCGCGGCAAGTACGCCCTGTACCAGCAAGCCAAAGACCAGTACGGCATGGCCCAGTCAATCCTCGACCGGATGATCGATGAACAGGAGCGTGCCCGCGTCGTCAATCTCATGCCTCGCAAGCCCGCCACCATCCACGAAAAGGCCACCGTGGCGGTAACATACTCCAAACCCAACGCGAAGCTCCAGCTCGGCCTCGGCGCCCTGCTCGGACTCCTGCTCGGCCTCGGATTCGCCTTCTTCCTCGAGTACCTCGACACCAGCGTGAAGTCGCTCGACGACGTGGAACGCTATCTCGGAGTGCCGGTCCTCGCCGTCATTCCCAAGGACGTCGGCATCCTGCACAAACAAAGCGGCATCAGCCCCGACGCCGAAGCCTACCGAATCCTGCGAACCAACATCGAGTTCAACCGCAAGAGCGCCGACGCCAACGCCATCACCGTGGTCTCCGGTGGCGCCGGCGAGGGGAAATCGACCACCTTGGTCAACCTCGCCTACATCTGCGCTCAAGGCGGCTACAACACGCTCATGATCGACGCGGACCTTCGCCGACCAAAACTCCACACGTTCTTCGACATCAATAATTCGGTCGGTCTGACGAATTACCTCACTACCGACCTGCAGCTCGAGGACGTCATCCTGCAGACGCCCATCGATAATCTGTATTTCATGCCATCGGGCATCCTGCCCGCCGACGCCGCCGGCATTCTCAACTCCCGACGCATGTCGGAGCTCATCGCCGACGTGAAGAACCGTTTCGATCTGGTCCTCATTGACTCGCCGCCCATCCTTGGCGTTTCCGACGCGTCCGTGCTCGCCTCCGAAGTCGATCTGACCATGATCGTCATTCAACATCGCAAGCTGCCTCGCTCCATGCTCCTCCGCGTCAAACAGGCGATCGAGAACGTCGGCGGCAACCTGCTCGGCGTCGTGCTCAACAACGTCGATGTCCGCAGCGACAGCCAGTACCAGTACTACACCAGCTACTACACGTACTACTCGCCTACCAACGCCGACGGCAAAACCAAAAGCCGCGCCACCGCGAAAGCCGCCGATGCCGCGGGCAAGGGCGCCGGCAAAGCGACCACCTCCTCCAAGCCGTCCAAAGGCGCCCCGGCCGCCGACGACGATGCCTACTAATCTTCCTCAATGCATCCCCACATCCCCAACTAGACAATGACGAAATTCACATCCATTGCGTGGGCGCTGGCCTTGGGCGTCCTTCTGGCCTTCATCGGCCCCGTCCAGGCTCAAACAACCCAAACCGGTGAGACTGCGCTCAAGCCGGGCGACAAGATCAGAATCACCATCACCGGCGTCCCAGGCGGAGACCAGCAGTCGATGGGCTTGCAGATGTATATCGTGTCGAACGAAGGCATGATTCGCCTCCAGCACCTCAAAGGCGAGGTTCGAGCCGCGGGATTAACGCCAACCGCCTTGGCTCGTCAGATCGAAGCCAATTACAAGGTGGCCCGGATCTACACCAATCCAGCCATTAACATTTCGCGGAGCGACGACGCGACCACGGTCCAAACCGTCACTATCAGCGGCAACGTCCGCGTGCCCGGATCGACAGTTTTCCGTCCGGGAATGCTGATCAACGACGCCATCTCCGAAAAAGGCGGTCCAGACGACTTCGCCAACATGAAAAAAGTCCGCCTGGTACGTGCGGGAAAAACCCGGGAAATGGATCTGAGCAGCATTTCCAGCAAACCGGAGCTCAATATCCAACTCCAGCCGGGTGACACGATTTTTATCCCGGCAGCCCGCCTCAATCCCTTCTCTCGCGACTAGTCTCCGCCCGGGCCGACTTCTCCCTCCCGCCAAGCAAAGTCCGCGCATGTTCCAGCGCGGACTTTTCTTTTCCCCCCAGCATCCGGGCAATTTCGAGCACGCGGTTTCCCCCCGTCACCGGACGGAGGGTGGATGTGGTCCGGCCCTCGGCGAACGACTTGCTGACTTCATAATGCGCCGAAGCCAGGGCGGCGACCTGTGGCATGTGGGTGATGGCGACCACTTGGTGCGAGGCGCCGAGGTCGGCCATCTTGCGGCCGACGCTCGTCGCGATTTCGCCGCCCACGTTGGCGTCGATTTCGTCGAAGACGAGCAGCGGGATGGCATCCTGCTTGGCCAGAGCGCTCTTGACCGCCAGCATGACGCGGGACATTTCGCCGCTGGAGGCGACCAGTCGGAGCGGCCGGAGCGGCTCTCCCGGATTCGGCGCGAACATAAGGTCGATCTCCTCCGTTCCATGCGGGCCGGGCTCGTCCAGCGGATCGAGCCGAATCTCAAAGGTCGATTGTTTAAATCCCAGATCGAGCAGGTGGGCCGCGATCTGCTTCGCCAGTTTTGGGGCGGCCTTCTCGCGGATGAGCCGCACGCGCGAGGCCGTGGCCGCGGTCGCTTCGCGGCAGGCGTGTTCATGGGCGCGCAGAGCGGCGAGCGCCTCGCCGCGGTTCTCGATCAGCGATAACTTCGTGCTCGCCTTCTGATGATGAGCCACCACCGCTTCCAGGCTGCCGCCGTATTTGCGCTTGAGCGATTCGATCACGTTGATCCGTTCCTCGACGGCCGCCAGGGCCGCGGGATCCAGATCGATGCGATCGCTGTAGTCGCGCAGCGTGTTTTCCAACTCCTCCAGCTCGACGAAAGCGGATTCGCCAGCCCCCAACGATTGGGCCAAAGCCGGATCGAGCCGTTCCAGTTCCCGCAAGCCACGCTGCACGTGCCGCAACTGAGCCAGCACCGAATCGTCGTCATCAGCGAGCTTTTGCAGCGCCGCCGCGGCGAGCTCGAGCAGGCGCGATCCATTGGCCGCCGTCTTGTGACGACGTAACAAATCCTCCTCTTCGTTCGCATTGAGCCGGGCGACTTCGATTTCCGAGATCTGATGGCGCAGCAGATCGAGTTCGGCTTCGGTCGCTTCCTCCGCGGCCGCCAATTCCTCGAGCTCACGTCGGCTCGCCCGCCACGCGGCAAACGCCTCGGCATGGGCGGCGACGGCCGCCCCCGCTCCCGCAAACGCATCCAGCATGGCCCGCTGGCGATCGCGCGAGAGCAGCGACTGGTGGTCGTGCGGCCCATGCAAATCAACTAAATGGGCGCCGATTTCCTTCAGGCTGCTCAAAGTGGCGGGGCTGTTGTTGATAAATTGCCGGTTCTGACCGGCCGCCGTCATCACCCGCTTGATCAACAATTCATCCCCTTCGCACGCGTCCAGCCCGGCCTCGGCCAGCCGTGCGTTCACTTCTTCCGGTCGGGCCAGCTGAAACACCGCCTCCACCGTGCAACTCTCCTCCCCAGTCCGAATCAACGACCGATCGGCTCGCTCGCCCAAAATGAGCTTCAGCGCCCCCACAATCATCGATTTGCCCGCCCCGGTCTCGCCCGTCACACACACCAGTCCCGGCCCCACTTCCCAGGTCAAATCATCAACCAAGGCCAGATTCTTGATGCGCAGAGAAACAAGCATGGCCCGAAGTATTGCGGCTCGCGGCCATGATGCAAATCGGTCAGAGCGATAGATGTGAGCTTGTCGGAGGCGTCTGACAAATCAGACTGGTCAGATTAGTCAGATCAGTCAGACAACAGGCTCCCGCTGAATCTTGTCCGTTGTGGCCCACGTGATTCAGGCGTTAAGTGTCGGCTCAATCCGAATCTCCGTGACCGCCCATGAACACCCCGAGCCTTAATCGCCGTCATTTCCTCAGCGCCGGATCACTCGCGGCCGTGTCGGCCGCCCTTTCCCAGTCCGCGTTCGCCGAATCGCCCGTGGCCAACCGCGTCATCACGCCACCCGAGGGAAAACGCCTGCTCCTCTCTTGCAAGCTCGGCATGATCGCCCACAAGTCGGGAGATCGAGCCCTGTCACTCGTGGAGCGCCTGAAGATGGCGGGAGAGGCGGGATTTGACGGAGTCGACTTCGATGAAGCGGGCGCGTTCACCGTGGACCAGGCGCGCGCGGCCGTGCAGGAAAGCGGGGTATTCTGTCACAACGCCATCAATCACGCCCATTGGGGCGTCCGGTTGACCGATCCCGACGCCGCGGTCCGCGCCAAGGCCCGGGCCAACATGGACCATTGCCTCAGAGTCTCCCACGCCATCGGGGGCAGCGGCATCCTGATCGTCGTCGGCCAGGGATCGGACGGGCCAGCGGCCGAAATCGAAGACCGCTGCCGCGAGGAGATCAAAAAGTCGATTCCCCTCGCCGCCACCCTCGGACAACCCATCCTCTTCGAAAACGTCTGGAACCAGATGATGTACGACCACCATCAAGGGCCGGAACAGACGGCCGACCGCTTCATCACCTTCGTCGACAGCTTCAACAGCCCTTGGGTCGGCATGTACTACGACATCGGGAACCACTGGAAATACGGTCAGCCCGGTCAATGGATCCGCGCCTTTGGCCACCGCGCCGTCAAATTCGACGTCAAGGGGTTCAGCCGCAAGAAGAACGAATTCACCGAAATCACCGGACCGGATGACGACCTGCCTTGGGACGATGTCCGCGCGGCCATCAAGGACATTGGCTTCGCCGGCTGGGCGACCGCCGAGGTCAGTGGCGGCGACGTGAAGCGCCTGACCCAGGTTCGCGAGCAAATGCAAAAGGCGTTCGGCGTTTGAATGCCCCCATGGCGATAGCCGTCCTGTCCGATATCCACGACCACCTGGATCACCTCGGACGGGTGCTGGAGACCGTGCGGTCCCGGGAGGTATCTCGGCTCTGCTTTCTCGGTGATTTTTGCGCGCCCTTTGTCCTTAAGGAACTCGCCGATGGTTTTGCCGGCCCCATCGACGCTGTCTTCGGCAACAACGACGGCGATCGGTTTCTCCTGTGTCGCCTAGCCGCCAGTCACCCTCACGTGACGTTGCACGACCCGTTGGCCGAATTGGAAATCGACGGCCGAAAAATCCTGCTCACCCACTACCCGGAAATCGGCCGCCGATTGGCCAAATCGGGCGAAGCCTCCGCCGTTTTCAGTGGCCACGACCATCAACGTTACCAACATCGATTCGGCGATGCCCTCTGGGCGAATCCCGGCGAGATCATGGGCCGGTTCGGAACCGTCAGCTTCGGCCTCTACCACCCGTCGGCCCACACCTTCGAACACGTCGTCCCCGACTGAACGTTCGCGAAAGGCCATGCGTCACGGGGAGTGGCGGGCTGCGGCCGCCATGACAATGAATACATTCCCCCCACTTGGGACAACCCGGCGCGCATGCCTCTAGTCTCACGGCGGCCCCAACCCCCACTGCTTCAACAGATGAAAACGCCCTGCGGTCCGCCCTTCCACCGCGGATTTTTCAATGGACAAGCCGCCGCCTCATTTGTAATCTTCCTCCAGATCTAAATAGTCAGCCGGAATCGCTCGGGTCAGGAAGACCAACAGCGAGACCGGCTTTCGTCGTCTACTTGACAAGCCCCCCATTCAAGTCAGGTTCCGTCTCTGCCCATGCCGCCCGCTCTCGCCCCAGTTCTTAGTGATTTGATGTTTGTTATTGATGTTCAACCGTTAGTGTTGATTTTCAGGCCGGGATTTGATCATCCCGAGCCCCCGCCCGCGGCCACGGCGCGGTGATCTTCCGCGCCCATTTTGCCGCCTGACGCCGCGATTTGGCCGCTTGAGCCGCGCCTGACGCGTCCCATTTTTAAGATTTTTTTCGTTTCTTTTTTCCGCCAGCCCACATTCCACCGACCCACTGCCATGTCCGACCGCATCTCGTTTGGTAAAATTCAGGAAATTGTCGAGCCGCCGAACCTGATTGAGGTTCAAATCGAGTCCTACGCGGAGTTTTTGCAGCAGAATGTGCTGCCCTCAAAGCGCGGCGTGACTGGCTTGCAGGCGGTATTCAAGGAGGTCTTTCCGATCGCGAGCTACGACGAAAAGAGCGTGCTCGATTTTTCACACTACGACATCGGCGAGCCAAAGCTGACGGCCCATCAGGCGCAGCGCGACGGCGAGACCTACTCGGCCCCTCTTTACGTGACCTTCACGCTGACCGACGAGACCGGCAAGAAAGAAGAGCGGGTGTACATGGGCGAACTGCCACTCATGACGGAGCGCGGCACCTTCGTGATCAATGGAGCCGAGCGGGTCGTCGTCTCCCAGCTGCACCGGTCACCCGGCATCTGCTTCGAGGAAACTTTCCACCTCAACGGCAAGCGCCTCTACGGCTTCCGCATCATTCCCGACCGCGGATCCTGGCTGGAAGTGCAATTCGACACCAACGACCTGCTCTACGTCTACCTCGACCGCCGCCGCCGCCGCCGTAAGTTTCTGGCCACCACCTTCCTCCGCACCATCGGATACGCCAGCGACGAGGATATCCTGCGCGAATTCTACCGCGTCGACGAATTCAAGCTGTCGAAAAACCCGGAAGAGGAGGCGCTCGCCACCAAGCTCCCGGTGCGCGACGTGCTCGACGGCGAAATCATCATCGCCCGTGCCTACGAACCTCTCACCGTCGGCATCGTCCGCCAGCTCCTCGACCTCGGCCACAAAAGCGTCCCGGTCGTCGACATCCGCGACCAGGACGACACCTTGATCAAGTCGCTCAAGAAAGATCCAGCCAAGGACGAGGAAGAGGCGCTCAAAGACATCTACCGGAAGCTCCGCCCCGGCGATCCGCCGACCGTGCCCAACGCCCGCGGCCTGCTCAAGCGCTTGTTCTTTGATCCCAAGCGCTACGACCTGACCCGCGTCGGCCGCTATAAGATCAATCAAAAACTCGGCCTCAAGCTCGGCGAAGACGAGCGTATCATGACCAAGGAGGACTTCGTGGCCGCCATGAAGTACCTCTTCAAACTCAAGAACGGAGACGGCCTGCTCGATGACATCGATCACCTCGGGTCGCGCCGCGTCCGCGCCGTCGGGGAATTGCTCGCCAATCAGTGCCGCGTCGGCCTCAGCCGGACCGAACGCCTCGTCAAGGAGCGCATGACCCTCTTCGACGTCAATGTCGAGGGCATGACCCCGGCCAAACTCATCAACCCCAAGGCGCTCTCCGCCCTGGTCCGCGACTTCTTCGGCCGCAGCCAGCTCAGCCAGTTCATGGACCAAACGAATCCGCTGGCCGAGTTGACCCACAAGCGTCGCCTCTCGGCCCTCGGGCCGGGCGGCCTTAACCGCGACCGCGCCGGATTCGAAGTCCGCGACGTCCACGCCTCCCACTACGGCCGCATTTGCCCGATCGAAACCCCGGAAGGACCGAACATCGGCCTCATCAATTCGATGAGCTGCTTCGCCCGCATCAACCCCTTCGGCTTCATCGAGACTCCCTACCGCCGCCTCATCGACGGCAAGGTATCCAATAAAATCGACTACCTGACCGCCGACCAGGAGGAGAATTACATGGTCGCTCAGGCCAACAACGTGTTCGATCCGGAAACGGGCGGCTTCCGCGAAAAACGGATTACCGTCCGCTACCGCGGCGATTTCCTCGAGGTCGAACCCACCGAGGCCGGCTACATGGACGTCTCGCCCAAGCAACTCGTCTCTGTGGCGGCCTCCCTCATCCCGTTCCTCGAGCACGACGACGCGAACCGCGCCCTCATGGGCTCTAACATGCAGCGCCAAGGCGTCCCGCTCCTCATCGCCGAAGCACCGCTCGTCGGCACCGGCATGGAAGCCAAAGCGGCGCGCGACTCCAAGGCCGTCGTCATCTCGGATTCCAAAGGCGTGGTCGCCGCCGCCACCGCGGAGGTCATCGTCGTCACCCGCGACGGCAAACTGCCCGTCAGCGACGGCGATTTCCTCGCTGACCCGCTGAGCGTCAAGCATAATCCAGACAAGGAAGTCTTTGTCTACCCGCTGCGTAAATTCATGCGCTCCAACGCCGGCACTTGCATCAACCAGCGCCCGCTCGTCCGTCGAGGCGACCGGGTGAAGGTCGGCCAGGTCCTCGCCGACGGCCCTTGCACCGATCAAGGCGAACTCGCCCTGGGACGGAACGTGCTCGTCGCCTTCATGCCGTGGAATGGCTACAACTTCGAAGACGCCATCACCATCTCGGAAAAAGTCGTCAAACAGGACATCTATACCTCGATCCACATCGAGGAATTCGCCGTGGGCGCCCGCGATACCAAACTCGGCCCGGAGGAAATCACCCGGGATATCCCGAACGTTGGCGAAGAGGCCCTGAAAAACCTCGGCCCGGACGGTGTCGTCCGCGTCGGCGCCGAAGTGAAACCCGGTGATATCCTGGTCGGTAAAATCACTCCGAAATCGGAAACCGAACTCGCCCCCGAAGAGCGCCTGCTCCGCGCCATCTTCGGCGAAAAAGCCGCTGACGTGAAAGACACCTCGCTGCGCGTCCCGTCCGGCTGCACCGGCATCGTCATGGACGTCCGCGTTTCGTCCCGCAAGGAAACCGCCAAGGAAAAACTCTCGGCCACCGAGAGTAAAAAGGAACTCAAGCGCATCGAGGACGAGTACAACACCAAACGCACCGAACTCCTCGACGCCCTGACCGAAAAACTCGCCGAAAAACTCCTCAACGAGAAAATCCCGCTCGACGTCGTCAACGGCCAGACCGGCGAAATTCTCATCCCCGCCAATAAAAAAATCACCAAGGCCTACCTCTCCCGCCTCTCCGAAAACCACGAGAACATCGAGATCGACCCCAGCCCGATCCGCCAGACGATCGTCGACATCATCTCGGGATACGAGCCGAAATTCGCCGACCTCGACATGGAACGCGAACGCCAGCTCGACCGCATCGAGGCCGGTGACGAAGTCGATCCCGGCATCGTCAAGGAAGTGAAGGTCTACATCGCCTCGAAGCGAAAGCTCTCGGTCGGCGACAAGATGGCCGGCCGCCACGGCAACAAGGGGGTCGTCGCCACCATCGTGCCCGAAGCCGACATGCCATTCCTTGAGGACGGCAGCCCGGTTGACATCGTGCTCAACCCGCTGGGCGTACCGAGCCGGATGAACGTCGGTCAGGTGCTGGAAACCCACCTCGGCATCGCCGCCAAAGCGCTCGGCCTGACCATTGCCACACCGGTCTTCGACGGGATTCCCGAGGAAAAAATCATGGGATATCTGTCCGATGCCCGCAAAGTCGAGGGATACGAATGGATCGGCCAGCGCGGGAAAAGCACACTCTATGACGGCCGTACCGGCGAGGCTTTCCACCAGGACGTCGTCGTCGGGTACATCTACATGATGAAGCTCGGCCACCTCGTCGCCGACAAGATCCACGCCCGCGCCGTCGGTCCGTACTCGCTCGTCACTCAACAGCCGCTCGGCGGCAAGGCACAATACGGCGGCCAACGCTTCGGGGAAATGGAAGTCTGGGCGCTCGAGGCCTACGGCGCCGCCTACACGCTGCAGGAACTGCTTACTGTCAAATCGGATGACGTCCAGGGCCGCACCCGCATCTACGAGGCCATCGTCAAGGGCGACAACACGCTCGAAGCCGGTACGCCCGAATCCTTCAACGTCCTCGTCAAGGAAATGCAGTCACTCGGCCTTTCGGTCAAAGTGTCGTCCAGCAAGGAGTTGCTCGCCCTCGCCGGCACCGACCACTCGCCGGCCGCCCTGCTCCCGCCGGAACTCGCCGACGATCCGCTCGCCGGCTTCTCACTCCAATAACCTCCGCCCCCTCCTCAGGCGCCGCCCCCCCCACGCGTCCGGCACCCCCGATCCCGCATCCCCAGTCAGTCACCCCATTCATTCCCAATTTTCCCATGAGCGTCGAAAACTATCTCGGTGAACTCTTCGGTGGAGAGACCAAACCCGCCGCCTTCGATCAGGTCGGCATCACCATCGCCAGCCCGGACACCGTGCGCAGTTGGTCCAGCGGCGAGGTCAAAAACCCCGAAACCATCAACTACCGCACCTTCAAGCCGGAAAAAGCCGGCCTCTTCTGCGAGCGCATCTTCGGTCCCACCCGCGACTGGGAGTGCGCCTGCGGCAAATACAAACGCATCAAACACAAGGGCGTCGTCTGCGACCGCTGCGGCGTCGAAGTCACCCTGAGCCGCGTCCGCCGCGAACGCATGGGCCACATCGAGCTCGCCGTGCCCGTTACCCACATCTGGTTTTACAAATGCATGCCGTCGCGCATCGGCCTCATGCTCGACATGACCGCCCGCCAGCTCGAACGCGTCATCTACTACGAAGATTACATCGTCGTCGACCCCGGCAGCACCCCGCTCAAAAAGGCCCAGCTCCTCACCGAACAGGAATTCCGCGAGGCCGAAGAACAGTACGGTGACAGCTTCCGCGCCGGCATGGGCGCCGAGGCCATCCGCGAACTTCTCGAAGGGCTGAATCTGGTCGAGGTCGTCAAGGAACTCGAACAAGCAATGACCCGCACCCGGTCGAAACAAGTCCGCAAAAAAATCGCCAAACGCCTCAAACTCGCCCAGGGCTTTGCCTCCAGCCATTCGCGACCCGAGTGGATGGTCCTCGAAGTGCTCCCGGTCATCCCGCCCGACCTGCGCCCGCTCGTTCCCCTCGAGGGCGGCCGCTTCGCCACGTCCGACCTCAACGACCTCTACCGGCGTGTCATCAACCGGAATAACAGGCTCCGCAACCTGCTCCACCTCAAGACCCCCGATGTCATCATCCGCAACGAAAAACGGATGCTCCAGGAAGCGGTCGACGCGCTCTTCGACAACGGCCGGCACGGCCGCGCCGTCACCGGCGCCGGAAATCGGCCGCTCAAGTCGCTCTCCGACATGCTCAAGGGCAAGGGCGGCCGATTCCGCCAAAACTTGCTCGGCAAGCGCGTCGACTACTCCGGCCGCTCGGTCATCGTCATCGGCCCCGAACTCAAGCTCAATCAATGCGGTCTGCCCAAGAAAATGGCGCTCGTTCTGTTTGAGCCGTTCATCATTCGCCGGCTCAAGGAAATGGGCTATGTCCACACCGTGCGCTCGGCCAAAAAAATGATCGAACGCCGGACCCCGGAAGTCTGGGACATCCTCGACGAAGTCACCCAGGGCCACCCGGTTCTCCTCAACCGCGCCCCCACCCTGCACCGCCTCTCCATCCAGGCATTCGAGCCAAAACTCATCGAGGGCGAAGCCATCCGCATTCACCCGCTCGTCTGTACCGCCTATAACGCCGACTTCGACGGCGACCAGATGGCCGTGCACGTGCCGCTCTCGGTCGAGGCGCAAATGGAGGCCCGCCTCCTCATGCTGGCGACCAACAACCTGTTCTCGCCAGCCTCCGGCAAAGCGGTCACCACCCCGTCCCAGGACATCCCGCTGGGAATGTACTTCCTCACCCACCACCGTCAGTTCCCGGCCAAGGACGGCAAAGACGACACAACGCGCCACAAGCCGCTCATTGCCGACGTCACCGAGGTCGAGTTCGCCATCGCCGAAAAGGCCGTCGAACTCCACGAAATCATCCGCTTCAAAAACCCGGACTTCGGCAAGGACACCGTCTACGGCAAAAAAGACGAGAAAATCATCGAAACCACTCCGGGCCGCGTGCGCTTCAACGAAATCTGGCCCATCGGTCTCGGCTTCATCAACAAAACGGTCGGGAAAAAAGACCTCTCCGATATCATCTGGCGCTGCTTCCAAGTCGCCGGCCATGTCGAAACTGTGGCCGCCCTCGACCGCCTGAAGACCCTCGGCTTCCGGTCCGCCACCCTCTCCGGCACCTCCATCGGCATCGCCGACATGTTCATCCCTGTCGAAAAAACCGGGCTGCTTCAGAAGACATACGAACAAGTCGAGGTGGCCGAAAAACAATACCGCAGCGGCATCATCACCAACGGCGAACGCCAACAGAAGGTCATCGATTTGTGGACCGCCGCCGGCGACGACCTCGCCAAGGCCGTCTTCCGCCAGCTCGAGCACAATGAGGGCAAAAAATACCCCAATCCGCTCTACCTCATGGTCGACTCCGGCGCCCGGGGCAACCGCCAGCAGATCAAGCAGCTGGGCGGGATGCGCGGCCTGATGGCCAAACCGTCCGGCGAAATCATCGAGCGCCCGATCACCTCGAACTTCCGCGAGGGGCTCTCCGTGCTCGAATACTTCATCTCGACCCACGGCGCCCGCAAGGGGCTCGCCGACACCGCGCTCAAGACGGCCGATTCCGGCTACATGACGCGCAAGCTCGTCGACGTGGCCCAGGATGTCATCATCACCGAGGAGGATTGCGGCACCACCAACGGCATCCTCATCAAGTCGATCTACGAAGGCGACGAGGAAGTGGTCGAGTTGCGCACCCGCGCCTATGGCCGCACCAGTTGCGAGCAGGTCAAGGATCCGGTCACCGGCGAAATCATTGTCGATGTCGACCAGCTCATCCTGGAAAAACACGCGCGCAAACTCCAGGACATCGGCGTGGAACAACTCAAGATCCGCTCCGTGCTCACCTGCGAAAGCAAGCGCGGGTGCTGCATCAAGTGCTACGGGCTCAGCCTGGCTACCCAGGCGGTCGTGAAAATCGGCGAGGCCGTCGGCATCGTCGCGGCCCAGTCGATCGGTGAACCCGGCACCCAGCTCACCATGCGCACGTTCCACACGGGCGGGGTGGCCACGTCCATGCTCAAGCAGCCGCGCATCATCCTCAAGAACAAGGGGATCCTCCGCTACAACGACGTCCGCGCCGTCGAGTCAGCCGAAGGCGGCTGGATCGTGCTCAACAAGAACGGCACCCTCTCGGTGCTCGACGAGAAAGGGCTCGAGCTCGAGCAGCACAAACTCATCATCGGCACCAACATCGCCCAGCCAGATGGCGCCCACGTCAAAAAAGGCGATCAGATTGCCACCTGGGATCCGTACAACGTGCCGATCCTTACCGAGAGGGCCGGCAAGGTCGAGTTCAAGGATCTCATCGACGGCATCACGCTCGGCCGCGAGGTCGACAAGGAAACCGGCGTCAAGGGACTGGTCGTCATCCCGCACAAGGAAGATCTGCACCCGTCCATCGTCATCGAGGATCCCAAGACCGGCACCGTGCTGGCCAGCTACAGCATCCCCACCGGCGCCCACATCTCCGTCAAACGCGGGGAAAAAGTGGCCGGCGGTGCCCTGCTCGCCCGTACCCCGCGCAAGGTGGCCAAAACTAAAGACATCACCGGTGGTCTGCCGCGCGTGGCGGAACTCTTCGAGGCCCGCAAACCAAAAGACCACTCGACCATCGCCCGCATCGACGGCGTGGTCGAACTCGGTGGCTTGGTCCGCGGCAAACAGCGCGTCATCGTCAAGGATCCCGAGTCCAACGAGGAAGTCGAACACCTCATCCCCCGCGAGAAACACCTCCTCTTCACCCCAGGCGATCTGGTCAAAAAGGGCGATCAACTCACCGATGGCGCCGTCGTGCCGCACGAAATCCTCGAGATCTCCGGCCCTCAAGCGCTCCAGGAACACCTCACCAACGAAGTTCAGGAGGTCTACCGCCTCCAGGGCGTCGAAATCAACGACAAGCACATCGAGATCATCATCCGCCAAATGCTCCGCAAGGTGAAAATCACCGAGCCCGGCGACACCCAGTTCCTCTGGGGCGATCAAATCGACCGCCTCGACTTCGAGGCCGAAAACGAACGCATCTCGGAACAAGGCGGCAAACCCGCCGAAGCCGAACCCGTCCTCCTCGGCATCACCAAGGCGTCCCTCGAAACCGACTCGTTCATCTCCGCCGCCTCGTTCCAAGACACCACACGCGTCCTCACCGACGCCGCCACCCTCGGCAAAGTCGACAAACTCCGCGGCTTCAAGGAAAACGTCATCATGGGCCACCTCATCCCCGCTGGCTCCGGATTCTCCACCAACCGCGGCATCACCATCCAGGAAGTCGGCGAACCGCCGGTCTACCACTCCGATGAAGATGCTGAGTTGGCGGAAGCTTGAGCGCCGGGGTTTTGCGTAAAGAGGATGGGGCCGATAGGCCACATAGGCCCGATAGGCCCCATGCCAAGGCTTACTACCCCCTCCTTCCTCCTCCTCTCCAACCGAGCCGCGGTCATCTGCTCCCGGATGCCCCCGGTTTTGAGGAAATCCTCCTGCAGCTTCCTTAAATACCGATCTAGCAGATAGTGAGTCTGATGGAGGAGGCAGATCGCGATATTGGCGACAGTCTCGGCGGGGCGGGTCTCCGCAAATTCCCGATAGTCTGCCAATGTCTCCTTGGGATTGCGGCCCAGTCGGCGGACGTAAAGCGCTTCGCGCGAGTTTTTGTCCACTTGAGCGTGTCCGCGTGTGCGCAGGTAATCGCCGTAATCAATCAGCAGTTCCTCCAGACTGGCCCACGCGACATTGGTCAGTTTCACTTCCATCTGGCTGGAAGTGACGGACGCCTTGCTGCCCTCAGCGATGTTCTGCTTTCCCGATCGGGCCGCCTGCACCATCTGGTCGATCGTGCGGTCGCCCCGTTGAAGAAACCGCTGGCAGAAATGAAACGTCGGATCGTAAACGATCTCCGCCTTGTGATACGCCACCAGCTCTTGGTAGTTTCCTTTTTTCGGGAGAAAGGTGTCATCAGACATGGGAGGGGAGAATTGGAGTTTGGGGGCTCATTGGCCCTATAGGCCCTATTCGTCCCATGGCGCCCCTCCCCCCAACGCCCGCACACACCCCATTCTTCCATCCCTCCCATTTTCTTTTCGCACAACCGGCAGGCTCGCCGCACCCCGCCACCGCCACCCCCACCGAAATCGATGGCAGGGCGCCCCCCTATGTGGTAGGCACCCGCCTGCCTGACGCATGTCCGAACTCGCCCAATCCTTGTATGACTGGCTCTATCGCAGCCTGTCGCTCCGAACCGCCGGTCTGGCGGTCGGTCTGCTGCTCGTGGCCACGCACGCCTATGCTTTCTTCAATTATCGCGGGCTTCGCGTCACGTTGAAGGAAGCGCCGCGGAACAAACGGCTCGGCACCATCCTCCTTTCGATCGCTCTGGTGTGGGCACTTCTGCTCGTTTCCTCCATGGACATGGGCGAGTTTCACCGCGTCCGCCGCATCGCCCTGATCCTCCTGCCCGTCACGTTCGGATTGGTGCTCGCCTACGTCGACGAATTCCTCACCGCCCGCGCCCTCGGCATTCTGCTGCTCCTCGCGGCCAGTCCGGTGCTCGACGCCGCCTTCCTTGAGGCGCCGCGCACCCGCCTCCTCCTCCCCATCCTCGCCTATGTCTGGATCATTTTCGGCATGTTCTGGGTCGGCATGCCTTATCTTTTCCGCGACCACGTCGGCTGGGCCACCGCCACGGAAGGGCGATGGAAAAAGCTGGCCCTCGGCGGGCTGGGATACGGCGTCCTCGTCCTCGTCTGCTCGATCGCCTTTTGGGGCGGGGCTTGAGCGGAATTCGACAGGCGATTGACTTTTCTGCTGAATTCCTGGTAAGGTCGGCTCGCGGGTGGGCTGCGGTCTGCTCGTTGAGGGCAACCCACGCTGCGTATGGCAAGCCACCCAAGTTTTCGACTCCGGTTCCTCATCGCGGTCCTGTTGGTAGGGTCTGGGGTCATCCAACCGCTGCAGAGCGAGACGTCGCCCGAACCGATTCAGACGTTCGATGACGCGAGCATGGGGACGGTGCTCGCCGTCGGGCCCTCGGAGATTGTCACGCTCCATGCCTCTGATTTTGTGGTGCGAAACCGGCAGGGCGTGGAAGTCCTCCGCGACGAGTACACGGATTGGTGGCAGGGGATTGGCGCGCCGTGGGGGGGTAGTTGGTATGAGGGGATTGAGTTCCACTACGATCCGGTGGCCCAGCGGTGGTGTGCGGCCACGCACGAGTTTTCGGCTGGCAATGTGTACATCGCGCTCTCGCACACGCCGTCCTTCGTCGGGGAATGGTCGCTCTTCACTTTCCACAACGCCTTCGTGAAGGGCGAGGAGGCGATCGATCTCCGGTATGCCCGGTATAGCGACGCTCATCTCGGTTTCGGCGGCGGATTGATCGCCTACACCCTCCTGCTCGATGACCATGACGGCCGAAACGTGGATTGGGAGGAGGATGACTCGGGCTACGTCATCCTGGCCCTGGGTGACATCAAGGGCGGTGGAGACAGCCCGATCACGGCGCGCCAGTTCCGCGTCTTCCACGAGGAACTGCCTTACGAGGAGGGATGGCCGGTGCCGGCGCGGACACTCTCGGACGCCAGTGGCCTCTATTTCCTTTCGCTCCTGGATGCGGAGGGCGCCCTGTACGGCCTGAGCAAACTCTCGATGTCCGGCAACGATTTCCTGTTTTGGAAAAATTACTTCCCATTTCCCCGACCGTCCCTGGCCTCGGACGGCGGCTACGTCGTCGCGGAACAGCCACAAACATCCGTCAAGCTGGGCCACGTGGACGAGTTGGGAGACGTCGCCGAATACGGCAACCAAGTCGACCTCATCCCGCTCCACCGGAACATCCGGGATGTCGTCATGCGAGACGGCCATCTCTGGGCGGTGCACGAGGGCATGGACTTGGACAATGGATCCGTCCGCACCCACTGGCTCCAACTCAAACTGACCAACCCCAAGGCGTTCGTTCAATCCGGTCGCATCGGAGGCGGCGACGATTCCATGAGCTGCCTCGCTCCCTCCATCGCCGTAAACAGTGCCCACGACGTGATGGTCGGGTTCACGCTCACCGGCCCGCACCATTTCCCGTCGGCCGCTTATGCCGTGCGCATGGGTGGCGACAATGCCGGATCGATGCGCGGACTGCGCGTGTACGCGGGCGGCAATCGAAGCAAGCCGGATGACGACGTCACCGGTCTGCCCAATTTGGCGCTCTGGCCGGGGCGCTCCCATACGATCGTGGATCCCTTTGACGACGTCGGTTTCTGGTCGTCCCAGGCGTTGATGCTGTCTTCGTTATCGTACCAGACGGTCTCGGTGGCGCGGGTTTTTGGATTCATCCCACCGTCGATAACCCAGCAGCCAGTAAGCCAGACGGTGGCGCCGCAGGGGTCGGCGGTTTTTGCGGTGGTCGCCGCCGGCACCGACCTCCATTACCGGTGGTTTCACAACGACACGGAAATGCCCGGCGGCGTCACTGCCACGATCTCCGTTTCCAATGTCAATGCGCTGCGCACCGGATATTACCGCTGCCGGGTTCACAATGCCGGCGGTGAAGTGTGGAGCAACGACGCCGTCCTGGCATTGACCACCGGAAATCCAGGCGTCTTTTCCTTCGTGGATGGTGCCGGCAATGACCTTTCCAGCGGCGGGTTTAACGAAAAGCCCCCAACCTTGCAGGGGATACCCGTGCCGCGAAACCTGACGATTCGCCGCCGCAATGGCGCTGACGGCCGGGTGCGCGTGGCCGTCAACCTGCGCGGCCGGCTCGACCCGCCGGCGCTGCCCGCCACAGAAGGCTGGGACTACCAGGGAATTCAAACACCTCCGCTGAACAGCCGGTTCTTCAGCGGCCCGGGAGCCCTCGTGTTTGAAGAAGGGGAGACGCAAAAACTGGTGCCCCTCAACATTCAGAACGACACACTGGTCGAGGAAGGACTCCCCGAAACCTTCGAGGCGACGCTCTCGCCCGATCCCCTCACCGGCGCCGCCACCACCACACCGAAACTCGCCGGATCCATCATCGACGACGACTTCGCGCCAACATTTCAAGGCGCCCTCGACAGCTCGCTAGTTTTCACCAACGAAAACAAACGCTGGAAAGCCCAGACCAGCGTCACCAGCGATGGCGTGGACGCCGTGCAGAGCGACATCACCGGTCCGGCCGAGCCAAGCACCTTCAGCACCAGCCTCGACGGGGACGGCACGCTGGCCTTCCGATGGAAGGTCGATGGCGATGCACCGGATGCCCTCCGGTTGCTCAAGCGCACCGAAGCCGATGGCGAGGTCCGAGCGGCCTCGATCTCCGGCCACAGCGCCTGGCAAACCGTCGCACTGGCCATCAGCGACCCCGGTCGCGGGAACACGGGCATCGACTGGCAGTTCGTCCGCGGGAGCCGCAGCCGCAACCTGCTGGCCACCGGCTACGTCGATGAAATCATGTTTCATCAGGGCACCGCTGGCCTGGTTGAGTTCGCGCAGTCGGACTGGTCGGTCGAAGAGGGGGCCGCGTCGCTCATCCTCACGCTGCGGCGGCTCGGGCATAGCGCCGGATCCGGGGATGTCATGGTGAGTCTGGTCGGCGGAACGGCCGCCGTCGGCGCAGATTTTCAGACGCTCGCCTCCGGACTGGTCAGCTTTGGCAGTGGCATGACGACCCGCACGGTCACGGTCACGATCCTGCCCGATGCGACCACCGAACCTCCCGAGACGTTCCGGGCCATGCTGGCCCAGGTCGGAAGAAGTCCGATCGGAATCGGCCCAGTGGCCGAGGCCACCCTCACCATCGCCGATCAGCCCCCTGAAACGTATGCGACCTGGGCGGCGAGCCAGTTCACTCCGGCCCAGTTGGCCAATCCCGCCATCAGCGGCCTCACGGCGGATGCCGATCTCGACGGACTGATCAATTTCCTCGAGTACGCCTTCAACGGCAATCCGTTGGCTGCCACCTCCATTCCGTGGCCGCGAAGCTCGGTGGAAGCGGTGCCTGACGAAGACATCCTCCATCATGTCGTCCGATTCGCCCGCCGCCAGCGGGCCACCGATCTGACTTATTACGTCCAACGCTCGACCGATGGCCTCACCTGGCAGGACGGAGCGAAACTCTCGCCCACCGAATCACTCAGCACGCCCGCCCTCGTCCAACTGGTCAGCGCCGCGGGCAGCCCGATCGAATCCCGCGTGGTCCGCGACGGCGCCCCAGTCGTCCCGGGCGGGCGCGCCTGGTTGCGGCTCAAGGTGACCAGTCCGTAAGGCGCACGCCACGCCGGTTCATCCTGCCATTGCCAGAGCGCCCCTGCCGAATTGATTGGGGAAATGGCGCCCTTCATTCAGCGGACCTTCCGGATCTTGTTCCCTGCCATCCCGCTGCTTTTTGTTGCCTGCGCCTCAATTCGATCAAATGCGGATCGTTCTATCGAGCGCCTCCCGCAGGCGAGCGATCCCGTCACTGGCAGCAGTCAACTCGCGGCCGGCGCTTTCCGCGCCACCATGCTCGCCGGCGCCCGTCAACCGGTCACGACTCTTCGCGCTGGAATGGCAGTCTTCTGGCACCGACCGAAGGAAATCCTCGCCGGCAACCTCCCAGTGCGCGTCAAGGTCCCACCTTCCCCCACCGAGACCCCCGGCAGCGCCGCCTTCGAAACTCTCCTCGACCTCGAAGGTCTGCCACGCCGCGAGTCCGGCAGGCTCACCACACTCGTCGATGGCCCCGGCTTCTTCCCCGAACTCGACCGCCAGCTCGCTGCCGCGACCCTGTCCGTGGATCTTCAGTTTTTCATTTATGACAACGATGATATCGCCGTGCGGTACTCCGACCGTCTCAAAGCAAAGGGAGAGAAGGTTCCTGTTCGAATCCTCTTCGACGAACTCGGCAGCACCTTCGCCCATACGACCGCGCCTGAAACACCCGGACCGGCGGGATTCGTTCCGCCTGCCGACATCGCCTCGTACTTGAAGTCCGGCTCACAGGTCCAAGTCCGGCAATCACTCAATCCATGGCTCGTCTGTGACCACACCAAGCTGCTCGTCTTTGACCGCAAGACCGCCATTATCGGTGGCATGAATATGGGCCGTGAATACTACTCCGAGTGGCATGACCTGATGATCAAGGTGGAAGGCCCCATCGTGGCCACCCTGCAGCGTGAATTCAACCGCGCTTGGAGAAAGGCCGGCCCTTGGGGCGATCTGGCAATGCTCCGCCGCCCGCGCGTTTTCCAGAAACCAGCCCCGGTCGATGGCGGCATCCCTCTGCGTCCCCTTCGCACCGATACCGCGGCCCGCCAGAAACACATCCTTGATGCCACCCTGCTCGCTCTGCGCGCCTCGAAGAAGCGCATTTGGATCGAGAACCCGTACTTTGCCTATGATGACATCGCCCGTGAGCTGGAGGCCGCCGCTCGTCGTGGCGTTGATGTCCGCGTAATCTTGCCGGCTCGCGGCGACTCCACCGTCATGGACGCTGGCAATCTCGGAACTGCCCGAAGTCTCGTCGAAGCTGGCGCCAAAGTGTACCGCTACCCAAAAATGACCCACATGAAAGTCATGATCTGCGATGGCTGGGCTCAAGTTGGATCGGCGAACCTCGACCTCCTCAGCATGCGCATAAACCGCGAACTCAACCTCGCGTTCTCGGATCCCGCAGCGGTGCGCGAGTTGGAGAGCAAGATCTTCCTGCCTGACTTCCGCGCCTCCAAACACATCCAGCCGGATGATCTGCGCTCGCCAGTCGCCTCGATCGCGGAGGCCATTGCGGATCAGCTGTAGTTCTCGCTATGAGGAGCTCAACGGACCCGTTCGATCTTGTAGAACCGCCGGGGAGCGGTGGCGGAGCTGTCGGTCGTGTCGGGCGGGCCGTGGTCGGTCCAGGACATGAGGCCGCCAGTCGGGCCGGCATCGAGTGATCCGGTGGCCAAGGGCGACCAGGCGACGAGGTCATTGGACCACCGTATTTCATAAACCGCATAAGGGGCAGCCATCCAATGCAAGGTCGCGGTGGTGGGATCCCCGCTCCGGTCAAGGGCGAGCGGAATGTCCATCGCCCCCTGCCAGCCGTCGATCGGATTCGTGCCCGCTGTGAATTCTGCGAGATTGGTCGCGCCGTCGCCGTCGAAATCATTGGTGCCGTCGAGGATGCCGTCCGGTTCGAGCGAATAGTCGTTTCCGGTCGAGTCCGGGGCATCCGAGCGAAAGGGATTTTGCACGCCGGAAAGCGACGGGGCGAGGTCGCGCGTCTCGTCGTAGTCGAGCAGGCCGTCGCGATCCCGCTCGATGCCCAGACGCCGGCCGGTCCCGAGCGCCGTGGCCGTAAAGACGACCGGCTCGTCCGCCGTGGCGCGGCCCAGAATCGCCGCCAGTGGCTCGCCCACTCCGGCTTGGTCGGATTGAAAATACCCTCCGACCGCCTGAAAATGCCACCCACGCGGCTCCCCGTTCACTGAGGCTTTGGCGACAAGGTCGATCGACTGCGCACCCGCCAATGCCAGCAGCGTGTCGAGCCGCGCTTTGTCCGCCGCAGGAAGCGAGGGCGAAACGAGATGCGCCTGCCGCCCGACCGCGGCCGGAACGTCCAGACTGGGCGTCCCCGGCGGCTCGAAGAAATCCAGCGCCGCGCCGAATCCCGACCCGCTGAAACAAAGCATGAGTGACACCAGATCGGCCACCTCCTGGATATTGTTAGGATCGAACGCCTCCTCGGAAAAAAATCGAGTCAGGGAATCCACCGAGCCATCATGCAGGAATCCGAATCCCGACAGGCTGCGCGGCTGGCGCAATTCGAATCCCGTCTTGTCGCCGAGCGTTCTGAGTTGCGGTGTTTTGAAGGCGCGCTGCGACGATCCGTCGACGGAAACCAGGGCGTGGTGCCGCTCGCCACTAGAGCCCGGCGGAATACCCGTGAAGGCCAATCCGCTAACCCGCGAATCGGTTCCCATGCCCGTAGGCAGCGCATGACACGTGACGCAGGCAAACGCGCCGCGGTCGATCCCGCGCGTGATTGGGCGATACAGGGTGATGAGCGCGCGTGCCGGATTTCCCGGTGGCATTGGCCCCCCTTCGGGAGTCGATGGGAAACGGCCTGTCGAGTAGTGACCGGGCAGCGGCACCTCCGTCGGCAGCGAGTTGTCGAGGTTGCGATGAGGGTTGGGAGGGATGGCCACGGTGGCGAGAAAATCCTCGAATTGTTGCATCTCGGCGGCGGTAAGCGGGGCGTCGTCGCCGAGCAGACCAACAAAGGCGCCATTGAACTCCTCGATCCCGTCGCGGTCGCCCCGCCAGTGATGCGGCTCCTTGCCGATTATGTCCTGCAGCGTCTGCGTGGTCATCGGCCCCTTCATCGGGTGAAAGTCGGTGAAATTGGTATTCAGACCGGGAAAATTTCCCCCGAGATTGTGCCGGCTCGCTTTCACCTCTTTCACAACTCCCGAGGGATCGCCCAGATCCCAAGCGAGGCGGTCGGTCCGCGCATCCGCGTGACACGAGGCACACGACGTGTGCCCGAGTCCGGACGTCCGCCGCGTGTCGTACAGGAATGGCCGCCCGGATTTGATCGCCGCCGGGGTCGGATCGAAAAACGGTTGGCGTTGGATTTCCGACTGCGTCGCCAAATCGATCACCGACAAGCTGGCCTCGAAACGGTTCAACACATAAAGCCGGCCTCGCCGTTCATCGAGTGCCAAGCCGGCCGGCCCTTGCCCCACTTCGATCGGATCTGCGAAAACTCGCGCGCCTGAGGCATCGATCGCAATCACGTTGTTGGATCCCATGCCCGCCACGAATCCGCGCGTGCCGTCCTCCTGCCAGACGATCGCCCGGGGATCGCCGAGCGACTTGTTTCGCTCCGCTTCCGGCACCGTGGCAACCTCGTACGTGAGGTGCGGGTTGAGGTCGACCGTGGCGGTGGCGGCAGGCGCCGCAGGATCGAAGGCCCCGAGGCGCACCCGCAGGAAACGCCCATTGAGGTTCGGCTCGAATCGGACCTCGTTCGTCGCTTCCGTCCCCACCAGCGACACGCGTCCCGAAACCGGGTTGACCGCGAGTGCCATGCACAAGTTCATCATCCGTCCGGCATAGGTCACCCCCAGCGTGGCCGTGTCGATCACCGCCACATCGTGGTCAATCACATCCCACCCAGGAATCCGGCCCGAGCCCGCCGCCAACGCCCCATTCACCAGCGGCGTCCAATTGCGATTGTTGTCGTCAAACCACGCGCCGCCGGCGTCCTTGCGGACGATCAACCCGACATTCGGAGGCGGACCGGCCGCCGGATTGAGCGGAGGAAAAAATGCCGTGCCGCGATTCGGCGGCGGATTGACCCCGCCATACGGCCCACGCGGGTCGCTCACCGCATTCGGCGGAAACGAAATCGTGTCGCCGTCACCGCCCCCCGCCAAAATCGTCGTACTATTCCCGCTTTCGAAAATCGCCACATACACCTTCATCCCGTCCCCACTGACCGCCAGCGCCCGCGGTTCTTCCCCCTCAATCACCACCTCGCCCGGTACCCCAGCCGCCGGATTCAACGCATCGAATACCTGCACCCGGTTGACCTGCGAACACGAAACCCACGCCCGCGGCGGCGTCCCCGCAAACACCACGTCCGCCGGTTCATCCGCCGTCTGCAACGTCTGCCTCACCAACCGCCGCCCCACATCCACCACACTCACGCTGTCCGACGTCTGGTTCACCACCCACAAATCGCCCGCCGTCCGCCACCGCACACTCACCGGATCCGATCCAGTCGCCACCGCCCCAGCCAACACCGGCACCCCCGAAACTAGCGAGTACACCAACACCCGGTTGTCCGCCGTGTGACACACCGCCAATAACTCACCATCCGGACTCACCTCCACCGGATGCACCGGGACAACTTCCAAATTTAAGAAATCCCCGGCGGCTAAAGCAGAATTAGCCCAGCAAACCATCAAAACCAGAGAACCGCGCAGCAAAACCATCCTTTAAGCCTACTTGCGGCCCCATCCGTGGAAAGCGGATTCCCTCCTCGATAATGGATCTGTAAATTGCCTGTCACTTTATGTATGACATCTCGCCTAGTCTGGGGCCCCGCCTCGCCGCTGTACATTAGAATACTTTCTCTCCCCATACGCGACGCTTGGCGCCTGGATAGTTGACTTGGTTGACCAGATAGGCGAATGTGACCTATGAAGACTGTGGCCACGAACGAAGCGAAAACGCATCTGAGTGCGTTGCTGGAGGAAGTGCGCCAGGGGGCGACGATTGTGATCGCGCGAGGTCGGAAGCCGTTGGCAAAGCTTGTTCCGTATGAGGAGGAGGCGTCTCGGCGCCGCCCCAAGGTTGGCGAAATGCTGGATGCGCCGATGGTTATTCCGGAGGAGGCGCTGCGGCCGCTGAACGAGGAGGAGTTGCGTTCCTGGGGGGTACAATGAGGGCGTTGTTGGACACCTGCACGTTTTTGTGGCTTGCCTTTGAGCCCGAGCGGATTTCACCTGCGGCACGCGAGATTCTCGACAACCCGACCACCTTGCGCGAACTCAGTCAGGCCAGCGTGCTTGAGATTGTCCTGAAGCATCGGGCGGGCAAATTGTCGCTTCCGATGACGCCGGGGCAGTGGATACCATCGCGACGAGAGTTTTTCCAACTGGAGGACGTTCCCCTCACCGAACCCACCCTCTATCGGTCGGGCCAGTTGCCGGATGGTCACGGGGACCCGTTTGACCGCCTGATCGCCGCCCACGCCATCGAATCTGGAAGCACGCTTTTGTCGCCGGACACGTCGTTGAGCCTGCTGGGGGCTGCGAGGATTTGGTAGGGTGTAAACGGCCGACGGCCGGACTAGATTCATGCCACTTCCAGCACGAGAGAGACATGGCGGGTTCCTGTTCGTGCGAGGCGGGGCGATGGGCGATTTTTTGCTCACCCTGCCTGCGCTGCGGCTGGCGCGGCGGTCGTTTCCTGGCCAGTCGATCGAAGTGCTGGGCACTCCGGGGATTGTGGCACTGGCGACATATTTTGAGTTGGCGGACGCCGTGCGACGGCTGGAGGACCCGGCGCTGGCGCGCTTTTTCGTTCATGGGGCCTCACTCGATCCGGATTGGTGCGCGTATTTTTCCTCTTTCAGTGTGGTTGTCAGCTACCTCTTTGATCCCGATGGCATCTTTCATGAAAACCTCAAGCGCGCCGGGGTGCGGACCCTGATCCGCGGCCCGCACCGCCCGGCGGAAAGCGGTGAGCGTGCCGCGGAGCAATTGGCGGCCCCCCTCGCCAGCCTGGCGCTGTTTTTGGAGCCGGGCGAGGCCGGTCAGCCGTTGGTCTCGCGCGATTCCGCGGCGATCCGGAATCTGATTGCCTTGCATCCGGGAAGCGGCAGCCCGCGCAAGAACTGGGGGTTGGAAAACTGGGCGTGCACGGCTGACCGCCTCCACGCCGAGACAGGCGCCACGATGATTGTGGTCGCCGGAGAGGCCGAATTCAGCGTGATCGACGAGTTTTGTCACCAACTCCAAGCGGCCGCGGTTCCATTTTCCCTGGCGAACGGGCTGCCGCTGCGGGATCTCGCTCGCCGGCTGGCCCCGTGTCGATTGTTTCTCGGCCACGACACCGGCCCGGCCCATCTGGCCGCCGCCTGCGGCGTGCCGTGCACACTCGCCTTCGGACCAACCGACCCCGCCGTCTGGGCGCCCGCCGGATCGCACGTCCACATCCTCCGTGCCCCTGGCGGCTCGCTGGCCGCTATTGGGCCGCAGGAGGTGTGGGCCGTCGCCAGGGCGGCGCTGGCCCCGCTCGAGCCCCCGGATCAATCAAATCGCACTCACGGCAATCAATAAAAAGCGCTTATCCCCAAGGTGCGGGTCGGAGAAATACCGAATGACCGCATGGGACCGGTTCCGGCTTGGCAAGTCCGGGCGTCTCCCGCAGCATGCGCCCATGAGATTTAACGTCGTCCTAGCGGCCTGCGCCATCACCGCGCTGGCGTCCGGCACCGCCCGCGCCCAAAACAAGCCGCTAACCCTGCTCACCGGATCGGAATTGAAGGAAAGCTGGCGCGTGGTCGACGAAATGAAAGACCATGGCCCCGTCTTGCTGCAAGACGGTGTGCTCCGGCTCGACGCCGGCCAACCGATGACCGGGGTCGCGTTCATAGGCAAGGATCCACTGCCGCTCAATGATTACGAAGTCAGTTTCCAAGCCCGACGAATCGAAGGCGACGACTTTTTTGCCGCGCTCACATTCCCGGTCCGCGACAAAGACACCGCCGCCACCTGGGTCATCGGTGGATGGGGTGGGAAATGCGTCGGCATTTCGTCCATCCAGTACCAGGCGGCCGATGAAAACGAAACAACCAGTTGGGTCGAGTTCGAAACAGGCAAGTGGTACACGTTTCGTCTCCAAGTGCGGGAAAACCGCCTCACCGGCTTCATCGATGATAAACAGATTTTCGATGCCGACACCGAGGGCAAAAAAATCTCCATGCGCTTCGGCGACATCGAATTCTGCCGCCCACTCGGGTTCGCCACTTACTCCACCGTCGGCGAAATCAAAAATCTCAAAATCACCAAACTGCCTGCCCCCTAAGGCACGGCCGATCGAAATCACGCCCTCGCTGGGCAGAATGGAAATGAGAAGAAGAATAGTTTCTCAATCAACACTGACCTCTGCCTACTGACCTCTGCCTACTGACCTCTGATTACTGACCTCTGATTACTGACCTCTGATTACTGACCTCTGATTACTGACCTCTGATTACTGACCTCTGATTACTGACCTCTGATTACTGATTACTGATTACTGATTATCGCCCTCCGACCTCCGACCTCCGCCCTCCGACCTCCGACCTCCGACCTCCGACCTCCGACCACCAATTCCATGAACCTACGCACTCTCATCTGCACCTCCCTACTGACCGTTCCCGTCTTGGCTGCTGACTGGCCGAATTGGCGGGGGCCGCACTTTAATGGATCCACCGAAGCAAAGGGACTGCCGGCCAGTTTCTCTCCGACCGAGAACGTAAAGTGGAAGGCGATGCTGCCTGGCCCGGCGGGCAGTTCGCCGATTGTGGTGGGGGACACCATCTTCCTCACCGCGGCCGTGGAAAAGACCAACAATGTCGTGGCCCTGGCCTTGGACGCCAAGACTGGCGCCATCAAGTGGAACGAGCAGATCGCCGACCGGTTCCGCAGCGATGACCGCAGCAATTTCGCCGGGCCCTCGCCAGCCTCCGATGGGAAACGGGTCGTCTTTTTCGCCGGATCGGGTGATCTGGCTTCCTTCACTCTGGACGGCAAAAAAGAATGGCATCGCAACATCCAAAAAGATCACGGGCGTTTCGCGTTCCTGTGGACGTTCTCGACGAGCCCGGTGCTGCACGATGGACGCCTCTACATGCAAGTCCTTCAGCGCAACTCGGCCTTCGAAGCTCACGGCGAGCAAAAAGGCGAGCCCGATGGCAAGAACGAGAGTTACCTGCTCGCCATCGACCCCGCCACCGGCAAGGATCTGTGGCGTGTCGTGCGCCCGGCGGATGCCGTCGATGAATCGCTGGAAGCCTTCACCACACCCATTCCGGCCACCCTCGGCGGCCGCAAGGAAATCCTCATATCCGGGGGCGATTGCATCTCGGGCCACGACCCTGCGACCGGCAAGGAGCTCTGGCGCTGGGGGACATGGAATCCGACCAAGATCGGCCATTGGCGTCTCGTCCCGTCACCGGTTGCCGACGGCAAAACCGTGCTCGCCTGCGCCCCCAAGGGCGCTCCGGTCTACGCCGTCAAAGCCGGTTTGCAGGGTGCGCACACCGCGGAAAGCGCCCTCACTTGGCGTTCGAAGCTCAGCGATGAAGAGATGCCGTCACGCGCCTACCGCGACGTTTCCTCGGACGTGGCCACGCCGCTGTTCTACCAGGGGCATTATTACATCCTCAACGGCGATAAGCAGCGGCTCGCCTGCGTGAAACCCGACACGGGCGAGGTGCTGTGGCACGAAGACCTCGGTGGACGCACGAAAATCGAAGCCTCCCCCACCGCTGGCGATGGCAAAATCTACGTCATGGACCACCGCGGTGAAGTCTTTGTCGTCAAGGCCGACCCGGCCAAATTCGAGCGGCTCCATCGCGTCGAAATGATGGACCGCAATACTCGTGACCTGCGCTCCACCATCGCCATCGCCCACAATAATCTCTTCATCCGGACCGAGGACGCGTTGTATTGCGTGGGGAAATAGAGGGATGGGGCTCGGTCGCGTCCCCCCTCATTGCCGGCGCCGCCGTTTGCTGACCCAGAGCCGGTGGATCAGGACCACGGCGGCGGCGGCGGCCAGCGACTGCCAGAACCAGAAGGCGGGGGTCAGCGCGCGGGAGGCGGCGACGGGGAGGTCGATGGTTGGGAGCACGACTTGGCTGGCGACGAGCGGGCCGGCGAGCGGCGAGATGGTGATGATCCACAGGCCGGCAGTCATGAGTTGATCGCGGCCGCCCTCGCTGGCGCCAAGCAGGGTGGCGCCGACCATGAGTGGGGCGATCCCGATAAAGACGACGCCGAGAAACACGCGGCGGGCGCCCCAGAGTTCGAGCAGCGCATGGAAGGCGAGCGAGGCCGTGCCCATGGCGAGGGCAAATGCCCACGGGGTGGCGGCAGGGAGCGCAAGCCCCGCATACCAGGACGAGTGGATCAACGCCCGCGCAAAAAGATACCACCCGGCCGCCCCGGCCGCAGCCAGGGCGAGCACGAACCAAAATCCAGTGGCCGCATCCGAGAACCAGGGTGGTCGGGGCTGCCCGAGTTTGAGGGCGCGCCGCTGCCCGCGGACCTGACCGTCGAGGGTTGGGGTGATGATGGAGGCGAGGATGAGGACGAGGAGAAGCGCGACCAGACCGTACAGCCCGATCATGGCCATGCCTTCGGTGATCGAGGGCGTCCAGCCGCGGGCCGCGTACAGGCGCTGCTGAAACTCGCGGGACGGAAAGAGCAGTCCCGGCGCGATGAGAGGCAGCGCATTTCCCAGCAGCATCACCTGCGTCCAGACCATCAGACCGACCGCCCAGATTTTGCCGAGCAGGTGAGATTCCGCCTGCCGCCACCGCCGCCACAGCATGACGAGGAACGTCAGGATCAGGCCGGCTTGCGCGAACAGCGTGAATACGGTTTCGGAGAAACTCAGGCCGAAGAATCCAACCTCGGGTCCCATCCGTTGAATGTTGCGAATCAACCGCCCGGCCGTGCGCGGCGCGAAATGGCTGATTTGTTCCTCGAAGACTGGCCAGACGGTGAAGTATTTGAATGTCGTGAGGCCGAATTTCGCAACCTGTGGCATGATGCTATAGAGCACGAACACGATGCCAATTGAGATGAGGAACGCCCACCGTCGGTTGCGGACCACGGTTCCGGCGACCAACCCCGTCAGGTGGTACAGCACCGCGGAAGTCAGCAACACGAGGTACGACGACCCCCACGCGGAGAACGGCACTTCGCCACGCCACAACCCCCAGGCGGTGAACGGCAGGATGCTCGCAAACATCACGTATTCCCGCAGCGGCAACCCAAAGAGATAGCCGAGCACTTTGGCGAGCGGCGTCATGGGCGTGAGCCGCTGGTAGTCGAGCACACCTTCGTCCGCCTCTCCGGTCATCCCGCCGGCCACCTGACCCGTTCCGAGAATGAAAAGGATGAAGGCCTGAATGCCGAGCAGGAAAAGCAACGGCAAGCGTTCTGCATCCACTAAAGGCATCCTTCCCTGATGGATCGAGATCGTCCGCGTGATGAAGAAAATAAAGCCGGACACCAGCACCGTCAGGATCAATGCCACGCCCAGTGCCTGCGGCCGGAGCCGCGACCGCGCGTAGCGCCTAAAAATCGGGTTGCTCCAAATCTTCCAGGCGGCGTGCTCGTTCATGAAATCAAATTGTTTTCGGCTACTTCGACCAAGATGTCCTCAAAGGTGGATTTCTGCTCCTCGAAGGCAGTCACGCGGAGGCCGAGGCCGACCAATCCGCTGAGCAATTCGGCCTGTTCCTCCTGCGTCCCGGCGAACCGAAAACTGACGCGCGGCCCGTGCTCCCGCACCATGTCCACCGCCCGCCGCCCGACGAGCCAGTCGACGGCATCCTGGGTGCGCCCGAGCACGGTGGCCGACAACGTGCGCTCGGTGCGCCCAAGCGCCTGCCGCACTTCCTCGACCGAGCCGGACGCGAGCAGCCGGCCGCGATTCATGACGCAGAGCGACGTGCACATTTCCGCCAACTCGCCGAGGATGTGGGAACTGACGATGATAGTGGCGCCATCGTCCGCGAGTCGGCGCAGCGCGAACCGCAGGTTGCGGCGCGAGAGCGGGTCCATGCCGCTGGCCGGTTCGTCGAGGATGAGGACACGCGGGCGATGGAGCACGGTTTTGGCGAGCACCAACCGTTGCGTCTGGCCTCGCGAAAGCGTGCGGCAATAGACATCGCGCTTGTCGGTCAATGACACCGCGGCGAGGGCTTCTTCCCACCGGTTGCGGCGGACGGCCGCGGATCCCAGTCCATGGACGTCGGCAAAAAGATCGAGGAATTCCCAGACCTTCAGGTCAGACGGGACCGGCGCCAGATCCGGCATGTATCCGAGAATGTGGCGCGCCGCCCGCGGGTTTTCCAGAATGTCGATCCCGGACAGGCGCACTTCGCCATACGTCGGCTCCATCAGGGTGGCGAGCACGCGAAAGGTGCTGGTCTTGCCCGCGCCATTCGGCCCGACCAGACCAAACACCTCGCCCGGCGGCACCGAAAGCGACACGTCGTCGACGGCCACGAAGTCGCCATAATCGACCCTCAAGTCGGTAATTTCGATGGCGGCGGAAGCCCGGACGGGCGGGGGCAAGGACATGAGGGTTGGGGAGCCGGGTGCGGTGGTGGAGAGAAACCCCGTATTTTCAGCATGACAAGCGCCGTCCTTGCGCGACATCACGGAGTCCGCCACGGCGAAACCCCACGCCAATCCGTCATGCGCGCCCCATTGTTTGTCGTCCTCGGTCTGGTCGTCGGTGCCCTCGGTACTACCCTGTTCCAACGCAGCCTGCCGCCGCCCGCCGGCACCGAGGCGGAAAAAATCGCCGAACTCGAACGCACGCTCGAGCGCGACCGGCTCCGTATTGCCGCCCTCGAGGCCACTGAAGCCAACGCCGCCACCCGACGCGAAAAGCTCGCGGCCTCCGGACGTCGCTCGATTTTTGACGACCTCAAGGCCGGCCGGCCGGTTGACCTGAATGACATGTTCAATGCCTCCAAGCCGTTCCTGCACGAAGTCTCACCGCTCTTCGAACGCCTGCGACGGCTCGAATCGAAACAACGCATCGAACGCGCCGTCGCCGACTTGACCCAACGCTACGATTTGACCGAGTCCCAACAGGAATCGCTCAAACAATGGCTCGACGACCAAGCGATCAAGGAGTCGGGAAAAATCGCCGAAGTGACCGGCCGCGCCGACAGCACGCTGATGGATTACGCGAAAGCGCATCACGATTTCCACTCGATGGAGGAGGTCGATTCGTTCATGCAGCAGACGCTGCAAGGCGAGGCACTGGCTGAATACCAAAAGGAACGCCTCGCCGAACGCGTCAACCGCGTCCAGTACGAGGCCGAACGGCGCGTCGAACAACTCGATGCCATGGTCGGCCTCGACGAGGCGCAGCAGGATCAAGTCTTCGCCCTCATGGCGCGAGGTTCCAAAGACTTCGACCCCTCCATGCAGTTCGAAGGCCTCGGCAATGACCGCGCCGCCATCCCGCCCGGCCAGTCGCGCGACGACGCCATCCTCGCCGTCCTCCGCCCCGAGCAACGCACCACCTACGAAGCCGGCCGCCAACACGCCCGAGACGAGGCCACCCGCGAAATGGCCGAAGTCGGCATCAAACTGCCGGACGATTGGGATTTCTTTGAGTGGTAGCGCTCTTCATCGCCCATAGTGCCAAACCCAGTCGCCGACGGGTTCCGACCAACGGCGGGGTGATTTCTTGGGTCGCGGATTCTCCATCTTTTCCACGCCCCCGTCGTCGACACCGTCCTCGCCGATCGACCAAATTTTGTAGCGCCCGTTGGCTGGATCCTGCGCGTAGCGAATGGGCCGGGCATCGAAGTCGACGGGCGCGGCGGGCAAGAACTCGGGGACCAAGGCGTCCAGCGACTCGGGGTACCCCTGCCGATCGCGGAACAAAATTTCCAACGCGCAGGCCACTTCAGCAAGGCGACACAGGGACTGGGTGGAAGCGGCGGCGGACCCTATACTGGGATACAGTCCGAGGCAGGAACGAGCGAACAAATGATGGTGAAGCCAGCCAGCGGGTTCGATCTTGGGTCGAATCCACGTCTCCATGGCGTTTCGGCCGAAATAATCCGGCGACGGGGGCTTTTCGAAGTGGCGGATCAGCTCGCTCAGGGATTGGAGCGCATGGGCCTCGTTCATGTCGAACCAACCGCGGGGGATAAATTGTGCGGCGACCTGTACCCACGGGTCAGGCGGGTTGTAGCTGAGGGTCGCAGTGTTAAAGCTGCCAGGAAAGAGGCTCCCGCGGTCGGCACGCACACGGAGCGCCCCATGCTGAAGCGTGATCATTTCTCCACGGACAACATCCGGCAGGAGTTCGAGCGGCCGTGGACGGGAGAACGCGCGCGCCCAGTCGACCCAAACCTGGCGGGGCAAGACGCGGCGATCGGCGGCGAGCCAAGCGATCAATCCAGCTTGGCGAGTTACCGAATTGGCTACCAACAAGCCGAGAGTGGCTCCATCGGTCTCGACGCCCTCGGCCAGCCTCAGGAGGATCAGGACTGTCTCCGCGACTGATCTGGGATTTCCGGCCTCAATCTCCAAGCGCCCCCGCAAGGCCAAGGCACAGGCCAGAGTTCGCACATCATGGATCCACGACTGGTCGAGATTCCCGGAATCCTTCCCCGCGCGCAATTCGTCGTAAAAATCCGGCACGAGGCGCGATTTCGGCCGGGCGAGCGCGGCGGTCAGTTCGGCGGCGATCGGTGTGAGGTCGCGATCCAACGAGACCAACAAATCGGCGATCGGGCGGTCGGTGGGCGTGATTCCAGCTTGCTTGTCCTTGGCGGCGATCGCGTCGCGCACCGCCGTCCAATCGGTGGGCTTCGCGCTGTGGAGCGGCTCGATACGCGAGATCATCTCCCATTTCTCCATACGCCGCACCGCCTGCATGCCGGGGTCGTGGGCCGAGCCTGCACCGATGGCCGCGAGAAATGGGGTGGCGAAAAAATTCTCATCGTCGGGCGGGCGGGTGGGCGTGATTTTGTGGGGATCAAGTTCAATCCCGCCGGCGGCGAGGTCGGCCGTCACCCGGGCGAGCCGGCGCGCCCCTACAATATTTTCCGTCAAGTACAGGCCGCCGATGAGCAGCGGTACGAGCGCGAGAAATGTGACCCAACATCCGGGTCGACGAAGCAGCGAGGGCGGAGTCGTGGTGGGCGGGGTGGGCGGCATGAGGTGAACGAACCGGACATTCTGGGGCTGGACAAATTGTAAGCGCCACGAGCCATTGACAATTCGCACCTGCGAGTTCACCAGCCAGGCGATTATCCTAAGCACCGGGATAGGAACCACGAAAAACACGAAACACACGAAAAGCCAAGCATTGCCCAACAATTGCCGTTCACCTGATGGATGAGAAGGTCGCTTGTCCTAAGTTAATGATTTTTCGTGTGTTCCGTGACTTTCGTGGTTGTTCCATCGTCCTTTTCAGGTTAAGGCATGACGCGAAATTCCTCGCTCTGAAGCAGTTGAGCGCACAGGCCCTCCAGGGCCGCGGGATTGGACAAAAACGTCTCGCGCTCGGATGGCGTCGGCGAGCGCTGAAACACGTGGTGCATCAGCCAGGTCAGTTGCACCACGGGATCGGACCCGCCTTTGCGACGGGTCAGGGAGGCGAGAGCGGAGGCTTGTGCTTCGAGAAACTCGGCGGTCGGCGGTGCCGGGACGGGCGCCCATTCGCGATACAGGCCGCGGCGGGTCGAATCGGGCGCAGCGTCGGGTGGTCCCCCTTGGCGCGGGTCGAGAGTCCCGGCGACAAATAGCACGGCATCGCGCCACTCGCTGCTTCCCATCGACAGCAGGGGCCTGGAGGGGCTGGCGGCCTGAAACATCAGCGCCCGTTTGGCGGCAGCCGGCCACCCGCCGGAAAGCAAGGCGGCGGCCACGCTGTCCAGGCGTTCGGCCTCGGGCGGTGGCTGATTTGACCACAGACGGAGATCGACGGGTTCGGGTAGAAATGGAGCCCCGAGTCCTTGGGCGAGCCGCACGGCGGCAAGTCGGGCGAAAAACCGGGCGCCCTCGCCCTCGAGCCAGGTGGCCAAAGCGCGGCGGCCGGCGCCGGGCGGGGAGATGGGGATGGGCGTCCCTCCACCGGTCAACAGAGCGGGCAGGCTCGGAAGCAGCGCCGGCGGTTCGATTCCCGGTGGAGACCCTTCGCCCAAGGCCGGAATAGCGTCATCCTCGGGCAAAGTGCGCCGCAACGCAGCAACCTTCGCCGTCGCGTGGTTCACTTGCCTCTGTTGGTCGCGGGTAAAGAAGGCATCCATCGACGGCGACATGCTGAAAAACGGGCTGTCGGAGTCGATCCGATGGGCTTCCTGTATGGCGCGGGCCGCCGTGGCCACCGCTTCTGGCGTTCCCGCATCCCGGGCGGCGGTCCAGGCCGCCCACCACGGGGCCGCCAGCGCATGAGTCGGCGCATCCCCGTTCAGCCCGAGAGTTTCCACCCACTTGCGCATTGGTTCTTCCAGCAGGCCGCGACTGGCGGCAAGGGAGGCCAGCGAATCGGTCGGCTTCCGATGCCACGCCCAGGCGGCGCGCACGTACTCGGCCGTCTGCGGATGGAATTCGGCCGCGGCCAGCAGAGCGAATTCGCGCCGCCTCACCTCAACCTTCCCCTCCTCCACCGCGATCGCGTCCAGGATCCGCTGACGCTTTTCCCGCGAGGCTTCGGTGCCGGTGGCCACCCGGTGCCATTGCGGCGCCCCGTCAGGCCCAGGGACAAAGGCCCGTGTGTGCGCGAAAATAGCCACCAGGCCGGCGGCCTCCTCTGATGACAACGGGAGAGCCCGGTGATCGTGACAGCGCGCACAGGTCAGGTCGATCCCCAGAAACGCACGCGCCGTGCGCTCAGCCTGCCTGCCGCTCCACTCGACAATCGTCTGCTCGAAGTCCCCTGTCGCGGGGAACCCAGTCATGTGCCACTGCGTGGCCATGACCGCTCGACGGTCGACCCCACCCAATTTCCCGGGCGGTTGCCCATCGCCCGCCAGGGTGAGGCGGGCGAGCGATCGCACGTCCCGCGATCCGCGCAAGGCACTCACCGCCCAGTCCCGATAGCGCCAGGCTTCAGCCGATTGGGCGGTGGCGGGCCCATCGACCGACGGCCAACGATCCGCATACCCGGTCGCCCGCAGCCAGACTTCGGTCAGCCGCTGCGGAGCGGTGGCCGTTGCCACCAAGCGATCGAGCAGTTTGTCCAGGGCTTGGCCCGATGCGTCCGCCAGAAATGCCTGGACATCGTCCTCCCGGGGTGGCAGCCCGCTCAGCACAAACGTGAATCGCCGCGCCAACTGGCGGCGTTCTTCGCTGTGGGGTGGCGCCAGCTGCACCGACGGGGCGCTGGGCACCTTTGCGGGCAGCGGCGCCAGACTCCATGGACGCGCCCCGACCTCCAGAACCGGAGCGGCATGCTGGCGGCGCTCCTCCGGCGAGGCCGGACAGAGGCTTTCCGCCGACACGGAAATCGCCGCGGTAACCGCCCCACACCACACCGCCACCCGAGGCGCCATCGCCACAAAAAACGAACCCGCCCGGCAGACCGAGACGGGCTGAATCCATGGACGGTTCCTCTTCAATGCAGCACTGCCGACTGCACGCCAAATCGACCGATGAAGTTCGGCCAGGTGATTCCCTTCGTTAGGGCTTCTTCTTCAAGATCGGCAATCCCGTCCGATCGTTCTCGCTCACCATATACCCATCGGGCAGCTTGTCGATCGCCCCCTCCTTCGCTTCTCCCGCGAAGAAATAAATCCGCTGCTCGCGACCACCCTTGAGAACGGTGACGCGGCTGTGGAGGTAATAGGTTTTACCGGACTTTTTACTAACGGTCGAGAAGGCCATGGTGGTTGCGTGGGTTGTGGGTTGGACTCGGGCTTGGAGAGGTGAAATTCAGGAAATCTAGATCAACCCGGCCTGCTTGAGCGTGCTGAATGCGCCATTCTTGTTGATCGTCTTCAACGCCCGCGCCGTCAACCGCACCTGAACGAACCGCCCCAACTCCGGCACCCACACCCGCTTGTCCCGCAGATTCGGAGAAAACGTCCGCCCCACCTTCTTCACATGATTCAAGCCGATCCCGCCTTTCTTCTTGGCGAGACCGCTGTGGTGAATGCGATTGCCGCGACGCGCGCGGGCTCCAGTAATTTGACAAACTCGTGACATGGCCAGTTGGGGCTGAAATGGTCGGAAGGTGGAGCCTTAACCGCTTTCCCGCACCGGTCAATGGAATTTCTCCAGGGGGATTAAGCCAAGGCCGCCCCGGGCTCTGGGATCACACGGCCTGGGGCGGCCATCGACAACGTGGACGACACCTCGGCGGTCAAGGAGCTCAACGAAAAGTCCAGGACCACGTTGGCCGTGCGGCCAGGCGGAAGCAGCGGCGGCAGTCCGAATCGAAATGCGGGCAGGTCCAGGCCGAGGTCACTCGCGTTGGAAAAATCGAAACCCGACGAGGCCGTCACTTCCGCACTCCCAGCCGTTCCCCGTTCTCATGCCCATCTCCCGGATCAGCCGTTGCACGGACGCGTGCGGCACGCCTCACAGCATGCCGCACGCGCGGATGGAGTGAACGCAGAGGCGCGGTTCAGTCGAGGAACGCCAGATGTTGACGGGGGCGAGCTTTGCTCTCCTCGTTCATCAGCACCTGAAACCAGTCGTGCAGCACGACGGTGGTGTCGTCGTGATGCCGCACCGCCCCCCGGGCGCAA
>JBJXFS010000339.1:0-21240 GCA_046155625.1 Verrucomicrobiales bacterium | reverse complement strand
AGCTTCAAATCTGGTTTCTGCAACCTCGAACCCGCTCAAGCTAATGCCCCAGTTAAAACCAAACACAACGCCTTGTCCCACGATTTTGTCGCACGACGGAATATTAGCATCGCATTTGCTATTGAATAGTAGTGCCCCAAATCCCACATCCGGACCAATTTCGAATATCCCGCCCCTAAGATTTCTTATGAAATCCAAATCCACAAATGCATTAAGCAATGGATTGTTAGCTGTGAAGGTGGTCGGGTCTGCTGAGAAAAGAAACAAGTTTCCTTCCCATTCGGTGTATGCGCCTTTGGACGCGAAAAACGAACGTCCTTGTTGGTAGCCTGACACGGACAATGAAACGAGCGTAGATCGAATCGCGATAGCGGTGATTTGCTCTACTAAAGTCACCTTGCCTGATGGGTCAGTTGCTCTCACCGGATCAGCTGACGCGTATTGATACGGTTCAAGGGAAACGGGAGTCGTTAGCTTTCCACCGAAGGGATCCCTTCCATAAAACCTCCCCCCATTGAAGTTCAGATACCTGGCGCGCAGGTAATCCAGACCTAGATTACTATCCCTCTGCTCGCCGGCGAAGCGGTAGGCGTTGGGCGTGGGGCCGCTCTGCAGGAGAGCGCGCCCATAAGCGTCGAAGCTGTACACGTCAGTCTGTAGGCCACTGGAATTTGTCAGCACGCGAGTGGTCCCAATGTGATCGCCGTGGAACCATGAGCGAACACCGCCGCGGTTTTGGGAGATCAGGTGGTGAGGGCCGTGGGTGTAGGAAGCGTGGATCGCGCCAATGGGGGCGTATTCTTCCACGACTTGGGCGTACGGGCGATTGGCATCGATGAGGAAGCGGGTTTCGATGCCGTCGACGGTTGAGGCGACGCGGATGCCGTCGTCGTCGTAAGCGTAAGCGAGTTCCTTCGTCGCACCCGCCTCCGTGACGCTGGCGGCGGCGAGGCGGTTTTCGAAGTCCCACTGGTATTCGGCGCGATGGTCGGCATCGAGGGTCCGGGAGAGGGTATTGCCATTCGGGTCGTACGAGTAGGTGGTCGTCACGCCGTTGAGTGCTTCGGTGATCAATTGGCCGTTGGCGTCGTACGAGAAGGTGGTGGTTCCCTCGGCGGAGTCGGTGCGGGCGAGGCGGTTGCCGACGGCGTCCATGGAATACCCGATGGTGCGGAGGCCGGACGTGGGGTCATTGATTTGTTCTTGGGTGAGGCGGGACAGGGTGTCGTAGGCGTACTGGGCGGTGCGGCCGGTGTTTTCGACGAATTGGGTCCGCTGGCCGGTGGCATTGACGGTGTAGGCGAAACTGGCGATGACGCCTTGGTTGTTTCGGTGTTCGCGCAGCGTGAGCCGGTTGAGTTGATCGTAGGTGTCCGATCGGGTGGTGCCATTGGGTAGGGTGGCCAGGCGGACATTGTTCACTTCGTCATAGGCGAATGTGGTTTGTCCGCCGTCAGGATCGGTGACAGACGCGAGGCGGTTCAGGGCATCGAAGGTAAACGTCTGCACTCCAGCCACTGATCCATCGGCGTGGTACGTCGTGAGTTTGGTTCGATTGCCGGCGGCGTCGTATTCGTAGGCAATTTTGCGCCCATCGGGATCGGTGCGGGATTGCAATCGGCCGCGCGCATCATAGGTAATGATGGTGATACCCCGGGCATTGGTGATGGATTCTTTTTGTCCCGTTGGCGTGTACGTGAAGGTCGTCGGCTGAGGGTTGAGCGCCGACAGCTCTGCAGGAGGGACTTTGCGTTTCAGGCGGTTGGTTTCGTCGTACTCGTACGTGGTCGTGAACCCGCGGAAATCGGTTGAGGCGCTCACCGTGCCGCAGCACCCGTTGTAGGCGACCGTCGATCGCTGGCCCAGCGGGAGGACGGTCGCAACTCGTCGGCCGAGCCCGTCGTATTCATAGCGCGTGACGCGGCCCAGGGCGTCTTTCTGCGTAAGCAGATTTCCCGTCTCCGAATACGTGTACTCCGTCTTTTGATTGAGAGCGTCAATCACCGCGGTCAGACGCCCGAGTGAATCGTATTCGAACTTCGTCTGCACTCCGGCCTGGTCGGTTTCGGTGACCACACGGCCCAGCACATCGTAGGCGGATGTCCGGGTAGTTCCATCGGCGAACCGAGTCTCCGTGCGCCGACCAGCGGCGTCATAGGCAAAGCGCGTGGCGCGGCCGAGAGCGTCGATGTCCGCGAGTTTGCGCCCGGCGGGATCGTAGGTACTCCGGCTCACGTGCCCGAGGGCGTTTGTGATCGCCGTCTGCCTTCCGGCGTCGTCATACGTAAACACCGTGCGGTTCCCCCGTTCATCGAGCTGCGCCATCACTCGACCGACGGCATCATATTGCGTCGAGGTGAACGGGTTGTCGTCTGGGTCATCCGGCGTTTCGTCGGGGGCGATGGTTTTCACCGGTCGCCCGAGCCGGTCATATTCGTATCGGGTGACCCGACCGGCACGATCCGTCGACGCGATGCGGCGGCCGGCCGCATCGCAATCGATCGAGCTCGAGGTATTATTCGGGAAGACGGTGAGCTCGAGTTGACCCCGGTCGTCATAGAGGAGTCGAGTGCGGCGCCCCATGGCATCGATGGTGGCGATGGTGTGGCCGGCGGCGTCGTATTCCGTGCGGGTGATGTTGTCCTCGGGATCGGTCACGGCGACCGGGCGTCCATTGTCGTCATAAACCGTCGTGGTGGTGAGAGAGCGCAAACCCGTTGAGGTGGTCGCTTTGGTAGTCTGCGTCAGCTGGTTGCCGCTCGCATCGTACGTAAACACCGTCTCGTTGCCAAGTGGGTCGAGTTGCTTCGTCAACAACCCGGAGGCGTCGTACTCGAAAGTGGTGCGATTGCCCTCCGGATCGCTGTTGGAGATTTGGTTGCCCGCGGAGTCGTACGAGTAGCGGGTGACGTTACCGAGCGGATCCGTGGTGGCGACCATATTGCCACTTCCATCATAAGTGTTTTGTGTCGTATTGCCGAGCGGGTCGGTGGTCGTGGCCAGGAGTATTGTTGGACGTGGATTGGCGAGGCGTGCCTGCAGACCAATCGGGTAGATCGCCAAGTATGTGTTCCGAGTCACGTTCCCGAGCGGATCGGTCCTGGTCAAGACGTTGCCGTCACCGTCGTAGCTGAAAGTCGTGGTTTTTCCGAGCGGGTCGGTCTCGCTCGTCATGTAGTTGTTGAGATCATAAGTACGAATGGTCACGCCTCCCATCGCGTCCACTTCTTCCAGGACATTGCCGCGCTCGTCGTACTTGAATGTCATGACGTTGCCCAGCGGGTCACGGACGGATTCGGTCGACTGGTCGGGATCGTGGATCAGGTCCACGGGATTGCCTGCGGCATCGATCATGCGAACAAGCCGGCCCATCTCGTCGTACTCGGTGCGCACGCCGCTGCGGCCAAGTGGATCGACCACTTCGGTCAGGTAGTGCGGCCGGGGCGAGTCGTAGAGAAACTGCGTTTCGTTGTCCTCGCGATCAGTCACAGACACTAGGTCGCCGCGAGAGTCGTAGGCATAGCGCACCTTCTTTCCGGCGGGATCGACCACCGCGGTGATGCGGCCTTGGGGATCGCGCTCAAGCGTGATGCGCGGCCCGGAGGAACTAATGATCGCGTCGGTGGTAAACGTGAGCGTGTTTCCGTTGCCGTCGGCAATGAGCCTCATGTCCCCGGAGCGCGCATCGATTTCGTAGCCCAGGCCGTCCTGCGTGCTGAGCGTGTAGCTGCCGCCGAAGTTGAGCGCGTCCTCCGGATTGTACGCGAGTCCGTTGGGGGAAATAAAACTGCCGTCGGCCAGTTGCAGGATCGTGACGTTTTTCGCGGAGAGACTGCTCGTGACCCCCGGATCCGGAACAAAGAGTGGATCGTGAAAGCCAAATAAGTTGCCTCTATATCCCTGTTGCCGTTGAGGGCGAAACGTGAAGCCCTGGCGCCGGCCTCCCGGCACCGTCACGTACACTCGAGACCCCGATTTGAGCGAGTTGAAAATGCCAGCTTCCTGCTCCTCGGGCGTGGTTCGCGGCACGCTGGTCCGCAGGTCCGTCTGCTTCAACTCCAGACGCCAGCCGTGGCCACAATCCGTCGACTGATTGGCCGTCAGGGTATCGTAGGTGCGAGCCACAGTCAGCGGAATGCCATTCACCGGGATCGAGAGGTCGGTGAACGACAGCCGGAAGTTGCCGAGTTTGAGTTCGCCTTCGACGCTGACCTCGGTCTCGACGGAAGAGGAGTTGCCGCCCGCATCCTCGGCGGTGAGCACGAGCCTGTAGGTGTCGTTGGAGAGCACCGAAGTGTCGAGTTTGCCGAGCGGGCCATTGGTCACCGGTGTCGTTCCGTGCACGACCTGCGCCAATTCGCCATCGCTCGCCCGGAAGGCCTCAAGTCTGTAGCGGACAAGAGCGTCGTCCTGCACTGTGCCAATGATGTCCGTCGGAGCCGTGAGCACTGCGCCATCGACGGGCGCGGTAATGGCGACCACGGGCGCTGTGGGATCGAAAATCCGCTCATAGACGGTGAGCAAATAGCTGTCCTGACCCGTGTTCCCCGCATTATCCACCGCTCGAACCAGCACTTCAAAAGTTCCAACCTGATTGAGCACCACCTCCGCATAGCCGTTTGCATTCAGGGGGATCGGAAAACCTCCGATGGTCAGGTTCAGGGACGCGATGCCGCTGCCATTGCCGTCGGTGGCCGAGGCGGTGATCTCGAGAATGGCGCCGCGCGGCAGGCGGTCCGCGCCGCGCCCAAGCCTCACCAAAGGCGGCGTGGAATCCACGATTACCGCCAAATCGTAGGTCTGAATCATGCTCAGCCCCTTGGTGTCCTCGACGGTGATCACGATGCGATGTGTGCCGACATCGTCCACGGTGGTAGTCCATGTAACCCGACCGAGTCCGTCGATGGCCATGCCCGCGGGACCTTGCGTGAGGGTGAACGTCAGCGGATCACCGTCGGGATCGCTGGCACGGACATCGTAACGATAAAGCAGTCCGCCGCCAACCATTTGGATCGGCTCGGAGGTGATCACCGGGCCGGCATTGGTGGCCGTGACGCCGATGGTGAAAGATTGTGACCCGCCCGCCCCGCGAGGATCCACCGCAGCCACGGAGACTGTACGGATGCCGACCTGTGCCAGCGTGGGCGTCCATGTGATCACGCCGGAGGTGCTGTTGATCGTCATGCCCGCCGGGTGATTGAGGAGTTGGAAGGTCAACACCTCCCCGTCGGCGTCGCTGGCCGTGACAGGGTATTGATACGGCACGTTCGCCGTGGCCGCGAAGCCCGGGATAGAGGTGATCACCGGCGCTTGATTCTCCGCCGTCGCAAACACCACGACAGTGTAGCTCTGAACGGCCGAAGCGCCGTCCGTATCCTCGACCCTCGCGGCGACGCTCTGCGGGCCGAGTTGAGCGGACGTGGGAGTCCATGTGATTTGCCCTGTCGTGGCGTTCATCGCCATGCCAGCGGGCTGCGTTGTCAGAGAGTAGCTCAGCGATTCACCTTCGGGATCGTTCGCGCCGACGGCATAGGTGTAAGCCGTGTTGATGGCCGCGATGGTCGGCGGGATCGAGGTAATCTGCGGGGGCAGATTCGTGGCCCGAACTGTGATGGTGTAGCTTTGCGTGGCGTAGGCCCCCTGTGCGTCAGTCACCCGCACGACGACGTCTCGAGTGCCGAGTTGCTCTATCGCGGGCGTCCAACGAAGGTTTCCGAATGCGGCGTCTATGGACATGCCGGCCGGCTGGGTGTCGAGGCTCCAGATAAGCACATCCCCATCGGGATCGGTGGCTGTCGCGTCGTAAGAGTAAAGTCGGCCGACCGTCGCTGCGAAGCGCGGATTGGAGGTGATCTCCGGTGGCTGATTGCCGGCGGTGCTAACCACATGTACGGTAAAGCCCTGGCTCACAACACCGCCACGCCCGTCTGAGGCCCGCACAGTGATTGAGTTCGGACCAAACTGCGCCGCCGAGGGTGTCCACGAGACCAGTCCACTGGAATCAACGCTCATGCCGTCCGGAGGATCGACTAATTCGTAGGTGATCGGATCGCTATTCGGGTCGGAAGCCACGATGGCATAGAGCCAGGTGCTGCCGAGCCGGACCGACCCGCGCGGGAGGCTCGTGATCCGCGGACGATCGTTCACCGCAGTGGCGACGACAGGAAGATCGAACGACTGCGTGGTCGATCCGCCTCGGCCGTCGCTGGCGGTGACCGCAATATGCCGCAATCCGACATCCGCCACCGCGGGTGTCCAAGCCACGAGCCCAGAGTCCGCGCTGACGGTCAGCCCCGCCGGTCCATCCGTCAGTGCAAAATGAATCGCATCGCCATCCGCATCCTGAGCACGCAGTTGGTACTGCCACGGCGCGCCAACGACCGCCGGGCCAGTGGGCCGAGAAGTGATAACCGGCACTGTGTTGGGAGGCACCACGACAATCGAGAAGGGCTGAAGTGCCACACCCCCACGCCCATCCCGCACCCGCAGGACAACATCGTGAGTTCCGACTTGCTCCGAAGTTGGAACCCACACAACCACGCCGGCTATCGCAGACACGGCCATTCCAACCGGATGAACCGTGAGATCGAAGGTTTGCGTGTCGCCGTCGGGATCGATTGCAACGGCGTCATACCGCAAAAGTTGCCCCACATCAGCACCGGTCGGCGGGCTGCTGGTAAGCCGGGGAGGGCGGTTCGTGACGGAGGTGTCGGCGCGAATGTTGCCGAAGTCGCGGTCCGTCAGGTTCAGTCCGCTAGTGAGCGCGACTTGGTATGACATGCTCGCGGGCACCGTCAGCGCCCACCCATTCGGACGATCCTCCGCCACCACGTAGCTGCCTGCCGCCAGATTCAAGAATTTGTAGAAGCCGTTGTCTGCCGTGGTGGCGACGATCTCCATGGGATCGCGTCGGCTATTGCGGTTGTGATCGAGATACACGACCCAGCCGGCAAGGCCGGCTTCTCCTGAGTCCCGAGCGCCATTACCGTTCGCGTCATCGAACACCGTGCCGCTCACGCTTCCAAGGCCGCCTACTACCAGATTCGGACTGAAGAGATTGTTGTTTTCATCGCACTCGCGCACCGTGCCCACGGGAGTGGCGATGAAACCGTGAAAGACGCCGCTGGAATCTTGCCACCAACCCGTGATGTGCCCCGCGTTTCCAATCGCACGAGTTTCCCTGTCAATGGAACCAGGAACCTCTATAGTCATAAACATACCCGCAGGATCACGAAGGAACCCGTGTTCTACTCCTCCATTATCTTTGAACCATCCTACGATTTGACCCGCGTCGTTGATGCCCGTCGCGACCGTCCCTACGGAGAATGGTACCTCGAAGCTAGTGAATTGCCCGGCGGCATTGCGAAGCCAAGCACGGGAACCTGGTAGAAAGATTGTGCTTTTGTCACCTCGCAATCCCCCTACGATTTGGCCAACGTCATTGTTACCATACAACCAAGTAACATCTTCAGGGTAATCAACAGTTGCAAATGTCCCATTCTCAGCGCGTACAAAACCATGTCGATCACTCCTCGTAGTTCCGGAGTTGTATTGCCCAACAATTTCGCCGGCTTCGTTAATGTCATTTGGTACCGTGCCGCCTGTCGCAGCAGGGACATCGATGCGCATAATCGTTCCGAAGTCCGCAATAGTTGTGAGAAACCCGAAATCTCCAAAGTTAACCCCTCCTATGATTTGTCCTCGCCCGTTGATGCTGGACACCCAAGTGCGCTCCATACCTGGCACGGCGAAATGGCTAAACACTCCTTCGTTCAAAAGAAATGCCCGCCAGCCAGGCGGTGCGGGAAATTGCGCCTCACCCACAATTTGCCCCTTGGAATTGATGCCGAGAGGAATAGTGGCAATAGCACCCGGAACATCGAAGCTCTTGAAATCGTAGCCTCCCGCCTGAGTCGACGACGGAATCAAACTGAAGTCGGCACAAATCCAGACATCGTCGAGAGGGACATTTGGGAGCACCAAGGTAATATCCTCGAAATCTCCGGGAGCGAGGCGTTTTGTGGTGTGCACAACTCCGAGCAGCGTGCCGCCGGCCGTGGGATTACCGTTGTAGAACGCGACTCTGACACCAGGCGGGGCCTCGATTGAACCGGCATTGCCGACGCGCCCGGTCAGCGTGGTTGTCTCTCCGGAAACCGACACCCGCAGGTAGCAGGCAACCAGGTCCGGAGCCGCCTGGCAGTTCGCGCTGGTGCTGGCAAAATTGTTTGCTTCACTCGTCTCAACAACGGTGTGGCCGCTGTCAACAAATCCCCAAACGACCGCACCTGGAAACGAAACATAGCCTGAAAGCTGAACGGTGAGTGTTTGCTGCTCTCCAGCGACCATCGATTGGTTCACGCCGACCCGACCCAAAACGCTGTCGATTTCGTCTTCCAAGGCACCATTCAGATTTCGATCCTCGAAGAACGATACCTCGAACGGTTCCTCCACATCAGCGGCTCCGGCATTGGTGATAGTGCAGGAGATAGTCCCGCCTACGGTTAGCGATTGCCCATCGTACACCAATGATGAACTCTCAATTTCCCTAATCGTCAGCTCGGCCAACTCTTCGGGTCGGTAGATGCGGTTGCCGAAGCTAAGACCGGATGCTTCCCCGCCACTCTGCAGCTCAACCTGATGGAGTCCGTCGGAAGGAGCCGTCTGCGTTCGACCAATGGGAACCTCCTGCCGGACAGAATAGGTGCCCGGCAGCAATTCGGTGAATGTGAAGCAACCGTGCGCGTTTGTGACGGAGGTGCGCTCACCACTGTCACGAATTTCATTGAGATTGTCGTCGAGATAAATCGTCCATCCCCCCAGACCTTGTTCCGCGAAATTAAAGGCGCTAACAATGCGCGCCGGGTCTGAGGAGTTTGTCTCGCGCACTGAGAAATAGATTTGAGCGGCCCCTCCACATAGCGGAACGAAAGCGGTGCCCCGGACCGATTCGTCAGCCGAGCTGCTGCCGATGCGAATACCGGGTTCTTTCGTCCAATCGATGCCACCGTCCGAGGAGACGGCGCTGTAAATACGGTCGTTCGTTCCCGGCAGCGGATTGCCGTTATTCTGGATAGGGACGGCAGTATAGTACATGCGCAAGTTGCCGTTGGTAAGGGGCACGATTTCGGGTCCCCACATCACCCCTTCGGGACCGTGCGCTAATCGTATTCCCGGCTCGGGGGTCCAGTTTATGCCGTCTGGAGAAAGCGCGCTCAGAATATCGCCTGCGCTAGTCGACAGCCGGTTCGAGCCGGCGAAGTACATTCGGTACGAACCGTCTAAAAGTGCGACAACGCGAGGCGAGTGGACGTGGATGCCACCCACAGACCGGGCAATTCGCGTTCCGGGTTCGGCGACCCAATTCAAACCGTCCGCGGACAACGCGCTTTTGATGTGCCAGTGAAAGAGACCCACCGATGGATCGGGTTCCGGATAGTACATCCGGTACCCGCCGGTCCCCAGGGGAACTACCTCGATATTGTGCCCCACATAGGTACCGCCATCGGACTGGACGGTGCCCCGAAACCTCTCGCCCTCTTCAATCCAGGGTCCAGTCGCGCTAGTGGAGTGGGCACTGATAAGAACATGGTTTTTGGGATCGACGACGCGCACAAAATACATTCGATATGTCCCGTCCGGCAGTTGAACGATTTTCGGCACTCCTCCCGAGGCCATGTGGACGGTATCGTTCCGCACCCATTCCTCGGCCTGAGACAATGGATCAGAGATTTGGCGCAGTCCGTCCCCATTCAAATCGTCAAATACCGTCCCGTGGATTTCCCCTGGTAATTCAGCTCCTATGGCTAATGAAAAAGACTGAATGTCCAATCCACCACGCCCGTCCTCGACGCGGACAGTCACCAGCGGGCACCCTGCACCCTGGGACAACTTGAGAAGAAAAGCACTCCGGAATGTTCCAGCATCGAGGGAATGCTCCTCTGATCCAGGGTCGAAATCAACAGTGCCCCTGAAATTTCCCGCGATAAAGAGTGCGCCACAAAGGCCGAGTGCTACCTTCTGGGGTTGGGCCACAACGCCTCCCTGTGTGCCCACGGTCCAAATCAACTCTCCGTTTGCATCCAATTTCCAAACACAGGCCGCGGTCGAGGTCGAAGTGAGTGTGACGAGGTTAGTCGCCGTTCCGAAGTCTGCACTCCCGGTAAAGCTACCTGCGATGTAAATGTTTCCGGAGTCGTCAACATCCAGGCCGTCGCTGAGTTCGCCGCCAGGTCCGCCTGACTGTACGGCCCAAACAAAGCTACCGGCAGCGTCGAGCTTGACAACGTAGGCGTCATGCCCTCCGCGACTGGTCAAGTTGACAGTGGCCAGCCCAGGGTCAAGATCAGCAGTCCCGGAAAACACGCTGGTAATGACAACGTTGCCTTGGGTATCAACCTTGATCTCCTGGTCGGCGGCAGGGTAGCGGCTGTTGCCACCCAACTGTTTGGCCCATTCAATAAATCCGTCCTGATCATATTTTAAGATAAAGTCACTTTGTAGTTGGTTGCTTGTAAGCTGCGTTTCAACAGGGCCGGGGTTGAAATCAACGGTCCCTTGAAAACTGCCGAAAACATAGACTGCCCCTTTGGGTACACTCCTATCAATTGATAGTCCGCGTGGATCAGTAAAAGTGCCCCCACCCAGGGCTCGCGACCAGAGAAAGCTACCATCGCTAGCGAACTTAACAAGGTAGCCATCCAAGTTACCTGTACTTGAAATTTGCTGGCCCGCTGGGGGACTGATGTCCAACGTCCCTACGAATTGTCCAAGGGCGTAAACATTTCCCTCGAGGTCTGTCTCGAGTCCGGTTGCGTTGGTTCCCCTGGCGCTGATTCCTTTGGCCCAAACCAAGTCGCCTTCGTTAGTGAGTTTGACAAGGAACGAAGGGCTTGTTAGAGTGAAAACGCTTGAACCGGGATCATAGTCCCAAGTCCCACCCGAATTCCCTGTTACCAGTACACTACCCAGAACGTCTATTGTTAGCCCGGTTATTCCACCAATACCTGTTCCACCAAACCGCCTTGCCCAGACCAGGTTTCCGCTCGCGCTATACTTGGCTACGAATGCGTCTTCATTGGTGGCGTTCAATAAATATTCTCCATCGCCTGGATCGAAATCCGCAGTTCCGCTGAAGAAGCCGGCCCAATACACGTTGCCACTGGTGTCTGTTGCGGTTGCGTAGGAGAACGCTTGCTGCCCGGGTTGCAAGGTCGGCGCTACGGCGAAGGCGTAATGCGGATCTAGTGACGGTACGGGCCACTGAATGTGACCTGAAGCCGGGTCGATTACCATTCCGGAAGGCGGAGCGACTAGCGAATAGTTCAGAGTGTCGTTATCAGGGTCGATGGCATCGACATCATAAGAGTATAACATTCCTGCGGAAGCGGCAGTCATCGGCTCTGAAATAAGGATCGGCGCATGATTGGCCGGGTCGGGAAGGACAGCAACGATGTATGATTGCGAGGCGGTGCCGCCGCGGCCGTCGGAGGCTTGGATCCTGACCTCATGCTGTCCGGAGGACAGACCTTTCGATGCTTGCGACGGAGCGATGCGCAAGATTCGATCTTTGGTGAAATCGGAAAGATAGAGAGCGCCATCTTCCCCAAACTGGAGGTTATTTCCGGCGACACCGAATCCGGTGCCGAGCACATGAGGGTTCCCCGAAGCGTCGAAGCGGAGCAATTCACCCGTCGTGTTGTTCAAGAGGTACAGGTCCGATCCCCAGATGTTATCCCCAGGACCGAAAGCGATCGGCGACTCGAGGGAAGAGCTTCCAAAGATTCGATAGAACGAACTATTGATCAAAAGGCCACTGCTACTATGGATGCGCACGACTCCATCGTTGGATGACGTAAAAATGCGGTTCTGAGGATCAGCGGCAACGAAGGCAACCTGAGCCGGCACATCGAAAAGTTTGGCGGGAGTTCCGCCGGAACTGAAATATACGGCACGACGACCGAAATCAGCGATTAGGAGACGCGCGGTCCGGTCCAAGATAAGTCCGCTCGGATTATCCAGGGGTTGAAACGGCTGGTAAAGTGTAACAACTTGCTGATCAGGATGTATCGCACTCATCCGTCCGAGACCGCCAACCAACACGCTGCCGGGAATTCCCGAGAAACTTCCAGTTTGATCCACAAAGACAGCGTCAGGGTCGGGAAGCGCCACTTGACCATATTCGGTCGCGGATGTTCCTCGTGGAGGGATTCGGTGAATCTTGACTGGATCGTTGACGCCGCCTCCGGACCCACCATTGTCTCGCCCCACGAACAGATTGCCGAGAGCGTCGAAGGAAAGCCCGGTGGGATCGGTAACGTCGGCATACTTCTCAGCGACAAAGCCATGAACCAGAGACGGTAAATCTGAAACAGTATCAGGAGCAGGCTCTCCAAGATCGGAAGCTTTAGGCTCCCATTGGATGGCTCCCGTGTTGGCGTTGATCGACATGTTGGCGGGTCCTGCGACGAGGGAGAACTGCACAGGATCAGCGTCAGGATCCAAGGCGTCTGCGTCGTAAGTGTACGGCCTGTTGACTTCTACTTGGACTACGGGAGCCGACGTGAAGAAGGGCGGGCGGTTCGGCAGCGCAGCGATTACGCCGAGTATGTAGTGCTGTTCGGCCACGCCGCCTTTGCTGTCGTCGGTGCGGAGTCGGATGTCATGAGTGCCAAGTTGGTCGGCAGCCGGCGTCCACGAAACGATTCCGCTGGCAGGATCGATGGTCATGCCTGGGGGATTCTGCACCAGAGAGAAGGTCAGAACATCGCCGTCGGGATCTTCGGCTTCGGCCGGGTAAGTGTAGGGGCGATCAGGAAGGCCTTCGATGGGCGGGGTTGTGGTGAAGAACGGCGCCTGATTCAACTGGCCGAGCACGACAATGCCGTATGAGAACTGGATGTGGTTTGGATTGGAGAAGGCGAGGGTGCGGGGGAGGGTCGAGAGTTGAGGGTTGAGAACGCCGGTTGGGATGGCGGCGGAGAAGTCATAGTAGGGAACTCCGTCTGCGGAGATCCCATCTGGAGCGAGGAGGCGGACGCTCGGATCGCTGAGTTGGGTGATGGCAACGTAGAGTGGGGATTGGATGGGGTACGTGCCGTCGTTTCGGACCGAGAGATCGGCATAGAGCGTTCCGGTGCGCTCATGGAAGGTGGTGCGCCCATATTCCGGCGGGGCGCTGGCGTGGACGGCACCGAGGCTGGAAAGCGGCACGCGTGTCCGAACGGATGTGGAATCTTGATCGGGACCGGTCAGCAGGGAAAGTGCGGTGGGCGGCGAGCCGGTGAGATTGATGGAGGGATTGGGGGGGATGAATTTGACCTCGCTGATGCGGACAGTGGTGGCGCGGTCGCTGTCGTTGTTGACGAGGCGCAGGATTAGGCGGGCATTGCTACCCACAGGAAGGTGGCTGACATCGCAGACGACGGTTGAGGCTGGAGGGTTGGGAGTGGAAGGGATGGAGCCTCCACCCGGGGCGGAGAACGGAGTTCTGCCGTCCGAGTGATTGAAGAACGAGTCCGTGCTGGGAGGCAGGACGGGGAGAGTGATGCCGGTGCTGCCCTGAATGGTGTAGGTGAGCGGTCGACCGTCGGCGTCCACGAGCGCAGCCTCGAAGGCATCGCGCATGAGTCCATTGGCGTTGGTGTCCAAGCCCGTCGCAACGTAGGTGATGGAGAGCAGCCCGGTGTTGTCGGGGATGGTAAAGGTGCGTTCGAGTGTGACGTGGAATGAGTCGCCTTCCATGAGGATGGCTTCACAGGGCTGGAAGGTGACGGAGCCGGGCAGCGGGTTGGCGATGGTCGGGGAGGGTAGGCCGATAGTGGTCTGCCAGCCGGCTTCAGGGGTCAGGTCGCAGGAGGTGCCCAGGGTGAAGGGCAGGTCAAAGGTAGCCGTGACAGCGCCTGATGCCACGGTAGCGAGGTGTAGTCGATAGTTCCCTGGTTGCAGGGGCGAACCCATAATTTGCGTAAGGCGCTCAGGACTGAACCGGAACCGCCCCTCCGTGGTCAGGTCCGCCGTGGTGTCGACGAGCGGTGGGACTGATTCCGCCGCAGGCCCCAAACCAGCGTGGAAGGAGATTCCAGCATCGGGGCGGAAGACGACACCTGTGATGGTGGGATCGGCGGTAAAGCCGTCGGAGGTACTGAAGCCTGTATCGTTGAACAGCGATGCATGGATGGCGGGGACTGCTGGAAAGGTGGTGAAGTAGTTTTGGCGAAATGCCTCCAGATCGCTGCCATCGATGACCCCATCCAGTTGAAGGTCAAATCCGGGCGCGTAGGCGTCCATGGTGGAAACCGCATTCCACGACATTCTGAGCCGGGCCGCATCCAAAAAATCGATATCGCGATCGCCATCGCTATCGCCGAACCGGCGGAAGAACGGGAACACGGAATCAGCCAAGTTCAGGCCGGGGGAATCGAAACTGCGGATGGGCAAGGGCTCGATGAGCGCATCCGCTTTGAGGACAGCGAGGTAATTCCCCTCTGCGAGGCTCTGGCCGGGCAGGAGCGGAAATGACCATTGGGCGCGGTGGCTGGCGTCGTCGTAAACCAGGCTGTAGTCCGACGGGGCCAGAAAATCGCCGGTGGCAAGATTGTGCAGCAAGAGGTGCTCCGCTTTCAGCCATGGCGACACATCCTCCGAGAACTCGACCGTGAGGCTGCTGATTCTGGACCGTTGAGGCTCGCCGTCGTTCACGTCGAAACGAATGATTTGTGCGGGCACGATCTCCTGGGCCTCCAGGTGAGCGAAGTCGGCCATCACAATGGTAGCCACGGCCGCCCCCCAGAGGCTGAAGGCCTTTGGGCGCGATCCAAGCTGAGGCAGAAAGCGGTTGGTCATAGCCCAAGTCGAAGGAGCCGGTAAAAACGAGGGACACGCAGAGCCGGAAATGCAGTGGACGTGGGAGGCCCGTCGTCCGTCCACTGCACAGGCCCTCCTGTGCCGTCGATGGTTGGCAGCACCGTGGTCCAACTCACCAAATCGTGGCTGTATTGAATAAAATACTCACTGCCTTCAATTGATTCGAACGTGATCTGGATGACACCTGACCGCAGGATTTCACAGTCCATGGAGATTGGCGGCGGGAGTTGGCCGACCGAATTTCGGACTTCGAATTCGGGAACGAATGCGGCGACCGAGTTGTCGAAAATGTACTCCAGAGCGAGTGTGGCCGAGGCCCCGGGAGCCAGCACGGTTGAGACGACCAAATAGGGAATTCCGTCCATGAATCCGGCCGCATTGGCCAATGTGACCTCGTCAGGCAAATTGCGGACGAGAAGCCGCAGCCCCTGCTGCGCCGACGAGAATGGATTGATGAGAACGTATGGCTCCGTCAGCCGGTCTCCTGGAAGCGTTCCTGCGATCGCCCGTTGAGGATCTTGAACGACGATAGTTGATGGGGAGAAAGTCAGCTCGCTATCGAGCGGGATGCCGTCGCCGGTAACGAAGACCTGCTCGGTGGGGCCAAGGTCATTCTTCAATCGAACTTCAAGCCGATAGCTGCCTGAGGGCAATCCAGGCACATGAACGTAGGCGAACGACGGGGCGGTGTACGGTGAGTAGGGTTCCCGGAAAAAGTCCACGGTCCCCTTAGCGGTCACGTGCAGTGGAGACACCTCGAGATCGGCCCCGGGACCCAGAACGGAATGAAAATCCAGTTCGGATGGCACACTGGGTCGGAATCCCAACCCAAAAAGGTCGCCACCCACCAGGTCGACCTCGATCCCGTAGCTAAACAGCCCCATTTCCAGTGTGGGACATAAGCAAACGAGAGCGAGGAAGCCATCCCCTGGAGCGACTGAGTAGACTTCGCGGTCGAAAACGACGCCCACCCGGCCCGCGCAACAATCGCAAGGGCCCAGGGTGTCGCCAAGTTCCAAGCGCCGTTCAAGAAATCGTCGTTGCACGGTGATGGTCACGCCGTCGTGGCACATCGGCACGAGTTCATCGTCGGGATCATCGGCGAGCGCCTCCGTGAGGTTCAGCACACTGGCTATCACAATGAGGGCCGCCCTTTCGAATCCTCCGATTGGCCGAGTGAACTTCATAGATACGGCCCTTCTGATTGGAGGCTCATCCCGTTCCTTGTGCACCCAAGTCCAGTGTAGAGCCCCGTTCCGTCTGGCGTTCCATGGCGCGGTCGGGATGGTCGCCTTCTCTGAAGCGTCCAAAAGGAGAACGCGGCGAAAAACAAGGCGGCAGGTGACGGCTCCGGAATGACGGCGGGAGCAAAGGCCGGAATGGGAGTGGTCAAGCCGGCGCCGGAAATGATTACGTGACCCGGCCCGAAGTCGATGGCATCGGTTCGCACGATCAGAAAGGCACTGGGATTTTGCTGGCTCGAACTGTCCAGGCTGCCCAACTCAAAAAAGAACGCCACGTCATCGGGGGGACTCAAATCCAGTGTCGCCATTTCTGGGGGCGTGGTGCCGAATTCGAAGATGCCCGCCCCTGATATACCGGCCAGCCCATTGGTGCTCCAACCGGCCGCAATATTGAAGTTGGTAAAATTGGCGGCTACCAGGCCATCGATGAATTCCGTGGGGTCGGCGGTCAGATTTGTGACTTGGTAATAGAAGTCCATGGTGCCCTCTGGCGCCCGAACTGCCAGTGCCCGAAGCACTCCGTTGAATAGCCCCCCCTCCCCTTCAAACGCCGTGGTCATATCGGCTTCCACAGTGCCGCCAGGATTGGGCGATCCGGGCGTCAAGACGCTTTCTCCAGGCAGCAACACAGCAGCAGCCCCCACGGACTCGACACTCAAGCACCAACCGACCACTACGCCCAGAAGCGGACAGATTCGTACACACGGGAGGGGGTTGCTCATGGGGCTGAGGGAGATTGTCGGCAGGATGCCTCGCAGGAGTTTCGAGGGGGGGGGTTCTACCAACGGCTGGAATTCGGCGTCAAGATAAATCGCCGCCTATTGAATGGAGGACTGACGGGTTGTTTCCCGACTCCACAAGGGGGGTAGCTGAGTCTGCACATCAATCCCCTGGGAATCAGCCAGGGCAGTGAGATTCTAATCGGTCAAGCATCTGCGTTATCGGAGGCGACCGGCACGGCTGGTTAGTGTTGGCAGTCAACATCGATGTCCACGAACCGCAATCCGGGGCGGTTGGCAGCCATGCCACGGGAACGGGTGCCGCGGCATCGATACCTGGAGCTGGATAATGACCAGCGGAGAGGTGGCCAGGTAATCCCGAATGGCACGCAATGCGGCCAAAGCCTTGCGTTCATGCGCATCCTTGAGGGCCACGGCCAGCAGGAGACTGGTGTCGCAGAAAGCCCGCATGCCCTAGTCGCGGTCGCGGATGAAAGCATCGACGGCGTCCGGTACCCGGGGGCCGTTTGCCGCGTATTGAGCCACCCATTCCTCCACGGTCGTCCGTTGGCCGCTGGGAGCGCGGCGCTCCGGAGAAGCGACCGGTTCTAGGCGGGCGACGATGCGGCGGCCCTGCTTCACGGCGACAGTCTTGCCGGCGGCCAGGCTCTTGGCGACGGCGGGTGGTAGCGCGGCGAGTTCAATACTGCTCATCAGCAAACTCTGGCGGCATTTTGCGGTCAACGCAAAGTGCTTCCAGGGTGGCGTGTGTCAGGACCTCAAGGCCCACGGACTCACGCTGTTCGGCCAAGACAAGAGTGGGTGTCCGCTCACCCGGTTTTAGTTCTGGCCACAAATGGCAACATCCAAGCAGCCGGCGCACTAGACCTTAAATGGCCGATCGAGGGGAGGGATGAGGTCGTGGTTGATGGTGAGTTCGATGGCCCGGGCCTGGCCGGGGATGCGGCGGATGAAGCCGCGGGATTCGAGCCGGACGAGCATGGAATTGACTGACGGCGGGGTGAGGTTGAAGAATCTTTGCAGGGCGGCGTGAGTGGGGGCCACACCGTGAACGTTTCGGAACATGTACTCGAGAATGAAGGCGAGGAATTGGCCCTGTTGAGGGGTGGGGGCGGCCTTCGAATCAATTGGTTTTGCGGCGGACGCTGGTTTGGGCTGCGCCGTTGCCTTTGACGGTTCCCCTGCCCCGATCCGTTGCCGTGCCAGCTCGACGGCGTGGTGGAGTTTTTCTTCGAGGAGGTGCTTAGGTGGGAGGGCGGTGAGGTATTCGGCGACGCGGATGCCGCGGGTGGCAAGTTCGAATACCTCGATGCGTTCGTCGGATTTTTCCGCGCAGAGGATGAGGCCCAGTGGCTCTTCTTCGCCGGGACGCATCTCGTGTTTCTTCAGCCAACGCATGTAGAATTCCATCTGACCGACATCCCCGGGGGCGAACTTGCCGAGTTTGAGGTCGATGACGACGAGGCGGCGCAGGCTGCGGTGGAAGAAGAGCAGGTCGAGGTAGAAGTCGTCGCCGTCGACAACGATGCGTTTTTGGCGGGCGATGAAGGCGAAATCGCTACCGAGTTCGACGAGGAAAGATTCGATGTCGCGCAGGATGGCGGATTCGAGGTCTCTTTCCGAGTAGGCGCCTTGGAGGCCGAGGAAATCGAGAAAGTAAGGGTCACGAAAGACGAGATCGGGGGTGAGGCGGTCTTGGTCGCGGAGGTCGTCGAGTTCTTGCTTGATGAGCGTGTCGGGCTTTTTCGAGAGGGCAGTGCGCTCGTATAGCATGCCGTTGATCTTTTGACGGAGGGTGCGGACGCTCCAACGCTCAATGCGGCACATCTCGGCGTAGAAGTCTCGTTGGTGGGGTTTGTTGAGGGGGATCAGTTCGATGAAGTGGGACCAGCTCAATTGTCGCGACAGCGTCACGACAATCTCGTGGTCCGGAAAGACCTCGGCGAACTGCACCATGCGGCGCAGGTTCTTTTCCTCGAAGCCGCGACCAAACTCGGCTTCTAATTCTCGCGACACTGTCACGACAATCTTGGCGCCGTATTCGGCCCGCTTTTCGCCCAGCACTTCGCTGTGGATGCGGTGGCCAACCTGCCAATAGAGGAGCGTCAAACCAGCATCGACGATGCGGGCCACTTGGGTGCGAGCGTCCTCAATGAGGTGGCGCAATTCAGCAAGTAGTGGGCTTTCGGCCGGGACGCCGCCCCCCACGGTTCGGTGAGCCAATTTGGCCTTCTTTTTAGCGGGCATGGCTTCAGGAAGTGGCGAGGGTTTCGAGGACATCAGGTGTGGATTTGCATGGCGGGTCCTTCGGCATGATGGTCCAATACTCGGCCGCCACGGCAGGGCTGACGATGTTGGCGTAGTGGGTGCGGACGACGCCGGCGGAGTTGCCCATTTCTTCGGCGACGAGAGCGGCGTTGCGAGTGGTGGCGAGCCGGTAGGTGCCGAAGGAGTGGCGGAGGACATTGTTTGACCAGGTGATGGCCGCGGCCTGGGCGGCGTCGCGCAGGCGGTCACGGAAGACGGTTTCGGTGAGGCCGAGAGTGGCCTGGGCCTTGCCGGCAAGCGGTTTCAGCCAGGCGACGGCGCACGGTTGGAGTTCGCAAATGCGGCGGCGGCTGGTCTTGGTCACAGTACCAGGCAGCTCGACGTAGGGAGGGGTCTCGGCCAGGTGGATGTGTCCCCAGGTCAGGCGCTCGGCTTCGGCGCGGCGGAGGCCGCAGAACGCCTGGAGAACCAGCAACGGCCGCAGCGACGACGCCGCGGCGGCGAGCAGGTCGGCGAGTTGGCTGGGTGTCAAGATTTCCGGCGCGCGACGCACGACCTTGGGTTTTTCCAGCCCTCGCATGGGTGAGGAGTCGAGGAGTCCCCTCTTCACCGCCAGCGCGAACACGCTGCCGATCACTTTGGCGTAATTGCGCCAGGTTTCGGGACCGACTTCGAGACGATGCAACCAGGCTTCCACGGCAGACGATTTCAGATCGGCCAGCTGCTGGGCGCCAAATTCCTCGGAAAACCGTTCCAGGCGGGACTCAAGGTCGCCGAGGTGGCGTGCGCTCAGCCCGCGCCGGCGGGCCGCCTCGAGCCTCAGGCCGACCGCCTGAGCGACGGTGAGCGGAGGCCGGGCGTTTTCGTAGGCGGTGATTGCTCGCTCCAATAGACTGGCCAGCGTCGGGGGCTCGTCCCGTTGGGCAGCCCACGTCCGGAACCGGATCAGCACCGCCCGCTCCTCGTCCTCCACGGCGGAATGCCGGGCGCCATGGTTCGCGATCTCCACCGCTCGCTTGTCGGCGAACGAGTCCGCCGCCTCCCGCTTCACGAAGTAGGCGAAACGACGGATGGGAATGCCATCGGGCTGGACCTCGCGGTATGACACCTTGTATCGATATCGGGGGTGTTTGACGCGGTTGACCGAGACGGCTTTGGCCATGATTTGTCTATCGTTCCGGCTTAGCCCGAGCACAAGAAAAAAATCGAATACAAATCGAATACAAATTCTTAACTCGTTGATTATCTGATGTAACTTACGGCCTTTTAAGCCGTTGGTTCCGGGTTCGAGTCCCGGACCTCGTACCAGATTTAAATGCTGAAAATCAGCTACTTACGGAAAAAGAGCGGAATGCACAGAGAGGAACGGAGAGGCACGAATAAGCACGAAAATGAAGGGTTTTAAGCACAGAATTAGCACTCCCTAAGCACGGGCTTTTCTCCTTCATTGGCCATCCGCCATCCGCATCCGCCCCACTGACACCGCCTCCCCGGGTATGGCGTCGCCCCTGCATCCCGTCTTCCGCCTCTCCCTTGGCGACCCACCGGAGAACGGCGAATGGCTGGCCATTGTCGGGTGCGTCGACCCATCGTCCTGCCGTCATTGGCGCGTCTCCTCCCGCAATCTGAGCGGTGGCGGTGGCATCCTGGTCGGCGATTTCCCTGCCGTCCTCCATCGTCTCCGCCACTGGTCACGCGGCCTGGCGTTCTCGGTCGAGGTCGAGCCCATGGCCGCCAAAGCGCTTAGGGTGCCATCGCGCCAGTCGTTCGCGGCCGAGGCCACGCATTCCCCGGCGCCGGTTGGCCATCGTCCCGCCCCTGCTCATTGACGCCAGCGGCTCCGATGATGCGCCATCGTCCTCACCGTCCCGCCGCCCCCCGCTTGCCGCTGGTCGTCCTCACCCCGAGGTCAACGCACCCGGTCGAGACGTGGTCGTACACCCTGCCGGGCGGGCGAACCGGAGTGGCCATCGGCGATGCAGAATGGGCGGTGCGCTACATCCTCGCCCTGGCAGACAAACGCCGTTGGCGCGGCGTGGTTCTGAGGTTCCCCAAGGCTCGCTGGGGCGGTCTCCGGTCGCACGCCATCACGCTTCGAAACTTCGCAGACATACCCCGTCTTC
>JBJXFS010000325.1:0-30424 GCA_046155625.1 Verrucomicrobiales bacterium | reverse complement strand
CATCCGGATCGGTCACGATGTCCGGATGGTAGTGGATCTCGGTGATGATCAGCGAACCAGCGCCCGCCGCAGCGGGTGCGCCGACGTGGAAAGCCGCCTCGTTGAGGGCGGACCACTCGCCATCGGTGGTACGCCGGGCCCGCAGGCGGATGCGAACGGGGCCGGCCACCGAGAATGCGGCCGGCGGCGGCTCGGTAAGCTGCAGGGCCGTTGCGTTTACCGCGCCTCCAGGAAGCCGCGGATCGCTGCCGTCAAGCGTGGCGTATACTTCAGTGCCGGGCGTGGTCGAGGTTACGGCCGGTTGGGTGCCGGAAGACACGGAGCCGCCGTGCTGGACGAATTCCGGTGCGTCCACCGGATACCATCCGCGGGCTTTAATCTGGCCGAGCAGGGTGGCGACGCGCCCCGGCATGAATGAGTTGCGGATGCGGTTAACCTCAGTCATCCACTCGCCATCGCGGTCCCAGGGAAGCCGGGTGGCCGCCCCGGGCTGCCAGCGGGCGGTTTCCGCCACCAGCGGCAGCGAAATCTCCTGGACCCGGCGATCGAGAATCGTCTGCGCCCGCGCCGCGTCGAGCGGTCCTCCGTGGAAACACGCTTTGTAAAACCGATCACGAAACAGGATCTTAAACTCCAGATGATCCATCAGCGTGACGTCCGCGGTGGAGGTGGTGAGCATGAATCCATCCGGCGGCATGACGCCGGGTCGCGGCGTGTTCACGTAATACTGCGTCGTTGGGATGGTCAGATTGGCATTCACGTCGTTCCAAATGACATCGTTGTCGTAGGAAAAAAATGTCCAGCCACCCCGGTCCGGCAGCCTGGGGCCGGCAGCCATCCAGTTTTGGTTGGGGTTCCAATCCCAGGCGTTGCCCGCCCAGAGATTGAGGACCATGAAGTCAGCGAATTGCGGCAGGTCGATCCAGCGGGCCGCTTCGCCATATCCGGCCTTGATGGCGGCGCGAATTTTAGACCAGGTCGCCTGCCAGGTGGCGGTGCCATTTTCGCCGGCATTGGCGCCGTTGGTGAAATCGAATTCCTCGCTGCTCCCAGGCCGGTAGCTCGCCATAAAATCATTGTTCGGATATTCGCGCCAATGGTAGAGCCCGTGGTAGCGACCGTTCAGCCAGAGCTGGACGTACCGGTTGTGCGGAGCGATATGCCCCAGATTCAAGTGCAGGTCGTCCATGACGGCGCTGCGCAAATAGAGCGCATCGCCTCTGACGCCGCCCATCGGCGGCGTGGACGGGTCCGCCATCCAAAAGAAACTGTCGTGCGATCCACTGCGGAGGGCGATTCGGTCGAAACTCGTCGCCGGCTGATGGTACTGCCCGTACGGATGACCGCGGAAAATGTTGTGATTCAGACTGGGCTGGCCGTACTGCGAGCGAAAATACAACCGAAAGTTGTTCTTGGGCGAGCTGATGCTGTGGCCGCCGACAGCCTGGATGCCACAGTCGATCTGAAACCCCGTTTCGTTGCCCACGGGATGAATGAACTCCACCGAGGCGGCCGACTCGCTGGACCCCGGCACGGAGGTGGCACTGGTGATGCAGACCGCGGAGAGGGCGGTGAGCGCGTCGTCGAGCAACGGTCCGTAAGTGGCGTTGTTTTTGATCGCATTCGTCTGGGTGCTGTTGTTGCTGTTGGTCTGCCCGACCAACCCGTCCGCGGCGGGACTCGTCACACCGTTGACAAACAGATAGGTGTGCGTGGCGATGCGGTTGGCCGCTGATTCCGGATGGATCGCCACCGCCCGGATACGCCTCGTGCCACGGACCGAGCCCACAATATCCGGTACCAAGGGCAATGGGCTCTCATACGTCAGCCCGTTGGTGAGCGACGGGCGGGTGCCGTTAACGGTGTAACGGATGACCGATCCGGGCACGTCCGCGGTGAGCACAAGCGTCTGCGCCTCCGTGTAAAATCCGCGCGGCACGCTGAAGTGGACCTCGTTCAAGCCGTAGACAAAGGCCCGCCCATTCGGGGCCTCCGGGGTCGGCACCAGATACCCGTGACCTGCCCCATTGGCCCCTCGCCCATAAGCCAAATCGCTAAACTGCGGGCGCGCTTCGATCGAATCCGCCACCACCCCGTCCGGACGGACCAAGGCCAGCATGTCGCCCCCCGATCCATCGATCCGGAAATTCGTGTGCAGGTTGCCCGCGGCAGGCACGCGGTTTTTTCCCGAGGCAAAAACCACGAGAAATCCGCCAGCGGGCACCGTGCGCGCCGGAAACACCCATTGAGCCAAATCCTCGGAATCGTCCGTCAGCCGCCACCCAACCAGGTCGATGGCCGTGGCCAACGGGTTGTGCAGTTCGATCCAATCTTCCCGCGATCCGTCCTCGTCGCGCAAGCCCGTGTCATTCGACGCGACAAATTCATTCAATCGAACCGCCGCCTCCCCCACGCTCAGAGAGAGCGTAGCCTCGAGAAATAAACCCGTTTGATCAGTCGACCGTACCCGAATCGCGTAATCGGTGCCCGCAGCTCCCAGCGGCTGGGCGACCCGAAGAACCGCCCCCTCAAGGACGAACATCCCGCCGGCATCGTCGAGCAGCGTATACTCATGCGAGTCGCCGGGATTCGGGTCACTCGTGGCCAATGTCCCTGCGACCGCACCCGCCCCCGTTCCGGGAAACAACGACTGAGCCGCCAGCGTGATTTCCGTGGGGGCCATCGGCTCGGCAACGCCGATGGAGAACCCGAGATTGAATGCGTATTGCCGGGTGAGCGTGGTGTAGGTCGTCGCGCCTGTACTAGGAGCCGACCCCGGGGTCACCTGTCCCGCGTTGGCCGACGCCGATCCACCGGTCAGCCAAATCTCGTCACCACCGTCTCCGAAAGGAATCACGCTCCCAGCATTCCCCGTGCCATCGGGATTGGCATCGGTGAATCCTGGAGCCATCGTCTCACCTGGGTTCAGAGTCAGTGTGGAAACCGAGTCAGCAAAGGCCAGGCGGCGTACCCCCGGAGCGGGATAATCGCTGGCAGCCACCCGCGTCCGTCCGACCGCCAGCACCGTGAAATCGTTGTCGCCGTTCACCCTGACGACGAACGGGGTGACTCGACCGCGCGCCGCCCCGGCGTTAAAATTAAACTCCGTGAGCGTGATCGTCTGCGGCACTCCGGAACTGTTCGTGTATGCATCGTTCTCGTTGATCACCAGGATCGCGCTCCATCCATCCACCCCGCCTCCCACCACCGGATCATTCCCCATCACCAGCGCCTTGGCCGCTGGTGAGAACGCCGCGATCCAGCCGCATAGACCCGCGGCCAGCACTGCCATCCGGCAAGTCCGGGTTGCCGGAACCACCCACCAACCGAGATCCGGCGCTTCAAAGAACCCGGCGATCCACCACCATCGGCGATCACCAGCACTCCGGGTGTCAAGAATCGATACTGGGACCACCATTCACAATCATTAGGCCGCATCCCCGGCCGTCAAGCAATCGCGATTGCAGCCGACCCCGATTCTCCGCCAACACCGGTTGTGACGTGCAAATCAGGCAACCGGGCATGAAATCGATTCATCGATTGGACAAATAATTTGCAGCCCATCGATCGATCGCCGCCACGGCGTGGCATGTAGAGTGCGGCATTCGGCAGGCATCATGTCCCCCGCCATCGCCTTGCCCCAGCGCCCCGATCCGGTCTCAGCCGACGGATTCTCGCCGGAACAAGAACGCTATCTCGAAGGATTCTTCGCCGGCGTCCGGTCGACCGGAGTGAGCTTCGCCGATCTGGCGGCTCCCCTGGCCGGACCCACACCGCCGCCCGGCCCATCTTGGGACGACTTGACGCGCGAAGAGCGGATCAAACGGGAGATTCATCCTTTCGACGCCATCGAGCAATTGATCCTGGATGCCAGAGGCAACGCGGTTCCCGAGCCGGAAAACGTGTTTCGCTACAAATGGAACGGCCTGTTCTGGCTGAGTCCGGTCAAGGATGGCTACATGTGCCGCCTGCGCATCCCTGGTGGCGTGGTGCGCAGTCACCAGCTGCGGGAACTGGCGGCCATCGCGCGCGAATTGACAACTGGCTACATCCAGATCACCACGCGAAACAATTTTCAGATCCGTCTCATCCAGCCCAAAGATTGCCCCGAAGTCCTGCGGCGCATCCAGGCCTGCGGATTGCACTCGCGCGGCGCCGGTGCCGACAACATAAGGAACATCACGATGAATCCGGGAGCCGGCTACGACCCGCACGAACTCATCGATGTCCGGCCGCTGGTTCACGAACTCGCCACGCAGATCATCAGCTCGACCGAATTCTACGACCTGCCCCGCAAGTTCAACATCGCTTATGACGGCGGCGGCCTGATCAGTTCGGTCGAGGATACAAACGACGTCGGCGCGCGAGCGGTCGAGATCACGGAAAACGAGCTTGGACTCGCTCCAGGCATCTGGTTTCGCCTGGCGCTCGGCGGCGTGACCGGGCATCAGGCGTTTGCCCGGGATGCCGGAGTGTTGGTCGCCGCGGACCAGCTCACCCGTGTCCTCACCGCCCTCCTCCGTGTGTTCCTGGAGCATGGTGACCGCACCGATCGCAAGAAGGCGCGCTTCAAATACATCGTCGAAGCGCTCGGAACCGAGTGTGTCATCCGTGAGACGGAAAAACGCCTGCCCTTCACCCTCGTCCGGCTCCCCGAAGGGGCTCCCTGCGAAAAAAGGCGATCGTTTTCGCAGCAGGGCCATTCCCATATCGGAGTCCACCCGCAGAAGCAGCCCGGGTTGCATTGGATCGGAGCGAGCGTGCCCGTCGGCCAATTGACGCCGCGGCAACTGGAACGCATGGCCGACTTGGCGGACAGCCATGGAACCGGTGAGATCAGACTCACGGTGTGGCAGAACTTCCTCCTGCCAAACGTGCGCGAGGCTTATGTGCCGACCGTAACACGGGCGTTGCAGAGGATGGGCCTTCCCACCGAACAATCGAACCTGCGCAGCGGCTTTGTCGCCTGCACGGGCAATCGCTACTGCAAGTATGCCGCCACTGACACCAAATCGCATGCCCTCGAGGCCATGGCGTATCTCGATCGGCGCCTGAGCCTCGACCGACCGATCAATGTCCATTTTACCGGATGCCCACACAGCTGCGCGCAGCACTTCATGGGTGACATTGGATTGTTGGGGACCAAGGCCCGTGGCCCGTCCGGTCAAGGGTACCACGTGGTCGTGGGCGGTGGATTCGGCGAGAATCGCATGATCGGACGACAAATCTTTTCGGCCGTGCCGGTCGAATCGTTGGCCCGCACTCTTGAAGCGATGCTGCGGGCCTATCTGGCCTCCCGCAAAGCGGGTGAGTCGTTCCATCACTTCTGCAATCGGCATTCGGTCGGCGATCTCCAAGTGATCTTCTCCGAGGGCGTTTCGTCCTCAAGCACACCATGAGCCACCACTTTGGCCGCGCCGTGGCCACCCCGATCACCACACTCGTGGACGCGCTCATCGCCGAGCAGACCGACTGGACAACCGCCGTCGACCATTTCGCCCGCTGGCACGAACGCCGGAAATGGTCAGGCCATGATCAGGAACCACTCCCCCACTACCAAAGGCTCGTCCCGTTAGCCCGACCTGGCGCCGGCGAGCAGTATGCCTTCGAAGTCGACCTGTCCCGCTGCACCGGGTGCAAAGCCTGCGTGGCCGCCTGCCATTCGCTGAATGGACTGGACGACACCGAAAGCTGGCGGCAGGTCGGTGAATTGATCCAGGCGCCCGACGAGGCCGAGGCACCGCGCCCCACGCAAACCATCACAACCGCGTGCCACCACTGCGAAGATCCGGCCTGTGCCAACGGTTGCCCTGTCCTCGCCTACGAAAAAGATCCGGCCACCGGCATCGTCCGCCACCTCGATGACCAATGCATCGGGTGTTCGTACTGCATCCTGAAATGCCCGTACGACGTGCCGAAATACAATCAGCGACGCGGCATAGTCCGAAAATGCGACATGTGCCATCAACGTCTCAGCGCGGGGGAGGCACCCGCCTGCGTGCAGGCGTGTCCGACCTCGGCGATCGCCATCCGCGTCGTTCCGGTCGGCGTCTACCCGCCACCAGCCACGCGCTTGCTCCCAGGCGCTTTCCCGTCCGATTACACTCGACCGACAACCCGATTCATCGGGTTCCCCCATGATCAATCGGCCAAACCTCAGCCCGCGGACCACTCATCCCTGAGCCTCGATCCCGCCCATCCACCTCTGACGCTGCTGCTGGTGATGACCCAAATGGGCACCGGTGGATTCGCCTTCGCCGCAGCGGCCGCCAGCCTCCTTCCTCGGCCTCTGGCGTCGGCCACACTCGTCACCACGGCGGCCCTGGCTGCCCTCATCGGGCTGGCAGCCAGCCTGCTTCATCTCGGACAACCCTGGAAGGCATGGCGCGTCTGTCTCGGATGGCGCAAATCCTGGCTCTCCCGCGAAGCAATCCTCTTTGGAGCGTTCGGCGGAATCGCCACCGCCGCTACCGTGGCCACTCACGTGTTCCCTGGCCTTGTTGTCTCACCAGCTCTCCTGTGGATGACCTCCGCACTGGGCTTCACCGGCGTCGCCGCTTCGGCCATGGTGTATATCGACACGCGTCGACCGTTCTGGTCGGCCCGGTTGGTCAGCGGCAAATTCGCGGCCACCACCGTGGTGTTGGGCGCCCTGCTGGCCGCCGCGGTGTGGGGATGGCAGGGCGCGGCGGAGGCGTGGCTCGCCGCCGGCATCGCGTTCTCAGCCCAGGCGGCAATGGTGTCGTGGGAAATTGCGGGAATGCGCCGCGCTTTGGCAAATCCCCACTCCGCGTGGCATCGGTCCGCCCTCACCCTGTACCACCGCCAACCGAGGCTCCTTCTGACCCGCCTGGTCCTGCTGGCCGCCACGGCAGGCCTGATCCTGGCCGGCATGAGGGTGGCTCCCACAGCACTCCAGTCGTGTTTCACGGCAGCATGGCTCACCGCCCTCGCCAGCCATTTGATCGAACGCCATCAGTTCTTCACCGCCTGCGCCGGCCCGCGGATGCCCGGCCTGGCTTGACCAGAACCACACCCAATCATGCCCAGCCCGCTGCACCGACTTCTCTCCCCTGTTTGGCGTCAGCATTCAGGACCATTCACGTCCGAATTGGCTCAGGGCCCCGCGCGATTCAACCTCGGTCACCTCCCGCAGCACCGGCACCCCGCCCATGTGGTGCGCTCGATCTGTGGATTTTGCTCAACCGGTTGCGGGTTGCTGGTCCACCAAGATCACACGGGCCAACCCCTCGGCCTGACCCCCGACCCGGATCACCCGGTCAATCGCGGCCACGCATGCCCCAAAGGATGGGAAGCGCTCACCCCGCTCGCCGCTTCCGACCGCGCGGTGACGCCGCTGGTCGCCGGCCGCCCGGTCGACTGGCCAACCGCCGCCGCCACCTTCTGTGACCGCTTTCGAACCATCCAGAAGCGCCACGGACGGGAGGCGGTCGCGTTCCTCAGCACCGGCCAGATCATGACCGAAGAAATGGCGCTGCTCGGCGCCTTCGCGAAATTTGGCATGGGCCTGATTCATGGCGACGGCAACACGCGCCAATGCATGGCCACCGCTGTCACCGCCTACAAGGAAAGTTTCGGGTTTGACGCGCCTCCATACAGCTACAGCGATTTCGAAGAGTCGGACGTCCTTGTCTTCATAGGCGCCAACCCGTGCATCGCCCATCCCATCATGTGGCAGCGCGTCATGCGGAATCCCCACCGCCCTGAAATCATTGTCATCGATCCCCGCGCCACGGAAACCGCCGCCGCCGCGACCCAGCACCTTGCCATCCGACCCAAAACCGACCTCATCCTCTTCCACGCACTGGCTCACTACCTCCTGCGCGAGAACGCCATCGACCGCACCTTCATCACCGCTCACACCAGAGGATTCAACGCATTCGCCGCCTTCCTCGCCGATTACACCCCGGAAAATCACCTGCCCATCCTCGGCCTCTCCGCCGATACCTTCGAGCGTGCGGCGCGTACCATCGCCCGCGGCCGCCGCGTCAGCTACTGGTGGACGATGGGCGTGAACCAGGGGCATGAAGCCGTCCGCACCGCCCAGGCGATCATCAACGTCGTCCTCATGACCGGCCAAATCGGGCGACCAGGGACAGGCGCCAATTCCATTACCGGCCAGTGCAACGCCATGGGGTCTCGTCTGTTTTCAAACACGACCAACCTCATAGGCGGCCACGACTTCACCAACCCCCTCCACCGCCAAAAAATCGCCGATACCCTCGCCATCCCAGTCGAACGAATCCCAACCACCCCGAGTTGGGCCTACGACCAAATCCTCGACGGCATCGAATCCGGTGCCATCCGGGGGCTCTGGATGGTCGCCACCAACGGCGCCCACTCGTGGATCCATCAAAACCGATTCCGTGAACTCGCGCGAAAGCTTGAGTTCTTCGTCGTCCAGGACATGTACGCCACGACCGAGTCCGCGCGCCTCGCCCACCTGGTCTTGCCCGCGGCCGGATGGGGCGAAAAAGAAGGCACTTTCATCAACTCCGAACGTCGCCTCGGTGTCTCGCGCCAGGTTTCTCGTGCTCCCGGGCAGGCGTTGTCCGACTTCCGGATCGTGCGCCTGCTCGCGGAGGCCTGGGGTTGCGGTAACCTTTTTGCCGATTGGGTCTCTCCAGCCGCCGTATTTCACATACTCAAACGGTGTTCCCGCGACCAACCTTGCGACATCAGCGGGATCGAGAACTTCGATATGATCGAAAACGCGGGAGGCATCCAGTGGCCCTGGCCCAATGCGTCAAATGAATCATCGGGCCAGCCAGACATCACCCGAGCGGCCGACCCTCCTCCCGCCGTCGTCAACACCCATGCTACGGGTCGCGATCGGCGACTCTTCAGCGACGGAAAATTCTTCACGCCGGACCAGCGAGCCCGCTTCATCTTCGCTCCTCCCTCTGCCCCGCCGGAATCCCCCGATGCCCAATACCCTTTTGTGCTTCTCACGGGTCGGGGCAGTTCCGCCCAATGGCACACAGGCACCCGAACCGATAAGTCCCCCGTCCTGCGCCAACTCCACCCGCCCGACCTCGCCGTCCAGATCCACCCGGTCGACGCCGCCCAACTTGGGATAAAGGACGGAGATTCAGCGACCATCCGGTCGCGCCGCGGCGCGCTCACCGCCCGCGCCCGCGTCGTTGCCACCGTGCAACCGGGTCAACTCTTTCTCCCCATGCACGACTCGCGCGTCAACCGACTCACCGCCCCAGTCATCGATCCGCACAGCCGCCAACCGGGATACAAATACTGCACTGTCTCCCTGGAGGCCGCACGCCCCGGCGACTCCTAGAATTCCCTGGCTCAATAAAGAGTTTAATTCGGCGTCTCGCCATGATCAACCGACCAACTTCTCCACGCGCCCGCTCGCGGCGCTGAGGACCGCTGTGTCGACAATCTGCTGGCCGAGGCGCGAGATTTCCGGCGTGAGCGGCCCGATGAGCGGGGCTCCTGTTTCCAGATGGTGGAGAAAATGCTGGACCGGATTCTGCTGGGGTGCCGTAAGGGCGGGCACCGCCACGTCGCGCCCTTGCAGGCAGTCGCGGGTCTGGACGTGGAGCGTGTCCGCGTAATCCCATGAGGCAATGGTGCCATCGGTTCCCTTGAGCACGTACCCACACCGCGGTTGCGGCTGGTGCGTCCACGGGTCGGTAAATGTCCCCCAGCGCGTCTCGCAGCACGACATGCCGAATTCATACCGCAGGACCGCAATACAGTGCTCATCGACTTCCAGTCCCGGTGTCGTCCAAGTCATGGCCATCACTTCACGCGGAGCCCGACCTTCGAGATACCACGACGCCATGGTCGTGCCGTACCCGAGATAATCGAGCAGCGAACCGCCGCCTTCCGCCTTCTTGTAAAACCAGCTTTGCGATTTCCGCTCCGGAGTCGGCTCAAGTTCAATCTTATCGGCGCCATGGTAAAGCGGCCCACGGTTTCCCCCGTACGTGTGGACCTCGATCACGTCGCCGATGAGCCGCTGGCGCACCGCCAACTCGAAGGCATGCACATGGCTGGCACTCCACACGCTCGGCCAGTTGATCGCCAGAGTGCCGCCGCCGGTCTTGGCCGCCGCAATCATGCGGTCGGCCTCCGCCAACGTGGCGGCCATCGGCTTTTCCACCATCAGGTGCGCCCCGCTCGGCGCCACCCGCTCGACCCAGTCGGCATGAGTGGCCGCACTCGGACACAGAATGACCAGGTCCGGCTTCGTCGCCGCCAGGCACGCCTGCTCGTCGGTGAACACGCGGTCGTCGGGAATGGAAAAATTCCGCCGCGCCTCCTCCATGCGGGCCGGCTGTGTGTCGGCTATACCCACCAAATCCGCCTGGGGATGGTCGTGCGTAAACCGCAGCAAGTCCCCCATGTGAAAGTGATCGAAGTTGATTCCAGCGATTTTCCAGCGGCGTTGGCTCATCAGACAAACATCTCAACTGAACCCGCGCGCTCAAGTGGATTTCTTGGGCAAGAACAGCCGTAGTTCCCAAGCATTGTCAGCTATCGTCCAAGCGCACTGAATAAGAAAAGCTTGCACCCTTTGAGGACAAGTTTCAGCGGACGATTGAGGCTGGAGGCGGGACGAGACCTCCCGGGCTCGTAGGCGGTGGGAGCGTGCCGAAGGAAGCCCCTTTTTCGCCTTTTCAAGCGGTGCCCAAAGCGAGAAAACACGATGAGCCAGGACGCGGTCATCGGGAATTCTTCGGGTGCGAATCACGCGACTATCACTCGAGAAGCGGAGATCTTGCCCAGAAGGCACGCCTTTACTGCCTACGCGCCCGGGAGGTCGCATCCCAGTTCAATGCCTCCTTCTCTCATTCGCTGGCAGCGTCGTTCCGCCAACAAAAGCGAATGTGAAACGGACAAACGCCAATTCTGGGATAGACCCCAGAACTGGAGTTTCACTCCCTATGCAAACAGCGCCCCGACCGGTTTTGCCTTCACCAACTCGCGCGGTTGCTTGAGGTGATTGAGGACGATGGTTTCCGGATCGATCCCGAACGCGTGATAGATGGTGGCGAGCAGTTCGGTCGGGTGGACGGGGTTTTCCGCCGGCGCGGAGCCAGTCTGATCGGACTTCCCGTGCACGTAGCCGCGCTTCACGCCCGCGCCCGCGATGACCGAGGTGTAACAATACGGCCAATGGTCACGACCATCCGCGCTGTTGCCGTTGCCGGACGTGCTGACACCTTTTTCCGGACTGCGCCCAAACTCCCCAATCGCGACAACCAACGTCTCGTCCAGCAGACCGCGGCTGTCGAGGTCGTCGAACAACGCGCTCAAGCCCTGGTCCAGCATCGGACCGGACTGGTCCTTCATTCGCTTGGTCAACTCGACATGATGGTCCCACGAGTGGTTGTCCGAATTGGCCACCTTGGGCCAGATGACTTCGACGACGCGGGTACCGGCTTCGATGAGACGACGTGCGAGCAGGCAGCTTTGGCCGAAGGTGTGGCGTCCGTAGCGGTCGCGCATTTCGGCGGTTTCGCTATCGAGCGCAAAGGCATCGCGCGCACGGCCCGAGACAATGAGATTGAGGGCGCGATCGTAATACTCATCGAGGTTGTAATGGGCCACCGCCTTGTCGAGGTCCTTCATCTGCGCGGTGAGCGCCTCCCGCAGATTGGCGCGGCGGCGAAGTCGAAGCGAAAAGACTTCCGGACGCAATTGCAGATCATCGACGCGGATGCGGCTCATTTTTTCCATGTCCATGTCGTCGCCGTCCGGGTACAAGGTGTACGGGTCCCAGGCTTTGCCGAGGAAGCCCGCGGTGCCACCCTTGCCGATCACATTGCTTTCTTGGAGCGGCCGCGGCAGCATGACGAACGGAAGCATCGGCTCGTCAGTCGGTTTGAGGCGGATGATATTGGAGCCAAAGTTCGGATAATCCTTGGCATTGGGGGGCTCAAGCTGACCGGAGGGGCTCACCTTGTCCGTGGTGTATCCGGTCATGATTTGATAGATGGCCGCCGTGTGGTTGAAGAGACCATTCGGCGTGTACCCCATCGATCGGATCATCGTGAACTTGTCATTCACTTTGGCCAGACCAGGGAGGATTTCCGTGAAGTGAACGCCGGGGATTTTGGTGGGGATGGTGCCGAACGCGCTCCGTATTTTATCGGGCACGTTCTCCTTCGGATCCCAGAGATCCAGGTGGCTGGGGCCGCCCTGGAGGTAGATCATGATGATGTTTTTCGCCTTGCCCCAGCCGGGTGCTCCAGCGGCCGCGGTTGGCGCGGTGGCACCCACCGCTTGCGCGCGGAACAGGGTGTTGAGGGTCATGCCCATCAGGCCGCCGCCGCCGACGCGAAGGACATCGCGGCGTGAGAGCCCGAGGTGGCGGTCACAGAGGTCTTTGCCGAGGGATCCAGGTATGCGAAACATGGTGGTCAGTGGTTGAAGAGGAATTCGGGTGAGTTGATGAGTGCCCAGGTCAGGTCCTGGGCCGCCGTCAGTCGACGATCAGCCATCTGGCGGATGCTTTCGGCCACATCCTGCCGCAGGCGTTGAATTTTCGGCGGCACCGGAATCGGTTGGCTCGCCGTCGCCACGGCGGCCTGCAACTCGCTCAGGCGCGCATCCGGCGCCACCGGCGCCCGGGCCGAGACAAGCGCCTGCAGCAACTGACCGCGCATAGGGTCAAGAGCGGTGGCCTCCGCCAGCAGGGCGGCTTTTTGCTCCGGCGTGCGATGAGGCAGCACCACGGCCAAGGCCTCATGAACGGGCTCGGGAATGCCCGGCGCCAACGGCTCGGCCGCCGACGTCACCCAGAGGCGGAACTTCCCAAGGACATGCTGGTTGTCCGGTTGCCGAAACCGGAGCGTCACCGTCAGCCGTGTGCCGCGCGGCTGGACCAGTGGTTCCTTCAGGGCGAAGGTCGCGCTCTGCCGAATGGCGGGCGTGCCACCGAGCGCCCATCCTTTGTTGCCATCGGCGTTGGGATTGAGAGCATCGGCCGGATTGAAATTCTCCTGGGTGAACGAGGCGCGCGCGCCGGAAAACTCAATTTTACCATTTTGGGCCGGGTCGGCCAGCGAAGTCCAATTGGCCGCAATCTGATTGAGCACAAAATTGCCGTTCGATGCGCGCCCTGGTCCGGCACTCGGGAGGCGATCGTCTCGGAGCGCCTCCACGACCAGTCCGGTGATGTGGCCGATGGATGGTTCGATCTCCACCGTGTAATCACCGTTGGTCAAGGCGCCGGTGGCGAGCAGCGAATTGTCCGGCTGGGGCTCGAGCACGGTGCCATTCGAGGCGGCGGACTTGACGACTCGTGCGACATGCCAGACCGGGACCGAGGCGCCGACATGTGGATGGCTCCAACTATCCAGCCCGGCACCCAGAGCTTGTTCGTGCGCCGCGACCGCGGTCTCGGCGGCGGCGATCGCCTGGTCACGGGCTTCCGCGGCGGCCTTGGCTTTGGCGGTGGCCTCCGACTCATACGCCTTCAGCGCGCTGGTGGCCGCGAATATGGCCTCGTCTCGCTTGATTTCCGCCGCCACCCGCGCCGACGCCCACGTGGTCTCTTCGGCGGCCAACTGCGTCTTTATCGCCTCATGATCCTCGTCCTGATGACGCTGGATGGACAGCGCCGCTTCGATCTCGCCGGGCTTTGCCGGCCGGCCGAGCACGCGTAGCACGATCTTTTCCGCGAGTTGCCGGTCCTCGGCCGTGTCCCGAGCCAGCGCCGCCACCGCGTTCGCGGAATCGCCAATCGCGTCGGCCACCACCGGCCCGCCGAGGAGCGACATGATCGGACCCAGTTGCACGTCATTGCTGCGCTCGCATTCGCAGGCGCTTTCGCGCACTGGCCGGCCGAGATTGGCCAGGAAGCCGCTGGGCAGGTCGAGCGCCGAATCGGGCAGGGCCGCGGCGCGCGTTCCGGGCGGCACCCCAGGAATCCGCGGAGTCGAACCGGTCACCGTCATGATCGAGTCAAACAGGACCTCGGCCGGCAGTCGCCTCGCCAGCGCATGCGAGTAATTCACCGTGTCGTCCTCGTTCCATCGGTTGGTGGCCACCGCCAGTTGGTATGTCCGCGAGGTGCACACCGATCGAATCAGGCGGCGCATGTCAAACCCTCCGGCGATGAATTCTTTGCGCAAATGCTCCAGCAGTTCCGGATTGGACGGCGGATTGCCCGCCCGGATGTCGTCCAGCGGTTCGATCACCCCAACCCCCATCAAATACCCCCAGATTCGATTGACGAAGCTCAGGGCAAAAAACCGATTGTCCTCCGCGACCAGCCAATCGGCAAATTGTTCGCGGCGGCTGCGATCCGGGCGTTCTTGGACCGTCGCCGCGTAGGGGAAGGCCGGCGCGATCACCAATTGCGTGCGGCTGTGCTTGACATCGCCTTCCTTTTTATCCGTGGCGATCTCGAAAAGCGGCTTGGCGCCCTCCACGGCGGACCCGCCGATGGTGCGGCCATTGCTGGCGGGATCGGGAGCGCGATCGATCTGGGCAAACCACGCCGCGGTTTGATAGTATTGATCCTGCGTCCAGCGTTCAAACGGGTGGTCGTGGCACTTGTTGCAGTTGAATCGCGTCGCGAGGAAAAGATGGGTGGTGTTCTCCATCGTGTCCTCGGGCGTGCGCAGGATTTTGTAGTAGGCGGACGGCGGATTCTCGCGGTTCGAGCCGCTCGCCGTCACGATTTCACGCACAAAGGTATTCCAGGGAGTATTCTTCTCCACCTTGCCACGGATCCACTCGCGCAGCCCCTGCGCGCCCTCTCGGCCAAGAAACTTGCCATTCACCTGCAGCAAGTCGGCCAGCTTGTTCGACCAATGCTCGGTAAACGCCTCCGAGGCAATCAACCGGTCGACCGCTTCGGCCCGCTTCACCCGCGACTCGCGCGGGTCAGCCAGGAAGGCGGTCACTTCTTCCGGCAATGGCGGCAGTCCGGTGAGGTCGAGCGACACCCGCCGCAGAAACTCGCTGTCTGTACACAACTCCGATGGCTGAATCTTCATCCGTTGCCACTTCGCCGCCACCAATCGGTCGATCTCCGTCCACGCCTCGGGCTCCTGCCAGGCGAAACCGTCGCGGTCGCCCATGACCGTGACCGTGGTGGCCGCATAAGCCCCTTCGAATCGGGCCAGGACCGGCGCCTCACCCCGCCGCAACGTGAGCACAAGTCCGCGTCCTGTCGTCACGGCGACATCCTGGTTGCCGCTATCTATGAAGGCGAGTTCGCTGACGTCGCGGCGGCGGCCGTCGGCATACGTGGCGACCACGCGCATTTGCTGGCGCCCGCCAATGCGCTGGACCACCGGATTCTGCGGAAAAACCGTGATGCCAGTGACGCGCGGCGTGGATCGATCGAGCAGGCCGCCATCCGCGATCCACGCCCGCAGGATTTCATACGCATCCTCACCCGGCACAGTCAGTTGTCCGCCCTCGTGCGGCACGGCGGCGCTCGCCTTCTGCAAAAACAAGCTGCCGTCTGGCACCGCCGTGCTCGCGCGGCGGCCGGCTTGCTCGTCAATCAGGCCGAGCACGTCGAAATTCGGATCGTACCCGCGGAGCGAGAGCTTGAATCCATTGCGGCCGTCCTGGGCGCCATGGCATGTCCCCGTGTTGCAACCGAGCCGCGAGACGACCGGCATGACGTCGCGCACATAGTCCGGATGCAGAGGCGCCTGCGTCTCGCGCACTACCACCGGCACACCCACCGAGATCCCGCCGAGCGCCAGCGTGAGGCGGGCGCTGCCGTCGGTCAGCGGCTTGATCAATCCGCCCGCGTCCAGTCGCGCCACGGGCGTCGACCATTCGCCGCGCACTGCGCGCGTCGCGTCCGCCACGCTGCCGTCGCGCAGCGTCGCCGTGACAACCAGTTGCACCGCATCGGTTGAACCCGAGAGCACGACCTCCGGCGGATCGACCATCAAGGTCTCGACGATCGACGCATCGAGCGCGGGTTCCGGGAGTTCGCCCGGTCGCGCTACCGGCGGCAAGGGCGTGGGAAGCACCGGACGCGTGCGCGCCAAGGCCGCGGGGTCCACGGGCACCACCGCGAAAGAACGTGTCTCGCGCCCCGTGCCGGCATCCACAATCCGCACCCGCCCCTGGCTCCCTGCCACCGCGAGCTGCGTGCCGTCAGGGTGCCAGTCGAGCGCATACAGCCGATCGCCCGCCACCGATAATTCGGCCAGCACGCGCGTGTCGGCCGTAAGGTAGGCTTCGAGGCGTTGGCGCTCCTCGGCGGAATGCCCGGCGGCTTCCTTCTCCACGATCTTTTTGATGTCATCGGGCAGGGCCGAGTCGTACTCGGCGGCCATCACGCGCACCAAACCACCCGCGGCGCCACTCGCCGCCGCAGCGAAGGCCCGACCATCCGGCCGCCAAGCCAGCTCAAAAACCCGACCGGGCATCGCCGGCCAGCGCCGGATCAAATTCGCATTGTCCCCGATGACCCGCTTGGTCAGCCGGTGCATCCGATAGACTTGCGGCACGCCGTCCGCGCCGCCTAGCAATACGTCATCACGCTCGGGATGGCGCGCCACCGCATGGAGCCCGCCCCGCAGCGCGCCGGGCGTGATCGACGTGATGTTGTCAACGAACCGCTGCGTCGACACTTCGATCAGCTTGGCCGCCATGTCGCGCCCCACCGAGGCCAAGTGCGACCCGTCCACCGACCACGCCGTGGCCAGCGCCCAGTCGCCGTGGGCCGAATTCGAAAGCACCTCCTTGCCGCTCGCCACTTCGAGCACTCGCACCGTGTTGTCCCCATGATCGCCGCAGCCAAAGGCCAGGTGCTTTCCGTCCGGTGACCAGCTCACCCCGTAGAGCGTGTCGAACGTCGCCGTGTGCGAGAGCGCCAGACTGTGGTCGGCCAGTTTCCACACTTGAATCTCCCCGCGCCGACCTGGCGTCCCGCCCGCCGCCGCCAGCCACGCGCCGTCCGGCGAAAAGGCCACCGATTCGATCCGTTCGGACAACCCGATCAATCGCGCCGCCACCCCGGATCCATCCGCGCGATGCAGCAGCACCTCACTGTGGCCCGCCACCGCGATCCACTGGCCGTCCGGCGACCAATCGAGCGAGGGCACCGACGGCGGCGCTCCGTAAACCGGAGGATTCTCCGCCGTGAACCGCCGATGCGCGTCGGCCGGCGTGTCGTCCGTCGCCCCTTCGGCAATCCACCGGCGCACCAAGTCGATCTGCACGGGATGCAACGCGGGTCGCTTCTGCGGCATTTCCGCCTCCCCGTTGGCCCCGGGAATAATGAGCTCCAGCAGATGGCTTTCGTCCGGCTTCCCCGCCACCACGGCCGCCTCGTCCCCGGCCCCCGCAAGCAGCTTCGCGAAATCCGTCATCACATAATCGCCCTTCGCCTTCGCCGGTTGATGACAGCCGTGACAGTGCGCTTCGAAAATCGGTCGAATGTCGCGGTAGTAGCTCACCGATGCCTCCGCCGCCCCCACCCACGGCACCCCGCATCCCAGTACCCCCGCGGCCATGACTCCCCAAAGCGAACGATCAGGAATGTGTGTATTCATGCAGATGTCGGAGGACCCCACCGAGGCCAAAATCAAGTCAAACAGCATTCTGCCACCTCCCCGGTGCCACCCGCAATCAATTTCTCCTCGGCAAATCCCCTGTCCACGCGCCAATTTTCCACGGCCCCGACAGCGGGAATTCACCGGCCATTGGCACCCGATATCGGCGTTGGCCATACGTGGTTCGCTCTTCCTTACTCCTTCCTCCTTACCCCTTACCCCTTACCCCTTACCCCTTACCCCTAAAAACCCGGATGGGAACCACGAAAAGCACGAAACACACGAAAAAACAAGGCGTTGCCGAATTATCACCGTCCACCTGATGGATGAGGAGGTCGCTTGTCCTAACTCAATGAATTTTCGTGTGTTTCGTGACTTTCGTGGTTCCAATATCCCCTTTTGGCTTACCCCTTACCTCTTCCCTCGCCATCGATCCCGCCGCCGCGCCACCCAGTCGTAGGCCGCATCCGCCAGCGGGCGCGGGACCAGCGCCAGCAGACCGCCAAGCCGCCACGGGAACGGCAGGCGCGCCGCCACCGCCGCCACGGCCCGGGATTTCGTGAAGACGGCCGGTCGCGGCATGCCGACCCCTGCCACAAAAACCATGGTGCTCAGCCCCGAGCCATTGTCCCCAGGCGGCACGAGCCATCCCGTTCCTTTGAGCAACTGACCGGCCAGCTCGCCTTGCAGCGGCGCAAATGCCAATTGCCGGTCGCGGTCATGTGCCCGCAACCAGCGGACGCGCGCCTGACAAAACAGGCAGTCGCCGTCGAAAAACACGAGGTCGCTCGGAATCAGGCCAGTTTCCATGGGGCGCGGAATTCGCGGCCCATGCGTTTGGTGGCCTCTTCGTCACCCAGGATCTCCTCCTTGGCCACATCCCATTTGAGCGGGCGATTGAGCTGCAGGGCGAGCAGCGAAAGGTGCCCCGGAATGGCACTGCGGTGCGCGGTCTCAACCGGCGTGACCGTAGGCTTCCGCGACTTGATGCTGTCGAGGAAATTGCGGAAGTGACCGGGCGTCTCGTACAGCTTCACTTTGTAATCGATGGCCCGGCGATTCTTCGGGTCGTTCCACTCGGGATTCGACGAATCGAAGCCTCCGCGATCCACCCACACCCAGCCGTCTGTGCCGATCCATTTGGCGCCTCCGCGGATGTCGTTGTGCCCGCCGGCAATCGTCATTGTCACGCCGCCGGGATACTGGAGCTCGGTGCGGTACTTCGTCGCCGTATTCCACATCGCCGTGGGCTCGGGGAAATCGACCTGGATCGGTTTCACCTCGCTCGGCCCGCCTCCGTCCATGTCCATGCCCCAGTGGGCGATATCACAATGGTGCCCGATCCAGTCAAGCAGCTGGCCTCCGCCGACGTTGTAATTCCAGCGCCAGTTCTTGTGCACCCGCCCCTCAATGTAATCTTCCATCTGCGACGGACCAATCCACATGTCGTAATCCAACTCCGCCGGCGGCGGCGTCACCTGATTCTTGTTCCGCGTGCCCGCGAAATCAGCGTGCCCCGCCGGCAGGCCGACCTGCACCTCCTTGATCGTCCCGATCATCCCACTGCGCACGATCTGCGCCGCCAACCTGAAGTCGTCCACCGACCGCTGCCACGAGCCCGTCTGCCAAATCCGCTCGTTCTTCTGCACCGCCTGCACGATCGCCTGCTGCTCGCGGATCGTCCGCGCCAGCGGCTTCTCCCCAAAAATGTCCTTCTTCTGGTTCGCCGCCTCCACCGAAACCAGCCCGTGCCAGTTGTCAGGCAGCGCCAGCATCACAGCATCAATATCCGGGCGAGCCAGCATCTCGCGGTAATCGTGATACCCCTTCGCATCCTTGTTGTCGTACCGCTGATTGATCGTGTCGACCGCCTGCTTCAAGTGCCGCTTGTCCACATCGCAAAACGCCACCACCTGGCAGTCCTCCTCGTTCATCAAATTGCCGATATTCCCAGGCCCCTGCATCCCCCAGCCCGCCCCCGCCATCACAATCTTGTTCGAGGGCGACGTCTCCCCGTTCAACCCCAGTACCGATCCCGGTAGAACCATCGGCGCCGCCAGCGCCGCCGAAGACTTCAGAAACGACCGGCGAGAACGCCGCGCAACGGATGATCCAGATGTTTTCATTGATTCGTGGGGTTGTGGAACTGAAACGAGAAACGGAAACCACTCGCCATCCGCCACCTCAATCTCAAATCCCCACCCTGGCAAGACCGGAATCACCCGATGCCGCAGTCGGCAGTCAGCTGTCGATCGTCACTCATCCAAACTCCAAAATCGAATCCTCAGGCCTTGGCAATCACTCGACTGGAAACCACGTAATACCCAAACCAAACGAAAAACCCCCAAAAGGACTTTGGAAACACGAACCACACGAAAAATCACTAGGTTAGGACAAAGGACTTCCTTATTCAGAAGCTTGACGGTAATTGTAGTGCAACTCCTGGGATTTTCGTGTGTTGCGTGTTTTTCGTGGTTCCCATCCCGGTTCTTAGAGTTACTCGCCCCGTCCATCGCCCCCCGCCCACCCGTTTCGAGCTGAATACCGAATACTGATTACCGTCCTCCGCCCTCCGACTTCCGACTTCCGACCTCCAACCTCCAACCTCCGCCCTCTTCCCCCTTGCCCCCTCCCCCTCCCCGCGCTACACATGCCCCTCATCGCGCCAGCTTAGCTCAGGGGTAGAGCAACGGTTTTGTAAACCGTCGGTCGTCGGTTCAAATCCGACAGCTGGCTCCAGGTTTTTTACACGCCATCTCCCTGATTTCGAATGCTTTATACCTAAATGACCGATGAGCGGATACAGGCGGTGCGACGCGGGTTTTCGCAGCCTCTAGCACCCCAAACCGGATACAAATCGAATACAACCCAGCCCCGTTTTCAGCCCCTCCCACCCGCCGCGCCGGCTGCCGATTGAGGTGCGAGTTCTTAAACCCCGAGGGTAAGCGAGAGACCCTGGGTTGGGGTCCCGCCCGAAAAGGCGGAATCGTCGGCCCAGGCAAAGCGATGGGCGAAGAATCCAATCGCCCGACGTATCACCCCCTGACTGAAAAGCCTGCCCCTTCCCCAACCACCCCTCAATCCACCTCGGCACGCCATTCCCTCACCGCCGTCGCGCCGAGACCTCCCACTCCAGCAGGAATGACGGCCAGGCCGGCAGGTCGCGATGGAGCGAGCGGACCTGGGACGCGCTGAGGCCGTGCGTGCTGCTGCCGGCGGCTTCGATCGCCGCGCGGTTGGAGCGTCCGAGCACCAGGGCTTCGCGAAGGGGGACCGGCAGCGCCGCGCAGGCTGCGATCACCGTGGCAGCAAACGCCGTGTGCAACGTCCGGCGCTTTGCCTTGCGGCCGCTCGACGACGGCCCGCCCAGTGTCCATCCCCAGGGCCCATCTCCAAACCGGTGAAAGTCCTGCGCCACAAACCGAATCTCGATCCGGTCCTCGCCCACTGAGCCTCCCCCCAGCCCTGCTCGCCGGAAGCGGAGCCAGGGAGTGCCCGTCAGGGTTGCCCATCGGCCATCGGTCGCGCCCCTTGACCTGGCGCGGGCGTTTGTTAGCATCTACTCCAACGTGATTTCAGCCTCCCATAGGCCCAAAGCCCAGCATTGTGCTTGCTCCAGGTCTTGTTGCGCCTACGGAATGCCCAGTTCTCCGTCCGTTTGCGTCGGCCACCTTCACCCATCGAGATTTTCGTGAAACCTGCCGCATCGGAAACCGGTCAGCTTAAAACGATTTTTGTGTGTTACTCACGGGCGGACACGGATTCTGTCAATGCCATCGTTTCGCCGCTGACACAGAAGGGGCACTGCTTCTGGATAGACCGCACTGGGATCGTTGGCTCTGAAACATGGCGTGCGAAGATCGTGGAGGCACTCCGAAATTGTGATGCAGTCCTCTTTTTCGGCTCGCGCTCGAGCTACGCGTCGCGGCATGTCGCCACTGAGCTGACTTTGGCAGAAGAAGCCCGCAAGCCGATCGTGCCCGTGCTGCTCGATGATTCCCCGCTGGACGGAGACATGCCATATTTCCTGGCACGACTTCATCGGCTGAAGTGGCACGGCAACGCTCCGGACCGCCTTCTCGATGAAATCCACCGGGCGTTGTGCAGCATCGGATCGGATTTCGGACCGCCTGTGGCTGCAATGCACAGTAGGCAGCAGAAACGCCGGTTCCTCCCATCGGCCACCGGGTTGGCACTGCTCGTGGCCGCCGGACTCGCGGCCTGGAAGTTTGTGCCTCTGCCGAACGGCGACCCAGTTCAGCCACTCGACTCAGCAATACTGCCTCCACGCGCCGAACCTCCTGTCAACAAACCACTTCCGGTCATCGTGGAGGACCAAAATACTTCGGTCAAACCTGATCAAAATGAAATTGGCCTTACGATTCTTGAACCACTGCCGCGTCCTATTGATGAAAGTCTCGCGGCTCCTGCCGACCTGGTTACTCAATCCGGGAATCTTTCGGCTGGATCCGACGTCACTCTCCGTGCCACCGACCCCAAGCCGCCGGAACCCGCGCCACGGTCGCCTCCACCACCTTCAGATCCAGCCCCGCGACCGATCCTCCTGTGGTTGAAAGTCGGTCAGGCTGTCGAAGTGATCGAGCCGATCAGAGGTAGCGTGCTTACCAAAAAGGACGGTTCCGCTCTGGTGCTGGATATTTACTATAACCGGGGCGCCAAACTCAAGATTCTCGAAATCACCCGTGATCGAATCATGCTCTTGAGAGGAGCAAGCGAGGACGCTTGGCTGAAAAACTCCGAAGCCGCCACATACCTCAAACCATTGCCATAAAGACTCTGCCATGCACTACCCATCCCAACCATTCATCGCCCCACTCCGGGGTTTGCTCGCCGCCCTGTTTCTCTTATTGGCGCAAGTAGCTGCCGCCCAATACCGAATCGAAAGCAACGATTTTCACGAAGGGGATTTCCAGGGAAAAGACGCGGTGCACAACTGGAGCCTCGAACTGACTGAACCGTTCAACGACTTCCGCATTCTCGTTGACTCTCCCACGGGGGATGTCGTCGTGTTCCTCATTCCCGTGGGCTCTAAATCGACGCCTCTCACGGCCGTGCAGAACAAGGGGAGGTCGTACTCTCTCGGCATCTATGGCATGAGCGTGGAAGCCACTCAAAAGACAGGGAAGATACCCAAGGGCCGGTACTTCGTGCAGATCAAACCCCTGAGGGAACAGTCCAACGTAGGCGCGTATCGCTTCCAGCTGGTCGAACCAAAATTGGGAGATCAAACTCCCCTTGAACCACCTCCCGCCTCTCAGCCTCCCGCTTCCTCGGCCGCCACTTCTCCCGTGGCCCCCACCGAGCCAGCAAAGCCTGGAGAGGCGACATTAGCCCAAGTACTCGCCGAGCTTAAGGCGCTCCAGGCGGCGGTCAAAAGACTGCAAGCCGAAGTGCAGTCATTACGGGCCGAGAGTCGAAAGTCAGGGGGCGCGGCAAAAGAAAAGTGATTGAGCGACCTCTTCAGAAGCACTCAGCCCTACCCGCCGCGCACAATGTCGTCCGAACCCGCAACGACGAGACCTCAACTCCCTCCCAGGCCGCGCTTGGTGTTGCGTGTGGGATTTGCCGGCAGCCAGCGACTGGTGACCGAGGCCCGGCCCGTGCCGTCGGATGAAGCGGCCCGCCAGGAAGACCAGGCTGAGTGCGAGCGGGTCGTGGCGGAACGGGAGCGGCTGGCCGCGGCATTGCCCGCTGTGCTGGGAGTCCTTGCTCAAAATCTCACGGACATTCTATCGGCACCGGAAGCCGCGGGCAGCCCGCAGATGCCGGTGGCTTCGTTCTACGAGCGGCGGCACCCACTGCTCCGGCTGGTCACCGGCTTATGCGAGCGAGGGTGCGGATGCATTGGCCGGGCGCGTGCTGAATTCCATTCAGCCGCCTCCTGGAGCGGGCACTCCCGATGACCACAGCGAATCGTGGCCGGAAACCGAACTGGCGGCCGTGCTCCCATTCGACGTGGAAGCGTATCGCCGCAGCCGGCCGGCGTGGTTTCGCGAGGAATTCGACCGGCAGATCCAGGCGTGCGCCTGGGTGCTTGTGCTCGACGGGATTTACGACAAGCCGTCCGAGGACACACTGACCGCCTTGTCCGAAGGCGAACGAGAAGGGCCGTGTTGAGAACTTCGTGGCCTATACGAAGAAGAACTTCCTGCGCGGCTTGGAACTGCCCTCCAGTCTCAGCGCGCTCAACGTCGCCGCGCGCCAGTGGCTGGACACCGTGGCCAATGTGCAGCTGCACGGGGAAACTCACCAGCGTCCGCAGGAGGTGTTCGTTGGCACCGAGAAGCAGGCCCTGCGGCCGCTCGCCTGCGAACCGGCCGATCTCGCCGTCACCCGCGTGGTCCGCGTCACCAGCCGCTGCCGCGTGGTTCTGGACACCAACCGCTACTCCGTGCCCTCCCGCTACGCCTCCCAGCGTCTCCTTCTCAAAGCCTACGCCGACCGGATCTGTCTCTACCATGAGCATAACCTCGTGGCCACTCATCCCCGCAGCTACCAGCGCCGCCGCGACTTCGAGGATCCCGACCATCTCAAGGAGTTGCGCGACCAGCGCCGTCACGCCCGCGATGCCACCTGGCTCTTGCGCTTCTATGCCTTGAGCCCGCTGGCCGAGTTCTACCACCAGCAACTCAGCGCCCGCAGCCTCCAGCCCCGCATCCACATCAACAAGATCGTCGCCCTCGCCGACATCTACGGAGCGGAAAAGGTCGCCCGCGCCATCGAGGACGCCATCGACTCCCAGGCCTTCGCCAGCGAGTACATCGATAACATCCTCCAGCAGCGTTCCCGCCACGCGCCCCCTCCCGGCCCCCTTCACCTCACCCACCGCGCCGACCTCCTCGATCTCGACCTCGAGCCGGTCGACATCTCCCCGTACCAACCCACCGACCTCATTCTCATCCCATGAAAACCAATCACACCATCCTCGACGCCCAACTCGACTCCCTCCGCCTCCCCTTCTGCAAGGAACATTGCCGCCCCGCCGCCGCCAAGGCCGCCAAGGACTCCCTCTCCCACCTCGATTACTTCACCCAACTCATCGAGGGCGAAGCCGCCGCTCATTCCGACCGCGCCGTCCAAAGACGCCTCAAGGCCGCCCGCTTCCCGGTCATCAAAACCCTTCTTCATGCCGGAAAGCTCGCCCCGGAAATGTCCGCCGGCTAGATGCCCAGGTCAGACGCTTACCGCTGAGAAGTGGAACCGCCGCCCAAGTCGCTGTGATAGTGCGATGGAGCCAACCCGGCGACGCCGTTGTTTTCGGGGCTTCCGAAACTTTGGCGGAATGAAAACTTCTCAGATTTCGGCGGCGCTTCATGGCGAAATTCTGTTGTATAGCAGTGCGGTCAAGCGGGTTGGGAAATTATCCTAGACCGAACGGAGGTAAACACACGCCTCAACATTTTGGAGTCGGTGCCGGAATCCCCGCGCCGCTGAGACCATCAGACCGGCGCGGGGAGCGGCACAAGCTGCGGATGTATCGCAGCTCAAGGTTTACTTGGCCTTCTTCTTTGCATTCGCTTCCTGCTCTTTCTTCTGGCTGCACTTGCAAAGCCACTCTGGCGAGTCACACGCATCGCAGTTCGAAGTGTCGTATTCCAGTCGAGCAGTAATGGCCTTCGCCTTTTCGTCCGCTTTAAACTGAAGGATCAGCCACTGTCCTGGTTTGACGGCAGCCACGACAAACCCAGCGGCGGTCTTCTCAACAGTCAACTTTTCGGGTTTTTCGCGGGTGCCCCCGGTTGCCGTGAGAATCTGATCTGCTACGTCAACGGCTTTCTTGTCTTTGTCGAGTAAAGCGATATGGAATTTGCCGTCCTTGTGAATCACTTCTCCGTACATTGTCGCGTTCTTGCTGAATTCTAGAATCCGTCCCCCGTTGGGACCGAGCGCAATATCGCCATGGCCAAAGGCTACTGAGGTTGCCAGTCCAAGACTGAGGATGAGGGCTATTAGTTTTGATTTCATGGGTGGTGTTGTATTTGGGTTCGGTTTTGGGTGAAGGCCGCATTTCCCACGTTTGAGCAGCATGCACCGCGGGGCGTGGGATTTGCGGCCTGAAAATTGATTCATTGAGCAGCTGGAGCGTTTAGGGCGAGCGCTTTTTCTGCCGGGCGTCGCCTAATGAGCCAAAAGACGGCAGGAGTGACAATCAGATCTAGCAATGTGGAGGAAATCAGCCCTCCGACGATGACGACGGCCACTGGGTGGAGTATTTCCTTACCCGGTTCGTGTGCCGCGAGAAGCAAAGGGATGAGTGCGGTTCCGGCCGCCAGTGCGGTCATCAGGACCGGCACCAAACGTTCTTGGGTGCCTCGAATGATCATGGTCTCCGTGAACTGTTCCCCCTCGTGCCGCATGAGATGCAAGTAAGGGGAAATCATCATGATGCCATTTCTGGCCGCAACTCCTCCAACTGCGATGAACCCAACAAGAGTGGCGATGCTGATATTATCAATGAGCAGCCAAGTGAGAGTGAGACCGCCCATCAGGGCCAAAGGAATGTTGAGCATCACCTGCAGGGCCAGCGAAACGCTACGAAAATATCCGTAGAGCAGAAGAAGAATCACAGCCGTCCCATAGAACATGAGGAAAAAATGGGCTGGCGGCGGTCCTGAGCCCTGCCACACGGTAGGGTGTGAAAACAAAAACCAAACCACCAGCCCGATCCAACATTGTCGTTCTCAAGCAGCTGCTCAAGCACATTCCGCGATCGTTGATCGGGGCGGTAGCGCGACAGACCGGGGCGGAGTCCAAGGCGCGGGACTTTACCATATTCAGCCACCTGTGCGCGATGATTTTCGCGCAGTTGACGGGCGCCATGGGGCTGAATGATCTCTGCGACTGGCTACGGTTAAAATCGACTGCCTTGGCGAGAGTGGGCGCTGTTCCGCCTTCGCGCAACGGTCTCTCGCATGCCAACAAAGTGCGGCCCGCGGAGTTCATGGAGACGCTTTTCTGGAGAACCCTCGAGCATTTGCAGGGCTTGGACCCATCGTTTGCGGCCGGGAGGCGCGGCCGTGGATTGCTGCGGCGGTTTCGCGTCCGTATCCATGCGGTCGATTCCACGGTGATGGAACTGGTATTCAACTGCATCGACTGGGCCAAGCATCGGCGGCGCAAAGCGGCCGCGAAAAGGCACCTGCGCTTGGATCTGCACAGCTTTCTGCCCTCCTTTGCCATCGTGGACACCGCCGGAGAACATGACAACAAGCGGGCTCGCGAAGTATGCGCCGGCATTGAGGCCGGGGAGATTGTGGTTTTCGACAAGGCGTACGTCGATTTTGATCACTTGACTGATCTGGACGCGCGGGGCGTCTGGTGGGTCACCCGGGCCAAGGACAACAGGCGCTTCCGAGTACGGCGCACCCTGGTCAAAAACAAGGGCAAAATCGTCCGCGACCAGATGGTCCAAATTGAGGGGGGCAGGGTGATTCGGCGCGTCGAAGCCTGGGTGGAAGTCGACGGAGAAGAGCGCTTGATGGTATTCATCACCAATAATCCCCACTGGAGTCCGACCAGCGTGTGCGACCTATACCGACGCCGATGGGACATCGAAGTCTTCTTCAAGCAGGTCAAGCAGACCCTCAAACTCGGCACATTTCTCGGACACAGCGCCAATGCCGTCCGCTGGCAGGTTTACAGCGCGCTGCTGGTCTACGTACTCCTGCGCTTCCAGGCGCACCTCAGCAACTGGGGACACAGCTTTACGCGTTTGTTCGCCGTTGTTCGGGCCGCGCTCTGGGAACGCATCGACCTGCTTCTTCTTTTGAAAAGCTATGGGACAGCAGGTGGCTCCTTTAAAGTGCTGGGAGCTCTCCAACAGGTGTGGTTGCCGGGATTTGCAAGGGCAGCCCCATGATCTCATGGGACAGCATGGCCGAGTTTTTCACCGTGAAAAAATCCCGCCTATCGAAATGCCCCAATCGCCATTTCCAATCCAAGCCCGTCAGTCCCTTGTAAAATCAAGGGATCCGCCACGCTATGCCGCCGTTATGGGATGGCTGTGCCTCAACTTCAAGTTTTCAAAACTGTCGAAGATGGGTGTTATCCTCCGAGCGCCTGGGCGGGAGCGGGAGGATGGGCCACGTCTGCCATGGACTATGCCCGCTTCATCACCACCATCGACAGCAATCCGAATCCGTCCGACCTGCTTTTCGCCAATGCACTGGAAACGATGTTGACCCCCACTCCGACCTCGCGATCCGACGGTGACCCATACGGAATGAGTTGGCACATCGATGAATCCAATGGTGAGATTTCCCATAGTGGATCGACACTTGCCGCCACCGCCAACGTGGTCAGGCGCAGGGACGGTGTCACCTTCGTCGTCATCTGCAATACCTCCGGTGACGGCCTGTTCGACTCACTCCAACCCACATTGAAGTCCGCACTTTCCAACATCACATCCTGGCCCTTGCACGACCTTTTTCCCGCCACTCTTTCCTACCCGGCCTGGAAAGCCCGTCACTTCACGACCGCCGAACAAGCCGATCCCGCCATCAGCGGGGACGAGGCAAACCCGGACGGGGATCATTTGGTGAATCTCCTCGAATACGCCTTCGGTTACGACCCGAAGGCCGCCATCGCCGATGGGGAGCCGACCGGCTCCCTGGTGACGGTCGATGACCAGCGCTACCTGGCACTCACGTTTCGTCGCCTAGCTCTCGGCCACGCGCTGGACTACGCGGTCGATGCCTCGACCGATCTCGAGACCGGGTCACCCGTCACTGAACCGGCAGGCGCTGCACTCTTGAACGACGATGGGACGCTATCCGTGACCATTCGCGACGTGCTGCCCGTGAGCGCAACGGCGCAACGGCTCGTGCGCTTGCGCGTTTCGCGTCAATGAAAAGGAAGAACAGCATGTTCGCCTGCCCTTCGGGCCGCCGGCCTCAGCAGAGAGGCTGAACGAACTCTCCAGCGCACTATCACCATGAAGACAAACCCTTTCGCCACACTCCGCCTCTTCCGTCTCAGCCTTGTCCTCCTTTGCCTCGCCCTCCCGCTGCGGGCCGATCAGTTTGGGTTGTTCACGTATCAGGTGGTCGCAGGCGCCGCGGTTGAGATCTCGGATTACCCGGAGGATGCCGTAGGCCCTGTCGTAATACCCGCCGGAATTGCCGGCAAGCCGGTCACCAGCATCGCCGGCCATGCATTCTCCGGCTGTAGCGGGCTGACCAGCGTGACCATCCCCTCCAGCGTCACCAAGCATCGGAGGTCAAGTTTGTGCAGGTGGTGAGTGCGCGGGGTACGGTGCGTTCCGCGGATGCACAGGCCTGACCGAGGCGGTCTATCCCGCCGCCTCCAGGCTGCTGGCGCACGGGTTGTGGTATGACACCGACCTCCATCAAGTCCCCGACGGCGACAGCGTGAGCCTCATCATGGCCTATGCACTGGACCTGGATCCGCGCCTCAACCTGCACGGCAGCCTCCCTGAGCCAGCGGTCGATGGAAGCACCCTAAGCCTGAGCTTCCACGCGATGAGTCCGGGGATCGCCTACAGGGTCGAAACCAGCACCGACCTGCTGACGTGGACGACCCGCGGCGTGAGCCAGTCCGCGCCTGGCGCGGATGGCCGGAGCACCGCCACCGTCCTGCGGGATGCCCCGACGCGCTTCCTGCGGCTGGTGGTCTGGGACTGAGGGGCCGCAGCGCCTGGAGGGGGCCAGCGCCGCGGGGATCTGGAACCCCGGTGATCTCGACGTGCGCGTTCCGGCGTCCATCACCACGGAACTCCGTCAATCGGGCAGTGTCACCTCCACTCGGACATAAGAATTCGGTGTCGTGCGCCGCCTACCTTAAAACGGCGGCCATGACGACGCCGGCGACGGCGATGGAGGTGCCCAGCAGGGAGCGCGGGGAAGTTTTTTCGCGTTCGATGCAGCGGGCGAGAGGGACGATCACGAGTGGAGCGGTGGCGGTGATGGCGACGACGGCTTGCGCGCAGGGCATGAAGGCCGCTCCTCCGCCGACGCCGCAGCGCTCCAGTTTCCGGGCCGCGATGACGCCCGGCTTCCCCGTCAGACGACCCGAGAATCAACCCGCACTGGCCCAAGCGCCCGGACACATCTCCCGGCTCAGGCACTCCACCACTTGCGTCCGGATGCGGGAAAACGCAGGGGTTGGATCTACGGCCCGAACCTCCCCAGAAAGGGGCTGGTTGTCGAGACGGCTGTTGCAGATCGTGCTTGTGAAGGAGGCCCGCCTCATCGAAACCACCTGGACCCAGGCCTCCCTGAAAAAACGGGGTCCGGCTGTCCGCAGCCGCCATCCCGTTTTGTTCCGACCATCCCCGCTCATCCCCCACTTCAACATCCCATGCTGCCGCTTCCATTGAATCGATCATTGCTGACCGTTGTCGCCGCCTGCGTCGTCATCACAGGATTAGCGTTTGCCGAAAAGGGCCCTGGCGACGTGACGGACAAGGTCAATGCCGCCGTGAAAGACGAAAGTCTTTCCATCTCCGCGCTCAACGAGGTGTTTGGCGACACGGCCCCCGGCATCCCGAAAAAGCTCACCGTCGAATACCAGGTCGGCGATGAAAAGCTGACGAGTGAAGCTCCTGAGGGCGACAGAATTCAGATTTCAGCCCCCGCCGGAAAAAAGCTGATCATCCTCAAGGCGACCTATGCTCCGGCGGATGGATCCGCGCCCATCAATACCGAGGCATTGACCGAGTCCCCGGGTGAAGTCCTGGCAACTCTGCCGGGTTTCAAGGTCGACCATGTGCTGCAAGCCGATGCCGCCAAGAATGGATCATGGATCTGCATGACGAATGATCCGCGGGGCCGCCTGCTGCTGGGAGGTCAAAGCGGTCAGCCGATCACCCGGGTCACGCTGAAGGATGGCAAAAGTGTGAAGGCGGAGATTCTGTCCAT
>JBJXFS010000320.1:0-3802 GCA_046155625.1 Verrucomicrobiales bacterium | reverse complement strand
CACCAACGACTCAGCCACCGCCGACCCTCACCGCGCTACGGACGCCTTCCCTGCTGCCCAGCACCGGTCGCCTACCTGGCCGCCTCCATTACCGTCGTCGCTGAAATCGATTTTGCGCCTGCATCTTAGTGGCCTTCCAGAGCCTCAACCTCCAAAATCAGCCGAAAATAGTTTCGAGTAGCAAAAGTCGGGTTTGTTACCATCGTCCATTCGACTAGCGCGGGTCTGGGATTGTTCCCTATTGACTAGGGCGGGCCTAATCGGTAGAAAACTACCATATGACAGCGCGGTCTCCGTCTCCCAAATTTGTCGCTTGTCATACCAGCCGCCCCCGGATCGCGCGTGCAGGATCATGCCGCTATCCGAAGGCTCCGCGCGCCTGTCTGGCATTCGCCGGCCTTCCGCACATGTCGAGACAGGGGACTGGCCCCTTTGAGATTCAAGTGACGAAAATGCCGAAGGGAACGACTTTTATGTTACCTGTCCCGCTGTCCATCTCAACTCTCACTACTTTCGATGCGACGCGGAGAAATGAGCCAGACCAACCCCTCCTCATTCCCCGTCACCGATCTGCGCTCGGGCCGTTTACGATCCGGCGAGTCCAAACGCAAAATCCTGGCAGTTCCGCCAACACCACCGCCTGAACCAACACAATCTACCCAATGAAAACCAGCCCTTCGTCCGCTCGCCCCGCCTCCCTAGTTTGTCGCGAGTCGAACCAGTCGCCCCCGGCTCGCGTCTGCAGTATCGTCCCGTTCTACGAACACTTCGCCGCCGCCGATCGCGCCTGTCTGTCCGGGAATGGAACTAATAATCAGTCTGTTCGTACTGTCATTGATACACGGGCGAGACAACGCTTACTTTTAACTGGTTTCGTCCTAGCTATGGGCTCTGTGCTCATTCCGACGGCCCAAGCAGCATCCTATAGCGTCGAAAAGAAGGTGGAATGGGACATTTCAACCACGGACGCATTGGGCAACGTTACTGACGTGCGAGGGCCGCAAACAGGCTCTTACACCACGGCATACCACATCTTTGCGATGGATGCTCACGTGCCGAAGGATGTCGTGACGCATCTTGATAATAAGGGCGGAGGACTACCTATTCCGATCCCTCCGCTCGCGACGGCGGTCGAAGTCAATAAGGTCAAGGGCATGGTCACCTTTACTCCTCACGCGAGTTACGATCCCCCCACGTTCTTCGACCAAGCGGCGAAAGGCATCGTGGATGCCGTGGGTGACATGGTGAATTCCAAGCATCCAGCCAGCACGGCGAGAGTAACCGTTGTTGCTTTCCCGCCGGTCAATCACATAGTCAAGTCTTGCATCGCGTTCTCCGGGAGCGCCGTAGTTGCCCCCATTCCCCTCCCCAAAGACAACAAAGGGTTGGGAGAAACTGCCTACGCCGAATCGTTTGGCGCTGCCCAGTTACGTCTGACCGGTCTCGTTAAGAAAGCAGACGTTTTTGCCGGACGAGCGTTCCCCAAATCGATCACGGTGACAAATGAGACACTCTCGCTGAGATCGGGATTGGGGGAGGGGTCGGAAGCGAACCTGAACTCGGCTGGGAAATATGATGATCCAATTTCTCTATCCATTATTGATAGCGTCACCGGGGTTTTGGTGGCACAGCAAGACCTCTGGAACGAAGGATTCACAGTGGACGGAGGTGGCAGCATTTTGTGGAATGACACGGATGGTCTCGTGCTGTCAGCCGGTCTTGGAGGTTTCGCGGAGGCCAGTTTCGAAACGCTCGGCTCTTGGGTAACGAACCCGTTTACCGGCACGGCAAGCATCTCAAACGGAATTTTTACGGCCACCGGTGGGCTCGAAATCTTGCCTTGGCAACTCAGCACGATAGACGGCGAGACATTCGCGAGTCTGTCCGTCCTGGATTTTTCGCAGTCGTTCACCCTTCAGGTCGAGGCGGACGGACTGGGAGTTCCAATTAACGATCTTCGATTGGAGTTAAACAACGAAGGGGAAGCCTCCGCTCGAGATTATGCGACCGTAGATGCGACCCCAAACGTCCCTGACCATACATCGACCCTCTGGTGTTTGTCCGGAGGGATGGCGCTTTGCTTGGCGGGCTTCCACTTCAGACGCTCAAAAGCGGTATGACAGAGGGAGAATGACTTTTCGAATTGTTTCTTCGGTTTGCGGGTAGCAGGGACCACTAGTGTCCGGTTACGGAGGACTGAAGATTTTGTAACGCGTTGCTGTATAGCGGCGTGGGATATTTTTAGTGTGACGGGCTTCGAGGTTTTGAGTGGATTTCGATGTAATAACAACGATTTCCATGGATGCCATACGACAGCTCTTTTGTTCTCTCCCAGGTTTTGGCGGTGGTCCACCGCCAACAATTCCAGCGCTGTGTCCGTCGTCATCGCGGCGATTACAAAGTGAAGCAATTCACCTGCCGGTCCCAGTTCATCTGCTTGGTTTTTGCACAGCCCACCCAGCGGGAAAGCCTCCGCGACATTGAAGCATGCTTGAATGCTGTCCCCAGTCGCTGGCCTCAGTTGGGTCTGCCGGGCGGAGTGGCTCGTACAACATTAGCGGAAGCCAATGCGGTGCGTGACTGGCGCATTTACGCCGATCTGGCCCAACATCTCATTCGGCGAGCGCGCAAGCTTTACGCATCCGATTCGCTCGGTGAAGACATTGACCAAACGGTCTATGCCTTGGACTCTACAACTGAAAGGAAAACGCTTCGAACCTGCTCCATCACGTCATTCCGTCTGAGGTACTTTCGCGCGGTATGGCGGGTCATCCCCGCCTTCATGGCACTCATTGCAATGCTGGTCCCTTCGTTGCGCTCGTAAACGAGCTTGTTGAGTTGTGTTCTTCTGACCACAACCCAGAGCAGCTCACGCTACTCCGACCAGCGCCAAACAGTTCTCCGCTTCACCCCAGAAAATCGCCCCTCAAGGGGGTCAATTTTAATTGTCGTCAGCGCCCAAGTCTAATTGTCGCCATACACCCGCTACCTCTGCCCCGCCTGCCACCAGCGCCGGACCCTCCAGTCCGCCCGTTGGATCGGCTACCACGTCTGCCTGCCCGTTCCCCACCGTCAATTCGTCTTCACCATCCCGAAACTCCTTCGCCCGATCTTCCGAAAGCGCCGCCACCTGCTCACTCACCTCTTCCACACCGCCACCACCTGCCTGCGCGACGCCTTTCGCACCGTCCTTGATCTCCCGGACGGTCGCCTCGCCGCCGCCGCCGCCGTGCACACTTTCGGCGACTACCTCGTCTTCCACCCACACCTCCACGTCCTCGCCGCCCATGGGCGCTTCGACGACCAGGGCCGCTTCCACTGTCTGCCCGATCACTGCCTGGCTCAACTCACCGAACTCTTCCGCCACCAATTCCTCCACGACCTCCACGAAGCGAAACTCGTCAGCGACCATCTCCTGCGCATCCCGCCACCCGAAAAAGCCACCGCCCGCGCCATGCGCCCGCTCTGGCGCGACCTCATCCAAACCGTCTGGGCCGTCGATCCCCTCCAATGCCCGCACTGCCACGGCGCTCTCCGCCCAGTGGAGACCCTCACCCGTCCCGAAGCCATCGAATTCTTCCTCCGTCTCCACGGCCTCTGGGAGGGGCTGGTCAACATCCCCCCACCGCCCGATCCCCCATTCGGCCTCGATACTTTCGAGCCAATCGACCCGCCATGGCCCGCCATCCGTGAGTGGATCCCCGCCGACGACACCGATCCACAAGCGGTTTTCCCGGAAGACATCGTCTCCACCCACTGGGTCCCAAAGGAAATCCGCCTCGACGACGATCGCACCCTGGTC
>JBJXFS010000286.1:0-3916 GCA_046155625.1 Verrucomicrobiales bacterium | reverse complement strand
TCACCATCACCCGCCACGGCGGCGATCCCACCAAGGCCATGCAGATCTGGCTCGACGGCTGGGAACTCGCCGAACCCACAATCCAGCTGGTGGATGACCGCCGGGATCACGGTATCACCCTGAAGATTCGTTGAGTGAAACGGGATCTCATGACGGCTCGGCAGGTTGTTCGATGGGTCCCTCGCGCCACAAGCCGGGCGTGGCCAGCTCGACGGCATGACCATCGGGGTCGCGGAAGTAGAGGCTCGTGGCGCCGCCGGGCCATCGGATGCGGCTTTCGACAGGAATGTTCATGTTTGCCAGTTTCTTTTCCCAGGCGCCGATGTCTGGCGCAGGGATGCCGAAGCAGACGTGCAGCGGGCCGGCGCCGTCGTGGGGCGGGACGGTTCCGCCTGGCAGCGGCGTTGGCTGTGTATGGAGGCGCCTCGCAGGAAAAGCAGGAGCACCTGCTCGTCCGTGACGCGCAGCACGCGCAGGCGAATATCCCGCCGCAGCACGGCGCACTCGAGCAGCCGGCTGAAGAAATTTTCCGCGCGATCGAGGTCATCGACGTAGAGCGCGGTTTCCGCGATATGGATGGAGTGGGTCACGGGGCTTGGTGTCTATTCTGCCGTCGCTCGGTCTCGGTCGCGAGCCAATCGGACATCCCATAGGCTGATCGAGATGTGCGGGTGAGTCGGGCGGTGGTGTGGCTTAGAATTCGCGCATCAAGCGCCCTCCTCCTTCCAGGGGTCCGGTGAATCCGGTTTCGCGGAGCGCATACCAGAACAGCACGGCGTTGGCGCCCAGGAGGGGAATTCCGAGGCGGGGCTCCAGTCTCTCGGTCACATCGAGCAGGCTCATGTTGGTGCCGCATTGCACCACGGCGTCCAGCCGGTTCTCAGGAGTGGCGAGCAGTTCCAGGATGGCCTTTTCCTTGGCCCAGTCGGGCAGGTGGGCGATGTGGAGCGCGTTCGCGCACGAAAACCCAACGCTGGCGACGACTTGAAAGCCCAATTCCGTAAACATCCGCACGGCGTGTGCGTTGCCATTTTTGTCGAACGGCGACAGCAATCCGATGCGCCGGGCGCCGAACTTCCGCAGCGCCGCCGCAAATGCCTCGTGCGAGCCGGCCCACGACAGGCCCGAATACCCGCGAACCTCCTCGAAGGGCGCCTTGATGGCCGTCAGGCCGTTGACGACGTGCTCCAGGCTCATGCCCATGATCATGTATTCCGGCCCAGCCAGCAGCGCCGTGTCCACCGCCGCCGGTGCCCGTCTGCGGTTCGTGCCGCTCACCCCGGCCCCGCCACCAGCCATTGTGGGACTGGCCTTTCGAACCGCCGCCCTCGTCCCGCCGAGCCGCCGGTTCCTGGAAACCGCGCGTGCCCTGGCCGCGAGGGGTTAGAATGCGGGAACACTCGTCGGACTCACCGGGCTGCTATTCCTGGCCGGCCAAGCCCACGGGTTCGCGGAAGTTCTCGCCCGCCGGCGTGAGCCGCCAGTCCTCCAGAATCGTCCTCATCCCAGCCCGATCCAGATGCCGTCCCCTGAGCTCTCCCCCACGTCGACGGGAGAACCATTTTCCCCATTGCCGGCACCCCGCCGCCGACTATGATCTCCAACAACGCCGCGCGGGTATCGCATAATGGTAGTGCATGAGCTTCCCAAGCTTATGGCGAGGGTTCGATTCACTCTACCCGCTCCAAAGCTTTCAATATCAACGGGTTACGACGCAACGAGTGGCCAAAAATAGCCCCGGTAACACACACGTCTGCCTTGTCCCACGTTGTGTCAGGGCGTGGCCCGCCGCCCTGAGCAGGGGGCACAGTACTCGCATTTTTCGCTGGGCACTATCGTTTTGACCAGTGGCGCTTCCAGTAGCCGAAGGGTGCGGGAGCCGGTGTCGGGGCCGCAATCGCCGGTCGATAGGCTGCCCCGTAGAGATCGTCCGTCGGCTTTTGAGGGCGCCCATGGCCCGACAGCATCCGCCGCATCGTCGGCGTGCGCGTCAGCTCATGGAGTTGTTCGTCGGTCAGCACGTGGTTTTCGCGGAGGATGCTGACGATCGAGGACACCACCTCAGGCGCCCCGGCGGTCAATTTGCGCCGGATCCGCTCCAGTTTCTTGGCCTCCGGATTCCATCGGGCACCCGCCGCAACGACAAGCCGAATACACGCAAGGGCCCTGGTCTGCTGATCCTGATCGGCAGGGAAAGAAGGGTGCCCGACTGCATATCCGATCATGCTCTCAAGAGGGTGGATTCCTTCCGTGAGCCGGTTGGGGGAGATCTCAGACACCCACTCATCCGGTGTACGTGCGAGGGAGGCGGGGCGGTGGGCGGGTTGCGTGGGTGTCTCGGATTTCACTCTCCCGCGACCCACGCCTCCATTCCCAGCGCCGGCCCATGGAAGCAAATTTCCATCAGCCCCCCCCCTCCCGGCCGGGGCCGGGGAAAGAGATCGAGGAAACCGGCCCCCTGGCGGTGCGTTTTTATAAAAAAAGAAAAAAAACCGTTGACCCAGATCTCAGGATTTGATCACTTGCACGGATCGGAGGGAACGAAAAACGCTTCCCCGAGCCCTCAGCAACTATTACCCACCATACCCCACATCATGAAGAAGGCACTTTGTGTACTTAGTCTCGGTTTTCTGGCGACCGCTGGAATCACCAACGCAGCCGTTTCGGCCTCGGGCCTCAGCGCCTACTGGGATTTCAACAACAACGGGAACGACACAGCCGCCAGCTATGCGGGAAATGCCGACACCGGCAACAACGTCATGGGTCCGGTGGGCACGCATGACGGCAGTTATGGTGCTGGTCTCTTTGGAGGGGGCGGTTATATCGGCATTGGCACTGCGAGTGACGGCTCTCACTTCGAGACTGCCCACCACCCCGACGTCAATCCCGTCGATCCCAATGGTAATTTCACCGTGGCTTGGTGGGGCAACGCCTCGGCACCCTTCAGCACTGGCTGGCAAGCGGGTGTGGCCAAGGGGGAGGGCAACAACTGGCGTTTCCACCGCACCGGCGACTCATCCACCATCTCCTGGCAAGGGGGCGGCGGTGACATCAACAGCGCCGCCAACGGGCTCGACAACGGAGTGTGGCACTTCTTTGTGGGTACCAAGGAAGCCGACGGCAGCCGCAACCTGTATGTCGATGGTGTCCTCTCTGCCTCTGGCCCGGGCGGAACGGCCATCAACATCGCCGATACCACGCCCATGATGGTCGGAGAAAACCCACAGGCCAACAACCGCGAGTGGGTGGGTCAGATCGATGACGTGTCCGTCTGGCAGCGCGCCCTGACTGGCGATGAGGTCGGCGAGCTCTACAGCCGTGGTCTCGCCGGCGAAAGCCTCGGTCAGGTCATTCCCGAGCCTACCAGTGGACTTCTCGGTGCGTTCGCCGCGTCCCTGCTTCTGATCAGGCGCCGACGCTAAAGCCAGAAGTCAATTCTCTCGATCAAGGCAGGCCACCACTCGGTGGCCTGTTTTCTATTTGCCGGTTCGGCGAATTCCGGTGACAACGGCGGGTGGCCGAAGTCGGCCAAACCGCCGCCAACTCCAGAATGGGATTTACCTCTACCTTGTTCGTGCTTCCCTACCTCCGTTAGTTATTTCCATGCGGTTTCAGACCTCCACGCGGTTGCTCGGGTGCGTCCTTCTCGGCCTCCTCCCCATCCTCGCTGCGTGCCATTCAAAGCAGGATGAGGCGGGCTCACGCCCGGCCACTCCGCCTGCCGCTGAGGACGAGAGCCAGGCCCCGGCTGGGGGTCCCTTGTCTGCCCAGCCCGCCGGACCCTTGGAGCCCTCCCCGGCAGCCAGCGTCCCCGCCGACAAGCGGGCGGCCACCGCCCCCGCTCTCTCTGGCCAGAACCTCATCGACCCCCTCCGCAGCGCCTACGAGCGCATGGATCCCAGCAAGGACGGCTGGG
>JBJXFS010000280.1:0-21119 GCA_046155625.1 Verrucomicrobiales bacterium | reverse complement strand
CCTCAATCTTTTCAAGCTCTTCGCCGCCCCGCCAGCTTGGGCCAAATCCGTCTTGTAGCCACGCGATTTTTCCCATCCCTTGGTTCTACGGGCAATCCAGCCCTTCGGCCGGGGAAGTCAGGTTAGTTGTCCTGGGAGATTCGTGGGCCGCGATGTGGGCGGCCGTCTCAAGCGAGCCGCCATTCTCCATGTAAACCGTAATTCCGGTGGCGCGAAAGCTGTGGTTGGAAACGCGACCCTTCAGTCCGGCGGTTTTGGCGCGGCGTTGGACGACGCGGAAGGCGTCCACGCGGCTCATGGCCCGGGCGGTGAGCTGGTCAGACCCCTGCCCACCCCACCTCCCCATGACCCACGCCCCCTTCTCCAGCGCCGACCCCCGAAAGCAAATTCCTTTCAGAAACGCCGTCGTCCTGCGCGAGGGACTTCGCGCGCCGGTGGAGCGATTCCGGAATGTTGACGTTCAGGGTGCTCATGTGGTGGAAAGAATACTCAGGAAATCGTCCGGTGTCACCGCCTGAATTCCGAGGGCGTCCACATCTTGAAAATCGCGTATGTTGTGGGTGATGATGAACGGAGCGCCGCCAGCCAGAGCCAGTTCGAGAACCAAATCGTCCTCGGGGTCGGGCAGATGCGGGCGCTACAGGAATTGAATCCGCGGTCCTGCGATTCCCTTTCAGCTTAATGTGTAGCCTCAACCCGCCGAGTCCATGCCTTCGTCGATCCACCATCGCCAGGCGGGGATCATCTGGATGCGTTCGGGCACGGGGTGGGTGATCTCCCGCCCGGTCAGCGTGATCAATTGCAAGGCAGCCCGGTGGTGCCAGGTCGCGGCGCTTTCGAGGGCCGCGGCATCCCTTCCGCCCCATCCGGTCCCCCGCTTGTAGACAAGAGCATCATCACAACCGGGACAGAGCTTGCCGGAGGGTTCCGGCTGCGCTAGGGTTGCAAGTATGAATCCGCTGCTCGCGCGCATCACGATCGATCCGGAGATTTGCCACGGCAAACCGGTCATCCGTGGGTTGCGATATCCGGTCGAGTCCATGCTCGAGTACCTTGCCTCCGGGGATTCAATTGAAGACGTGCTGCGTGAATTTCCGGACCTGGAACGGGAGGACTTGCTCGCGTGCCTGGAGTTCGCCCGGCGCTCGCTCGAGTTGAAGAGCCAGCACCTCGCGCTGGCATGAACTTCCTGGTGGACGCGCACCTGCCACCGGGCCTCTGCACCGTTCTCTTCACCGCAGGACACGACGCCATTCACACGAGTGGACTGCCGGCACACAACGCGACCCCTGACCGGGTCATCAACGAGTTGTCCTTCGCCGGGCAGCGCGTCGTCATCTCCAAGGACACGGACTTCTATTATTCACACGTTTTGCACCAGCGGCCCTGGAAGCTGCTGTTGGTGCGGACCGGAAACATCGGCACGCGGGAACTGAAGGAGCTTTTCGAGCGCCAGTTGCCCGCCATCATCCAGGCCCTCGGAAAAAACTCCCTCGTCGAGTTGGACCGGACCTCGGTTCAAGTGGTGGCTTGATCTCCGCCAGCACAAGTCAGATAGCTTCATTCTCCGGATGTGCCCCGGTGAATAGCGGACGTAACCGGGCAGGATATCTCCAGATTTGATTTCTATGGCGCAACGAGGCGGAAAAAGGCGCTGGCGTCCGACGGATTGCGCAACCAGCTGAAGGAATTGGTCCCAATCGGTTCGGCCACAGTCACCGAATTGTTGGGGCGTAGGGCGTTGGTTTGGCACCAACGCTCAAACGCTCGACGCTCAGCCCAATCCCGGAGCGGTGCTGACGTTGGCGCACCGCGCGGCCGCACCGCCGCACGACCGCACCGCGCACCGGGATCGCCGGGCTGCCATTCAGTCGCAATCGCCTCTGCCGTGTTGGGCGTAGGCGAGCGTCCCGGGATTGGTTTTCCCGAACGTCAGGTACCACGGAGACGCCAGGGAAGTGCCGGCAGCGATGAAGACATCGAATTGCCCAGTCGCCGTGTCATAGCGCCGGACCTGCCCGGTGGTGGTCGGGTCACCGCCCGAGATCGGCACAAACAGCTTGCCGCCAGGACCAAAGAGCAATGCCTGTGCGAAAGCGCGCGGCCCGCTGGCAGCGTACAAATCAATCGTGCCGGTCAGGACGCCGGTTCCGCCGTCGTAGATTCTAATGGAATCGGTATCGCTGGCATCGCTGCGGAAGCTGGTGACATAGAGATTGCCATTGGGCCCGAAGACCAGGCCGTCCGGGCGATTCAACCGGCCCACACCACCTGCGTCGGTGATGAAAGCGCCGACAAAGTCCAGCGTTCTCGGGTCGAACACGAGGACGTCGCCTCCAAGCGGAAATGCCGGGACGCTGGAGACATAGAGAAGGTCATTGGGGCCGATGACAAGACCGCGCGGATGGAAGGAATGCGCGAATTCAGCGGGAGGAACGAATTCGCCCCGAAAGGTTCCTTTCTGTTCGTCGAACGCCAGCAACCGACCCGGAAGTTCGAGATCGTTTCCTCCATGGGAGTTCCCCACGAAATCCGCCACGTAGATCACCCCCCGCCACCGGACCATTGCGCGCGGGGCGTAAGGTGACTCCACGTCGGCTGCGGGAACGATGGCCTTCTCGAATAATCCGTCGTGAAGCCGGTAGCAAAGCACCTCCCCGTTGACCGGCTGCTCGACGTTCTGGTTCACGACCAGCAGTTTGCCCGAGCTAACCAGCAGGCCTCGCGGGCCGAACAAGCCGCCGCTGTTCGGTGCCTTGTAGACGCCGGTGAGGCTTCCGCCTTGACGGAGTTGTCCGGTGCTGGCATTGAGGCGCACCACGGTGTCGGTTCCCGCATCGCCGATATACAGCGTATCGGTGTCGGCGCGGACCGCTGTCGCAGACAGCGACATGGCCGCAACGAGCGGTAACAGGGCGGGAGTTGCCCGCATGCAAGTCAGGAGCGTTTTTATTGGTTTCATTGGTATGGTTTTTGTTGGTTTGTGGTTGCCTTGACGGCGGTTGGTGTTGCCGTGTAGGCGGAGAGGTGCGCACTGCGAATCCCGCGATTGCGACGCGGTTGCAGGCCAGGGGAGCCAGTGCCGAAAGGCACGTTAATGCTACGGCGCGACGAGGCGGAAAAAGGCGCTGGAATCCGACGGATCCCGCAGCCGGCTGAACGAATTGGTCCCGATCGACTCGGGCACATCCACCCAACGATCGCGGCTCAGGCCGTCGGCTTGGACCTGAAGTTGCCATCCAACGTAGTTGGCAGGCCAGGAAACGTCGAAGCGGTCGCCGTTGAGGGTGGCGGTGAGCTGTGGCGGTTGGTACGCCAGGGTCGTGGGATTGGTCGCGCGGAAAGTGAGATACCACGGCTGGCCAAGCGACGCGCCGTCCGTCGGCAGGACGGTGAACTGCTGAAAGTCCTCGGTGGCGGAATAACGCCGCACCCCACCGTCGCTCGTGATGGGGACAAACAGGTCGCCGCGGGGGCCGAAAAGCATCGTTTGAGCGAACACGCGCGGTTCGTTCGTTCCGTACAGGTAGATCGGCGAACCGAGTCTCTGGCCGCTCGTGTCGAAGACGAGGATGGCGTCGCGATCAGTGACGCTGCTGCCCAGGTTATTGTTGAAGGTGGAGAGAAAGCTGGTGATGTAGATGTTGCCGTCCGGTCCGAAGATAATGCCCTCGGGGCCGTGCAACCCGGATGCGTAGAAGTTGGCCGCCGTGCTCGAAACGATGGTATCGAGGTAACGATAGTTCTGCGTTCCGGCATTGAATTGAAAACGGAAAATAAACCCGTTGATGCTGCCCTGGGTAAAGTTACCAACCCCGGAGACATAGAGAAGCCCGTCGGGACCAATGACCAGACCCATCGGGTAGAATGGGACTGACAACCCGGTAGTGACCACGTTTCCGATAAACACACCCTGGGTGTTGAAGCGCGCGATACGGCCCGGGTGGGCAGTCTCGAAGCCGCCGAAATCAGCCACGTAAATCACCCCATTGGGGCCGGCGATCATGCCTCTCGGCGCGTAGGGGGCATTGGCGTTGGAACTCGGCACCAGCTTGCCGATGAAAGCGCCGGTGTTGAGGTTGAATTTCAGGATTTCGCCGGTGTAAGGAGTGTCGACATTTTGATTTACAACGAGCAACTGGTTGTTGACGCAGAGCAGCCCGCGCGGCCCGAAGGTCTGGTAGCTGGCGCCGGCGGCCGGCTGCACAAAGGTTCCCACTGAGGCGCCCGAGCGGACTTCGATGGCCTCGAGGGAATTGGTCAATCCCACTCCGACGAGCAATGCTTCTCCGGCATGCAACTCATTGGACGCGACGCTGAGCAAGATCAGCGCAAACGAGAACGCAGCGGCAGCAGCCGTTCGAGGCACGAAGTTCATGGATGTGCAGCCAACTCCTGCGAGCGCATCGGTGTTGATCGAGGACGGGCGGGTTGTGGTGGGGTAGGTGTTCATGGCGTGTTGGATTGTTGGATGAGCGCCCAGCTTCCGCCGGACCCCGGAAGTCGTTGAACGCCCTCCATGTAGACGTGCGCCGTCTGACCTTCGCATTCCGCCAAGAAAATCATTGGCGGCGCAGAAAGTAGCTGCCCGGTCTTCATGGCGAGGCCTGGGGAGGCGGCTTGGGGAGCTTGGCCCGCCAAGTCGCAGCTTTGGCGTCGTAGCCGTTGCCGGGATCGGACTTCTCCCAGGCGTCGTACAACCGGATCAGGGCCTGAACGCAGCGCTCACGGCGACGGGCGGAAACGCCTGGCGACAAGTCGTACAACCGGTCGGCCTCAAGGAGCTCGGTCTCGGCTTCCCCGTATCGGGCGAGCTCGATCAACATTCGACCCAGGTCGATGCGTGCGCCCGCGACCGGAATGCTTGCGTTATTGATCGCTTGCTGAGACTGGGGCAGCACCTGCCGCAACAGCAACCCGGCTTCTTCGAGTTTGCCCTGCGATCCGAGCAATGTGGCCAGGCTGCGGGCCGCATACAGCGTTTCGTAGTGGCTATCGCCCAATGATTTTCGGCGTCGCACCAACACTTCTCGAAGCAGGGGTTCGGCCTCATCGAGCTTGTTCCGCTCGCGCAAAAATGATCCCAACTGGAACATCGCGGTCAACCTAAGCGGGTGGTCGGCCGCAAGCACCCGCCCGGTGCGCTCGAACAACTCCTGGTAGAGCTTCTCGGCCTCGTCGAATCTCTTCTGGAGGTGACGCAAATCTCCCAGGTTTAGAAGCGGTTGGAGCGTGAGGAGATGGTCCTCGCCCATGGTTCGCCGGATCCGCAGAAGCGCATCGCCCAACATGGGCTCCGCCTCGTCCAACCTACCCCGGTGCATCAGAACCATGCCCAGGTTGGTGAGCGACGTCAGTGTGTCCGGGTGGTCCTCGCCGAGGATGCGTGTGTGACGCTCCACTGCTTCGCGGGCGAGCGGCTCGGCCTCCTCCAATCTTCCCCACCGAAACAGAAACACGCCCAGGTTATTGAGCGACGACAGCGTGTCCGGGTGGTCTTCGCCAAGAACACGTGTGCGACGCTCGAGTGCTTCGCGGATGAGTGGCTCGGCGTCGTCGAAGTTCCCCTGATCCATCAGCAGGCCTGCCACGTCGGTGATCACCTGCACTGTTTCCGGGTGCTCGTCTCCCAGCACCCGTCGGCTTCGCTCGAGGCTCTCGCGCTCGAATTGCTCGGACCCGGTGAACTTACCCCGCTCTCGCATCAGGACACCCATATTGTGGATCGCGCGAATCGTCCCCCGATAGTCAGCTCCCAGGGCCCGACGGCCCCGGTCCATCGCCTCGCGCAGCAGCGGCTCCGCCACATCGAGCTGCCCGCGGGCCTGAAGCAGCCAGCCCAGGTTATTGAGCGACATGACTGTGAGTTCAGCATCATCGCCGTGGGCCCGACGGCTGCGCTCGAGCGACTCGCGCAACAGCGCCTCCGCCTCCGCCCCGCCAGATTTGCCCCGTGCGTCCAGCACGAGCGCGAGGCCGGTCATCGATTCGATGGTATCGAGATGATCGTCTCCGCTGACCTGCCGATTGGCCGCGAGCGCCTCTCGCGACACCGGTTCGGCCTCGTCGAGTTTTCCTGTGTGCCGAAGCACCGAGCCGAGGAAGGTCAGCGTTTTGAGGGTGTCTGGATGGCGGCCGCCCACGGTGCGGCGGCGTATGGCCAGCGCCTCCCGGGCGTGCGGCAACGCGAGATCGCCGCGCCCGATCCTTTCATAGACCTGCGCCAATGCCTGGCGCACGGCCGCTTCGACGGTGGGTTTCTCCTTGAACTTCTCCGCAACCTTCTCCGCGGCGGGATCGATCATGACCTTGATGAATTGGTCACGCAGGGTCTTGTCCATCAACCGATGCGACTCTCCGGCGCCCAGCACGCCCTCGGTAAGAAACTCAGTGACCATCTGCGCCTGAGTTCGAGCGTCTTCGGCCTCGGCCTTTTGTCGTAGCGCTTCGCCGCGCTCCTGCTCGGCCAGCACGCGCTGTCGTGATTCGCCGATCAGGCCGATGGTCGTGCCGATGACGCCGGCGACCAGGGCCGCGAGCACGGCGGCGGCGGCAATCGCCGGCAGTCTGTGGCGGCGCACAAACTTGTGCACACGATACCACGCCGATGGCGGGCATGCGAAAACCGGTTCGTCGGCGAGGTGCCGCTGGACGTCCATGGCCAGGCCGTTGGCCGTCTCGTAGCGGCGGCTGCGGTCCTTCTCCAGCGCTTTCATCACGATCCAGTCGAGATCGACGCGGACGAGCTTCGTCAGCTTCGCCGGATCGAGGCTGCGATGGGCGGCCACCTCAGCGAGGGTATCGCTCGATGAGAGTCTGGTGCTGGGTTTAGGCGGCTCCTCCTCGCGGATGATCCGCAGGATTTCCAGAAACGCCGCCTCCTTCAGCCGCCCACGTTTCAGGGGCGTCGTGCCCGTCAAAAGCTCATACAAAAGCACCCCCAGCGAATAAACGTCACTGCGGGTATCGATATCGAGCTGGTCCAACTCCGCCTGCTCAGGCGACATGTATTCCGGCGTGCCGACGACCTGTCCGAACTGTGTATAGAGCGTCGCTTCGGTCAATTTCGGCCCCGTCGCCTTGGCCACGCCAAAATCGATTACCTTGGGCACTGGTTTGCCATCGTAGATGGCGACCAGAACATTCGAGGGCTTGAGATCGCGGTGGATGATCCCCTTGTGATGCGCGTGCTGCACCGCCTAGCAGACGGGCACGAACAACTCCAGCCGCTGCTGCGGCGTCAGGAGTTGCTTGTCGCAATACTCCGTGATCGAGACGCCGTTGACCAGTTCCATGACAAAGAACGGCCGCCCTGCGTCGGTCGTCCCTGCGTCAAGCACTCTGGCAATGCTGGGATGGTCCATGAGGGCCAGGGCTTGCCGCTCGGCTTCGAACCGGGCGATGACCTGGCTGCTGTCCATCCCTGGCTTGATGATCTTGAGGGCGACCCGACGCCTGACCGGCTGGGTTTGCTCAGCCACCCAGACCACACCAAACCCACCTTCGCCGATCTGCTCGAGCAACGTGTATGGGCCGAGGCGGTCGCGCGCCTTCGCCGCTGAAAACGGCAGTGTTGCGGCTTCGCCGGAGCCGCCGGCCATGAACTCCCCCGCGCGGCCGTGCGCCGCGAGAAGCGCGGCGATTTCCTTGCGCAGCGCCGCGTCCTCCCCGCATGCGTCGGAGACGAATCGCTCGCGCTCCTCTCCGGGAGGCATCTCATTCGCCTCGTTGAAGATATCAACGAGACGATCCGGTGGATCATCGTTATCGGACATGGAGTGAGTTCGATGGGGTTTCGTCGGTCATGCGCCCTTCGGCCGTCGGATTCCGTCAAAAATGAGTGCCTTTCATCCTTCAGACGCTCTCCCGTTCTCGATCGTCTTGAAAAGCCAGGCGCGGGCGAACGCCCACTGGCGTTCGACGGTGCGCGCGGACATCCCGAGGATGTCACCCGCCTCGCTCTGAGTGAAGCCCGCGTAATAGCAAAGCTTGACCACCTCCGCAGCGCGCGGGTGGGCGCCGGAAAACCGGTCCATCGCCTCGTCGAGCGCGAGCAGTTCCTCGTCGGGAACCGGGGCGGCTACCTCGACGTCGTCGATGTCCACCCGCTCGAGGTGACCGCCGCGTTTCAACCGGCTTCGCCGACGAGCCGACTCGACCAGAATCCGCCGCATCGCCTCCGCCGCCGCCGCGAAAAAGTGCCGCCGATTCGCAAACGACACGGAGGCGCCTGAGTTGAACAGGCGCAACCACGCCTCGTGGACCAGCGCCGTCGCCTGCAGCGAGTGCCCCGGTTGTTCGGATGCCATGCGGGACGCCGCCAACTGGCGCAATTCTCCGTAGAGCACAGGCAGCAACTCCCCGGATCCCGCGGATTCGCCATTGCTGAGGGCGTTGATGATCCGGGTTAAGTCAGTCATTGACGCTTTCTAGCTCAGTTTCAGGCCGGCGTCGAGCCTGCAAAGAACGGCGTCAACGGTGCGACATGAAGGTGTGACCTGCCTTAGAGCAGACGAAGCGAGCAGCAGCGCGTCCTAGCCGTCCTTCGGCACCGGGATTCCGTCCTCCTCGCCCGTCTTCCGGGTGAGCTGTCCTGGCAATCTGGACCAGCGTGACCAGGCCGAGGCAAAAGCCCATGACGCCGGCGCCGAGGAATACCCCCCAGATCGCACCCACCGCCGCAGCATAGCGCACCATCGAGGTGCCCTCGGGAGGTGAGAAGAGTCCTTTGACGAACTCCGGGGAAATCAGGGCGACCACGAAGCCGCCACCACGACCGCTCCCGCCTCGACGCCCTACTCGGGACCCGGTCCCCCGATGTCATGGTGATCGACCCGCTCCTCGACGCCGGCCGGGGCGATCCGATATTGAGCGTGTTTTCGATGCTTGCACCCTTTGTGCTTTTCGGTGGTCCCATGGTTCTGGGGATTCGGTGATGAGGTCTATGAAAACATCCGGGTCATCACGCGGATGCACAGAACGGCGCCAGACCCCTGCCCACCCCACCTCCCCATGACCCACGCCCCCTTCTCCAGCGCCGACCCCCGAAAGCAAATTCCTTTCAGACAGACCCACTCCATACCCGCCCCAAAGCAGTGCCCTGCCACGCCTCCAGAATTCCCCAAACGGCCCGCCCATCGTATCTGTTTTATATCTGTTTTTATCCGCAAAAAGCCGCCAAAAGGCGCAAAGGCGCAAAATGCCGCTTTTCGCACTCACAGAAATCAACCCCTCCTTTGAATCCCTAACCAATTAACGACCAATACTTTAAGACTGGTGGTCCCGGCAGGAATCGAACCTGCATCCCCGGCTTCGGAGACCGGGAACTATCGTTAAAAATCAATGATTTATCGTATCCGTATCTGTTTCATATCTGAAAAAATTTGCCCTAGCGGACGACCGCGGTAGATTGCGGAATGCGTGAACTGGTATCGGTTTTGTCCGTCTCTCATCCGAAATACGCCTGCAAGGTGAGTTTCCAGGAGACGCGTGACGATGGCAGCAAGGCGCGGAGGTACGCCTATTTCCCCACGAAGAAAGCTGCCCAGGCTTTCGCAGCGAAAAAGCGAGTCGAGTTGGGCAACCACGGCACCTGGCATGGGGACGTGGCCGAGGATGAGCGTGGGGCATTGATTGCGTATCGCACATGGGCCTCCCGCCGCGAGGACGCGCCCAGCCTTTCGGCGCTACTAGCCAAGGCCATTGAGGCCCATGAAACCGCTCGCCCCCCGCTCACGGTGAGTGAGGCTGTGGCGGCCCGCACCGAGGCGGCGGAAAAACGCGGCCTGAGCCGGGCGCACACCGATGACCTGCGTCAACGGCTGGAGCGCTTTGCCGAATCATTTGGAGAGCGTCAGATCGCCGACCTCTCGGCAGTGGAGATCGAGCAGTGGCTGCACCGGCTCGGTGTTGGGCCGCAGACGTGGCGGAATTACGCCAAAGTCATCGGCAGCGTCTTTTCTATGGCCGTGAAGCAAGGATACCTGCACGTTTCTCCGATGGCCGGCGTTTCCTCTCCCAAGGTGGTGCGGCCAGCGCCGTCCATTCTCACGCCCCGCCAGCTCCTGGCCCTCCTCAACGCCGCCAGCGACGACCTGCGTCCTCTGCTTGTCTTACAGGCATTCGCGGGCCTGCGGCGAGCCGAGGCCAATCGCTTGGCGTGGCGGCACCTGCACCTCGACGCACCAAGCCCCTATGCGGAGCTTCCCTCCGTCGTAACCAAGACCAGCCGCCGGCGCGTCTGCGACCTGCCCTCATGCGCCGTGGCGTGGCTCCGTCCGTTGCTTGAACGGCCCGAGGTACCGCTGGGCCTGAGCGTGGCCGTCTATCGCGCCCGCTTGCGCGAAGCTGCCGAGGTGGCGGAGGTTGCGTGGGAAGAAAATCTTTTGCGCCATTCCTTTGGGACCTATCACGTCGTCCATCACCGTAATGCCAGCCTCACCGCCGAGATCATGGGCAATTCTCCCGGAATTGTTCGCGCTCACTATGCGAATACCGCTGCCCCCGAGGCCGCCGCCGCGTGGTGGGCGGTGGTGCCTGCCGACACCTCTGCCTCCAAAATGCTGCCATTTGTGGCCTCCACCCGACAGGCAGGGTAGCGCGGCCCCACGCGCGACGTGACGCGGTTCGAGAATCCAGTGCACCGCCGAGGTGAGGGAGAAAGTGGGGGCGCTGGGTGTTTCCCACTCTCATCCCACGCGTCGAGCCGTATCCTCCAGAAACTCTTTGGGATAAAGGCTGATGACCAGGTCAATTGGATCAATTTCCCCCTCTGCGCTCTTGAGAAAATTGCTGGGTTTGGCATCGTAAACCAGCACGCCGTCAGCGGCTCGATACCAAGCAAGGTTTTTGGCCACGCGCTTGGCAAACATCTCGCGGGGAATCTGGGTAAATCCGGCGGATTCCATGAATGCCGCAATTTCCTCAAGCGTTGGCGCCGTGCCGTCGACCCATGGCTGAGCCGTGTGGATGCTGGGAACCCCTTCGCTTCCTTTGCTGATGCCCTCCAGGCGGATCGCGTCACCGAATACGACATTCTGGAGCCCGATCCGCCAGAGGTACTCGGACGGCAGCGCCGGGCGAGGCGACAGGCGGCGGTGTTCGTCAAATTCGTCCTGGTCCAGGACAAACCCAAACCGGGCGTTGTTGGTGGCCTTATGGGCCAGGCCGTTCTCCTGGTCCCCGTGGACGAGGTGTTCCCCTTCGTCGGCTAGCGCACGACCTGCGAGGACAATGCTTTCTGCGGCGCTGGCGAGGATGCCGCGCTGCCTTCTCGCTTCGGACTCGCGCCAGTCGCGGCGAGACTGGCCGAAACCTGCCGCTGCATCTGTTCGAAGGAGACTCTCGGCTGCGACAAGCGCCGCCGGCGGGATTCCTCTGGATTGAACGGCTTCATCGACGTTCAGAATACTGTTCCTCGCCTCATTGGCAAGCGCGTTCCCATCTGCCGTCATTCCCTCCCCAAAACCCTCAGTAGAGGCATTGTCAACCACTTGAGCCCGTGACCGGGCACGGATTCCCAGGTGCGATCAGGCGGCTCCCTTTCCGCCGGCCGATGATTTCCGCTTCGGCCAGCTCGGAAACCGCCTCATCGAGCGCGGTGAACCTTTCGCCTGTTCGATGTGCCGGATGATTTGGAGTGTGCCGGCCTCAGTGAAAATGCCCGCCTGCACCGCCGGCAAGGCAAAGCTCTTTGCGACATCCGCCAAATGCCGCTACCATCCACACATGAGCAGTATTGACCTCGCGTGCCTGCCGCCCGCCGTGGCCGACAGTCCGGCTGCTGGCAAGGCGGCCGCAGTGAAGCAGGGCCGCCGCACCGTCGCCCGGTTGGTATCCACCGTGCCTGCGACACGCCGCACCAGCCGCCGGCGAATGACCGTGGAAGAATGGATTGCAGAACACGCAGACAACCGCCCGAGCGTGCCCGGTGCCGTCGATGCCTTCATCCGCGAGCGTGAATGATGGCCGCCAAGCCGAAGCCCACGCCTCAAATATCCGCCGAGCCGACAGCGTTGGAAATTGCAACGCTGGCCGCTCGCTTGCTCCCGCCGATGAAACTCCCCAACAATTGGGCCACTGAGCACCCGGTTACGCTGAAAGCGGCACTGGAAGAGGCAACCACGGGGAAGGGACGGGACTTCGACAAAAACTATCAACCCCCTCCCGGATGGGCGACGCCGTTTGAGATCGTGGCGAAGGAAGCCACTAGGCGCGCTCGTATCCTGCTCGACGCTGCCGCCGGACGCATCCGCCCAGAGCTGCCATGGCCGATCTGGAAACCGTGCTAAATGGGCGAGCACGCTATTTTATGAGGCCGGCGCTGAGCGGGTGACTTTGGCCACGCTCGAATGCCTCACCCGCCCCGATGGCCAGCCCGCAAAGGACCTCTGCGATGCTATTGAGGAGGGCGGCGTTGACCGCAATCGAGCGTGTCGGAGTCTCCATCGACCCACCCTGTTACGGGCGAGGTTGACGCTTACTACGACGCGGAGCGCCGCGAGTATCTGCTGAAAAACCAACGTGGCGTGTGGCTTCCGCTGACGGAGGCGCAGTTCAAGCGGCATCTTCGCGACCGGGGCATTTCCACAGAAAAACAAGACTGGGAGACGATGAGCGCCGCCGATCGGGTCATTCTCCATCTCCAGCACACCCGCGACATTGATTACGCGGGCAAGCTCTGTGGCAAAAACGAGGGCTTTTATGTTGAGGGTCAGACGCGGTTTCTCGTCACCAGCTCCTTTCATCTTTCCGCGCCAGTAGCCGGCGACTGGTCGACTATTCGGGCTATTCTCCATGGTCTACTTGTCGAAAATGAACCGGCTCACGGCGACCGCCAATGCGACACTTTCCACGGCTGGATGCGTGCGGCCCAAGTTTCCCTGCGGGCGGGCAAGATTCAGGCCGCGCAGGCTCTTGCCGTCGCCGGGCCGGCTGGGTGCGGCAAATCCCTCCTCCAATCACTGATCACTCCCTGCCTCGGGGGTCGCGTGGCCAAGCCCTCCCGCTACATGAACGGCGGCACCGATTTTAATGGTAAGCTGTTCGAGGCGGAACACCTCGCCCTGGAGGATGAGTTTATGAGCCATCGAATCTCCGACCGGCTACGGCTCGGCGCGGCCTTGAAGAATTTTTGCGTTTCCACCCGTGCGCAGAGTTGCCACCGCAAAAACCGGCAGGCCATCACCCTGCCGGCGTGGTGGCGCGTCTCCATCACGCTCAATGACGACCCCGAGGCCATGATGGTCCTGCCGCCGCTCGACGAGCACATTCAGGACAAGCTCATCCTTCTCCGCGCGAGCCGGTTCACGTTTCCCCTGCCGATGGGCACCACCGACGAGCAGGATCGCCTTTGGCAATTGCTCGTTTCCGAAGTCCCAGCCTATCTGCGCTGGCTCTTGCATGATTTTGTCCTGCCGGCCGAATGCGAAGACCTCCGGCGCTACGTCGTGGCGACGTGGCACCATCCCGAGCTGCGAGCGGCGCTGGAGAACCTCAGTCCTGAATCCGATTTGCTCGCCCTCATGGATGAGGTGCTGTGGAAATGCGATGCCCGTCAGTGGCGCGGAACCAGCGAGGAATTGCAGCGCCTCCTTTGCAACGACCTCAACACCGGCCACTCCGCACGCAAGCTGCTCGAAGGTTGGCGCAACGCCTGCGGCACCTACCTGGGCCGCCTCGCCGCCAAGCAGCCCGCTCGGGTTAAAGAAGCCCGCACCGCCACCCGGCGGGAGTTCGCCGTCTTCCCTCCTGCCGATTGAGGATTTGCCACATCTTCCATTTCTCCGCGTCAGCGCGTCATCGGCCCCAACCATCCCCAGCCTTCCTGTCATGACGCGATGACGCGCAGAAACACTTTTTCTAAAATTACCAACCTCGCCCGCCATGCGCCTCCGCACCTACACTCTCACCCGCGAGGATGCCAACCGCCTCGCCTCCGTCCTCACCCGCCACGGCGGAGAGCGGACGTTGCGCGACCTGGAGCGTCGCCATCGATTCTGGCCGCACATGGTGGAAGCGGCTGCCGCTGCTGGCCTTGTCTGCATCGAAATCCGGCGGCCCGCCACCGGCAGACCCTCCCGGGTGGCGGTGCTGCACGCCGAAATGGTGAACAAAACCCCGTCTGCGAAACTCCCCCTGTTTTCCGAACAATCCGCTATTGATCGGGTGGCAGGCTGCATTTCGGCCTTGCCACGCCGCCGCGATCTACCCGTGCCACTCACCATCAGAGAGGAATTATTTCTCATGAATTATTGGTGCCGTAACGGCATAGGAGGTGGCTTCTTTGGCCCTCGCGGCCTGCACTCAGCTGCCGACGCCTACCGGTCCGTCTATGGTCAGGGTGGACGGTTGAAGTGGGCCAGCGCCAAAAGCGCCGGCGCACGCCTCGCACGCCGCCCCTGGATGCGGGCCGCCTGGTTGCTGTCCCGCAGATTATCGGGATGTGGCCAGCCGTTCCGCTTCCCAGACGACATGCGCAGCGCCGGCCGTGGGTGGCGCAGCCTCATCCAGCAGCTTGATCGCAAATTCTTTTCCTGGCCCCCTGATGTGACCTACGCCCTCCGACACACCCGTACCCTGCCCGAGGCGCTGGAACGGCTGCGCGAGTTGGGCCACTTCGGCCAAGATTCCCCTCCGCTCTACTGGTAGGAATCGTCTTTGATGAAGGCCGGTTATGAATTGGCGGCGACAAATAAAGCACGCCCAAAAGCCAACATTTCTCCCGTCGGCACAGCTTCTCCTACCTCCCCCAAGCGAAAACCGCCAACCCGCCCCCCCTCAACCGTACCCCGTCCGAGAGAGCGCGCGCCCAGAAACAACTTCCTATCAGATAGACTTTTATGTCCGACCCCCTTTTGATGGGCATGTGGGAATCCCATTGGTGCGGAAGGGGAACACTCTGGCAGCATCGGAAATCGGGTGTCTTCGAGGCCTCCTACCGGGGCACGCAGCCGACAACACAATCCGGGCTTATTCCCTTGGGTCTCGTTGGGGCAATTTCCGTTCCTCCACAGGCAGCGATTCCCACCACTTACTGGCCGCGGTGGTGTCGAATTGTGTCCATTGCTCGAAAACGTTGACGGCGGCCCAGGCGCGGGCTTCTCCTGGTGGCAGTGAGCGCGCCCAGGCCGCGGCGGCCGTTGGATCTTCGGAAGCCCAATAGGCAGCTGATCTCGCGAGTGGGCCCATGATTGTGGGCGTGGATTCCGGGGCCAGCTGGTCGGCCAGGAGGCGGGCCGTTTCGGCGGGATAATAATGGGCGAGTTTTCCAAGCGCGGAAGAATCATCTAGGGAGCCAGGCGTTTCTCCGCCGACCGCGCGGGGTGCGGCCAAATCCCTTGCCAGGGCGGCTTCGAGCACCCGGCGGCGAGCGGCTTCGTCCATCGCCATCATGACTTGTGGTTCTCCCACGTTGCCATTCGCGGCCGCTTTGACGGTGCGCTCTTCCAGAGTCAGGCTGGGGCGACCGTCCAGCGGTTGGCTCTCCTTTTCCACGGCTTCCAGCGCGCTCCGGCGCAGTGTTTCATCGTCCAGCGCCGCGGCCCAGGCGCGGGCAGCTTCGGGCGACTGGCGAGCGTAGCTGGAAGCGAAGCCGACGACGGAAAGTCCTCCATGTTCGCCGGTGATCGCCAGCAACCGATCCGCCAGTGCTCCCGGATCGGAGGCTCGCAGCAGCGACCCAGTGGAGACGCGGAGCATGCCTTCGAGTGCCTCCGGACTCAGCCGGCCCCGAGCTTTTTCGAGCGCCTCAACCACCGCCCCAGGATCTCCGGTTCCCCAAATTGAAAAGTTGTTATTCCTGAGGCCAGCCTGTTCGTCCACCGGCAGGCTGGACAAGGCCGCCACAAGGCTCGGTGCGTCTTTGGGGTCGCGGAGCATGGCCTCCAGCATGGTTTCCCGATCTGGCTGCTGGCGCGCCCAGGCCACGGCCGCAGGCGCATCGGTGTCGGCCATAGCCCGGACCGCCGCCTTGCGCACGCTCGCGCGGTTGGTGTTGCCCAGCTTCTCGGCCCACTGCAGGACCCACTCGGGGTCCTCGCGCGCGAAAACGCGCAATTGAGGGACAAGGCGGGTCACGTCCCGGACGACTTCCGGGTGGTCGAGGAACGCCATGGCGGCTTTCCGATCCGCGCTGGCCAGAACCCCGAAGATGCCAACGAACGCGCTCGTTTTGAGATTGCGGTAGGGGTTTCCGCTTCGCTCGCTATAGCCGTAGAGAATCGACAGGATGGCGTCAACCTGGGCCGGATCACGGCGGATCCACTCGCCCGAAAGGTCTGTGATCCGGTCGGGGTCGTTTTCCGCACCCCACCGCAGAGCGGCTTCGGGATCGAGAGCCACCCATCGGTTGAGGAGCGTTCTTGCAGCCAATTCTTTCCCAGCGTGAGCCGGGAGCCGATGCAAGTTTTGCAGGAACGCGCGGAAATGTTTGGGGTCGATCGAATTGGCCCATTCCACCGCGGCGGCCATCTGGGCACACGCGTCACCCGCGGCCCAGACCCGAGCCCACCCTGCCGCCAGTGGATTGATCGACGGAGAACCTGGTCGCACGGGGCTGGAAGGAGCCGCTCTTGGTGGGTGGGCGTCCTCGCGGGGCCGCTGCCACGCCGCGACCCCGGACCAGCCGAGGAGGAATCCGACCAGCAGCGCACCTGGAGCGGCCCACCGAGAACAAGACGATAGGTGGTTCATCGAGTTTAGGGTTTGCGGGGACTCGAGGGCTGGTCCTGAGGCACAACATCATACTGGTCCCGCGCGGCGCGCGCGGCCGCCGGATCTCGCTGAGCCCATTCACGGATGAGGCTGCGTTGGATGTAGCGCGTCTCGTCAGGCAGTGTCAGCGCCCAACGATAGGCGGAATCGAAATCCGGTTCAGGCCCTTGGGTCAACTGCCTGATCAGGGCATGGGTAGAGGCGTATTTGGCTTGGCTCTCCGGTTGGTTCGCCAGCCACTGGGAAGCGGCCATCGCATCCTGGCCGACCCATTCAGAAAAGGCTCGGGACATCATACTTGCAGCCCAGGGCGCGTCCGAAGGCAGGCTGGCGGCAAAAGAAACGGTGGCCTCCGGGGCGGCGCGGGCAATCTCTTCCACTGAGCTGGTCGGGTGATAGGAAGTCATCCCGGCACTCCCGCTTGGAGTTCGAATCGTGATGCCCGATGTCTCGCCAAAGGACGACCAATCGAGATTACGGAGGACCGCCACCGCTGCTTCGGGGTCCGTACCAGACAGACCTCGGGCCATCTCCAGGGTTGCTTCGCGGCGCAGCAACTCCGTCGGTGCAGCCTCCACCCAGGCACGCGCCGAAGCCGGATCGGAGGCGGCCAGACGCGCTCCGTGTTCAACGTAGAGCCTCCATTTGTTCCATCCATCGGGGAGCGAGGTGATGGCGGCCGACAGGCGGTCTGGATCGGTCCTGGCCCATTGATCGACGAGAACTTGAAGCGTGTCGTTGCGACGTGCCCGGTCGGGCAGAGATTGAGCCCAGGCCCAGGCCGCGTCGGGATCACGCTGCGCCCATCGGCGTACCAGTCCGCCCTGATCCACTGGTTCCTCGCTCCATGCCGCCGCGAGGGTCGCTCCCGCTGCCGGATCAGTCGCCATCAATCCGGACGCCACCCCCAGCATGACGGAGTGGGTACGAAACTGTGGATGCTGATCCAGCCAGGCCTGGACGCGCTGCGGGTCGATCTCGGCGATCGCACCGAGTGCCGAAGTCGCCGTCGCGAGGTCCCGAGATGTCTGAACGGCCGCTATCGCCGCCTCCGGATCGACCTTTCCCCAGGCACGCCACGCCATACGGCCGAGAGAATGCTTCTCCGCAAAGACTTGCCCACCCGCCGGATCGATGATCATCCACCGCAGGAAAACCGCCTCTGTCATCGCCTCGTCGAGGCCGCCATCCCTTTCGAGCAGTGTCGCCATCAACGCCGCCAACTCGGCGGGGCCGGCCTTCGGCAAAAACCGCGCCAAACGCTCGGACGCTTCAAATCCTCTGGCGGCAAGCACGCTCAGCACTGTCTCCGGTTCGCGCGCTTCACCCGCGCCCGACATGTCGGTTGCCAGGTGAATTCCGTCCGACTCCCCACGGAGCTGATCGGCTCGGCTTGGTTTTTCAGATGATTCCGCTTGAGCGGCGGCGGGGATGACACCTGGTGGATTGTTCCCCAGCCAGAGCCGCATTCCGGCACCAGAGATCGCGCCCATCACCAAACTAAGAGCCAGTGTACGGGAGGTAATCATGTCCGAATGATATAACCGGACTGCTTGGAAAAAGGCCGTTTACTTGTCTATGATGAATCTCAGCTTGCCGTTGGCGCAGGTAGTCGTCAACGGCTACCTGCGCCTCGAACGGGGGCATTTGGGTGACAACGAATCACTCCTTCCTCCGACGCACCAGGGCCTCCCAGCGGTCCTGGGCGGGCAGCAGGAAGGAATACGGCGTCCACGGGCCCACCTCCTCCCTGCGGCTGGCGCCCTCAGCCCATATTAATTCAGTCACATGCTGCCAAGCGCCATCGGAAAGCGGCTCAACGTAAACGCGGACAGTCGCGACATCTTCCACTTGGAATCGCGGCTCCCGAGCCAGTCCGGCTTCTAGGGCGAGTCGCTGCTCACGACTCAAATCCTTCGGAAGTGCGGCCACAGCCCGCTCCAGCCAGCGGCGATCCCGGGCGTGGTCCATCGCCAATTCAACACAGTTCCCACCATCGGGCAGCTCGACAACGCGGGCCGACTGTTTCAACTCGTCCCGCTTTTGACGCAGGATGTCGTCCCATCCTGATTCCAATTGCTGACATTGCTGCAAGGAGAGCCCGAGAAGGAACCGGTACCGTTCAGATATCCTCAAGCTGTGAGTGGTACCGGCGTCAGATCCTTCCTCCAGCAACGGACCCAACCGGCGGGCAGCCAGACTCCACGGCACCTCACATGTCTTCGGATTCGAATCTTTCCACACCGACAGCGCCGACAATTTCAATGGTTCCCCGTCGGCCATGGCCACCTCAGTCGTGCCGTCGTGTCCCGGCGTCTTGGTGCCGCCGAGGGGCGGAGGTGTTCCGGGTGCCTTGGCCAGGGCGGGATTGGCCTCCGGGCTCCGGCGGGCCCACCAAAGCGCACCCGCTCCCACGAAGTTTCCCAGCACCCCAAGTATCAATAATGTATGACACGTTCTATGGGCGTTCATGGCTCAAAAAGGCGGGCTTCGGGCCTGCAATCGACTCGATGACGCTCCGAAAGGGATTCAACCAATCCCCCAATTCCTTGGAATCGCCTTCATGAAAGCCGCGCTGATCCGTAAGCCGCCACTGGCGTCCATCCGGATCATCAGGATCTACGGCCACCAGCTGCTCTCGCGCGATTGTCACTGTGGTTCCGTCGGAAGTGAGAGTCAGCCTTTGCTGGCTGCCCTCACCCAACATTGATTCGGCGAGTTTCAGCATTTCATGGACGCCTGCGGCTTTTTCTGGCTCCATCAAGGTCGCCGCATCCTCCACAACGGCCGCAAAGAACGACTTGGCTTCCCCGTCCAACGGTGGCAGCTCCATCACCACGCCAGTATCTGAGGCGGAGACCACGATGGCGCGGGCGGCCATCCGCTCCATCAAAGCCCTGTACTGGCGTGCCACGACCGCATCCAGGGATTCGATGTCTTCTTCCTTGAGCCCCAGTCCTTTCAGTACATCAGGCGCCCAAGTCGGCTGATGAGTCAGGTTCCAATCGCCCAGCGAGTGCTCGATCAGCAGGGTAGGAATCACGACCCATCCTTCCTTCTCTGCGGCTGGCCAAGCCCGGTCGATTTGCATGCCGTGTGCATCGCCTTTCGCCGTCGGCTCGGATCCATCATTAGCAAGGAGAGGGCCAGGCGCATTGAGCACCAGGTCGGCTTTCTCGGAGAGGGAGAGGCCCCTGGGCTTGGACCATTCTCTCCAGAAAAGAACTCCAAAAGCTACCACGCCGCTCCAGATCAGCACCACAGCAACTGCGAGCCACTTCGCAGTGCGACTTCCGTCTGCAACCATTTCTTTCCGCGGCATGGAACGCACCATACAGCAATCACCTGACCGGTCCCAAAGAATTTTGCTATACCCCTCACACCTTGACCCTTGAGCATTGCCCGCGTATGCCCTCACCTCATGGCCCTCAAGGCGACCATTTACAAAACAGCCGTTTCCTTTTCTGATCTTGACCGCAACCTCTATGCGGATCACGAACTGACGGTCGCGAGGCCTCCGTCAGCCCCCTCCCCACCCCTTCCTCACATGACCCACGCACCCGCTCCCAGCGCGCGCCCAGAAGCAAATTCTTATCAAAAACGGCGCCTGCCCTCAGTGAATTCCCACCGGAAACGGCGTGCGATTTGAGTTATACCGGCTTCCGTACTGCTATGAGATCGCTCGTCCTCTTCCTGATCGCGCTATTCGCTACGGCTGGTGCTCCCGCAGCGGAGCCGGATGGGCTCACCACGGAACAGCGGGGGCAGTTGGCTAGGGACAAGATCATCGTCACCGGCGAAACATGGCGGCAGATTTTCTCCCCTTACATCTTCGCCGGCCAGCCGGTGTTCATCACCTCAGACTCCGTGCTCCACGCCTACCATGTGCTGCTGGAGGAATCCGCGGCGCAGATGGAATCCCGGCAGGCGCTGCGCATCGCCGCAGAGCTGGAGGGCATGCTGGCGCAGATTAAGCCGGAGCCGGCGGATGGAGCCTCTGCGGAGGCGATCGATCGCGCGTGGCTGGTGCTGGGCACGGCGGCGCGACTGGCTGGCAGTCACTGGAGCGGGGGCGCGGCCGTCGACGAGATCATCGCGGCAGAGGCGAAGCGTGTGGAAGCCGCGGAAGGGCTGCATCTTCCCGCGTGGATGAAACCCGGGCATGGGCTCGAAGCGCTCGACTACCGGGTCTTTAAACCGGCCGGCTTCTACACCCGCAGCGCATCCCTTCAGCGATACTTTCGCGCCCTGCGCTGGCTCCAGATCGTACCGTTCCGGATCCGCGATGCGGAGGAACTTGCCGCGGCGAGCGTGCTGGGCGCGGCGCTGTGGCAGGAAGGTTCGCTGCCCGTCCTGGCGGCGCAGTGGGCCAGTCTCATTGATGCCGCGGCGGCTCCCCCCCTCGC
>JBJXFS010000276.1:0-18647 GCA_046155625.1 Verrucomicrobiales bacterium | reverse complement strand
CCCAGCGACTGGATTGAGATCTACAACGGCCAGGCGGCCGCGGTGAACCTCACCAGCTGGACCCTGACCGACCTGGCAACCAATCGCACTCTCTGGACGTTTCCAAGCCTCAACCTGCCCGGTTACGGGTATCTCGTGGTTTTTGCCTCCGGAAAAAACCGCACCAATCCCGCAGCCCCCCTGCATACAAACTTCTCTCTCACCAAGGAATCCGGATATCTCGCTCTGGTCCGGCCGGGCGGCACGGTGCTGGCCAGCGAATTCAATTACGGTCCACAGGCGGAAGACGTGAGCTACGGGCTGCTCCCGACCGGTACCAGCTTCGCCTACGGGTACCTCGAAACCCCGACCCCAGGCGCGCGCAACACCGGTCTGCAGGAAGCTGGCCCACCCGCTGAGGAAGTTGTCTTCCTCAAGGACGGCCAACCAGTCAGCGGCGGTCTCTTTGCCGCGAACTTCTCCCTCTCGCTCATGCCGCCGGTCGCCCCCGGCTCGGTCATCCGCTACACGCTGAATAACACCATCCCCAGCACCGCCTCGCCGGCTTACACCAACCCGCTCACCATCACCTCCACCACCACCATCCGCGCCCGCGTCTATTCGCCCAACCAACTCCCCGGCCCGGTCACCAGCCGAACATTCATCCGGCTCGATGCGTCGCTCACCAACTATAATGGCAGCGGCCTGCCGTTTTCCTCCAACCTTCCGATTGTCGTGCTAGACAGCTTCGGCGTACCCGTCGACGCCTACAGCGACTCGGGCCAGCAACGCCCCTACCGCCTCACGTACGCCGTAACGGTCGATAAAGACCCGCTCGCCCCTTCACCAAACACTGGCCGCGCCGTCATCACCGGACCCGCCGATTTCCAAGGGCGCAGCGGCACCCACGTACGGGGCGAATCATCTTCCGGTTTTCCACAGAAAAGCTACTCGTGGGAACTCTGGAACAACGAAGACGAGGATAAAGAGGGATCCTTGCTCGGCTTCCCGGCCGAGAGCGACTGGGTCCTGCACGCCCCGTACACGGACAAAACTCTCATGCGGAACCACCTCGTCTACGATCAAATGCGCGCCCTCAGCGGCAAAGCGTCGGCCATGGGCGTGAAATTTGTAGAAGTGTTCTTCAACCAGGATGGCGGCAGTGTGACAGCCAGCGATTACCGCGGCGTCTATGTCCTCATTGAGAAGATCAAGCGCGACAGCGAGCGCGTGGCCATTGAAAAACTCAACCCGCTCATGACCGATCCCGCCCTGATCAGCGGCGGCTACATCTTCAAGAAAGACAAGGCCGGCATCGGCAACACTAGCTTCAGTACCTCGACCTACGGCCAGACGTTCCAGTTCGTGGAACCGGAAACCCCCAATGCCGCCCAACTCGGATGGCTGAACAGCAATGTGAACGCCTTCGAGGCCGCTCTGGCCGGTGCCAACTTCGCCCATCCCACTACCGGCTACGCCGCGTACATGGATCCGCTGAGCTTCATCAATAACCAATGGTTCGTCGAGATCACCAAGCAAATCGACGGCTACCGGCTCAGCACCTACTTCCACAAAGACCGCAACGGCAAAATCTTCTGCGCCCCGATCTGGGACTACAACCTCTCTCTGTACAACGCCGACTACCTTGCCGGCGATAACCACGCAGGATGGTACTATAACAGCCTGGGCGGTGGAGATTATTATTATTGGCCGCGCCTGCACCTCGACCCGAATTACAAAATCCTCCATTGGGACCGGTATTGGGAACTCCGCCGGGGCCGCTTCGCCAGCGACACCATCCTCGGCACCATCGACACCCTGGCCTCCCAGCTGGTCAATTCCAGCACCACCCCAGTCACCAACAGCATGCCCAGTCAGGCGCCGCTCGCAGAAAATCCGGCCATGCGCCACTACCGCAAATGGCCGATCCTCGGGACCTACGTCTGGCCAAACGCTGGAAACGTCGGCGCCCGCACCAAGTTTTGGAACGGCCCGAACCTCAACCCGACCACCTACACCAGCGCCGACGCCGAGGTCGATGCCATGAAGAGCTTCCTCAAGCAGCGGTTGGCCTGGATCGACGACCAGAATTATGTCGGTTCCGCAATTTATCGACCGCCGTCGTTCAGCCACCCAGGCGGCAGCGTGCCCACGGGCACCACCTTGACCATCACGCGCTACACCGGAACGCCTCCAGGCGGTTACTCCTACGCCAGCGGCGGCACACTTTACTACACCTTGGATGGCACCGATCCGCGGCCGTCGAGCGGGGGGGCGGGCGACGTCGTTTTGATCTCGGGATCGGGCAACGCCTGCCAATGGCTCGTCCCATCGGCAGCCAACGGCGGATTGACACTCACCGCCGCCGCCGGCGCCCAACAGTGGACCAATTACACCGCTCCGCCCAACAACGCCCAATGGAACACCGCCACCACCGGCGTCGGCTATGAACGCAACCCCGGCGACCCCATCAACTACCTCACCCATTTCGGCACCAACGCCAATACCGAGGCCGCCATGTACAGCATCAATCCAACTTGCTACCTCCGCGTCGCCTTCAACATCCCCAACCAAGCCGCCCTCGACGCCGTCGGCACGCTCACGCTCGGCATGAAATACGACGACGGATTCCGCACCTACCTCAATGGCGTGGCCATCGCGGGTCGCAACGACACCGATCCCTCCCTGACCTCCAACCCACCCACCGCGCAGGCTAATCAAACCAATGACGATAGCCAGGCGATCAACTTCGAATCGATCGATGTCACGACCCTGGGCCGACCGGCCTTGCGCGTCGGAACCAACGTCCTCGCCGTCCACGCCTTGAATTCACCCGCGACCTCCAGCGACTTCCTGATTGCCCCACGCCTGACCTACCAGCCGGTCAGCAACTCGGGATCCGCTCAGACCTACACCGGACCCATCACGCTCAATACCTCGGCCCAGGTGCGCGCCCGGCTCTTCGCCAACGGCAATTGGTCGCCGCTCACTTCGGCCAATTTCATCGTGGGCGCCGTGCCGGCCAGCGCCGCCAACCTGGTCATCTCGGAGTTGTGCTACAAGCCGCTCGCCCCCGCCCCAGGCTCGCCAGAATACGACGCCGGATTCACCGCCGGCAACAACTTCGAGTACCTCGAACTCCTGAACGTCAGCGCCAGTCCCGTCGACCTCACCAATTGCCAGTTCACCACCGGTATCACGTTCCATTTCTCCGCGGTCTCACCGGAAAAGTTGCTCCTTATGCCCGGCGCGCGCGCCCTCGTCGTCGAGAACGAAGCCGCCTTCTTGCTCCGCTATGGATCGACGCTCTCGTCGCGCGTGCTCGGATCTTACAGCGGCAATCTGAGCAATAGCGGCGAAACCGTCACGCTGCTCGCGGCCAACAGCTCGGTCATCGCCAGCTTGGCCTACGGCATCGCCGAACCCTGGCCCGTCGCCGCCTCCGACGCCGGTTACAGCTTGGTCATGAACAGCCCGGCCGCCAACCCCACTTACCAACCGCTCACGTTCCGCGCCGGCGCCCAGCCCGGTGGCACCCCGGGCGCCGGGTCAGGTCCCGCTTTCTCCGGCACTCCCACCGCCGACACCGACAGCGATGGCGCCAGCGACCTGCTCGAATACACCAGCGGCACCTCACCCACCAACCCGGCCAGCGTGGCCGCGCCCGTCGGCACCTGGCAGGAACTCACCATCAATGGCGTCCCCGGCACTTTCCTCACCTTCAGCTACCGGCGCGCCGGCGCCGCCGATGGCATCACCTGCGTGGTCGAACGCTCGACCGCCCTCGGCACTTGGAGCTCCGACCCCTCCGTCCTTACCTACCACAGCACCGTCAACCACGGCGATGGCACCTCCACCGTTACTTGGCGGTCGACTCAGCCCATCACCGCCACCGCGCGCGAATTCGTCCGGCTGCGAGTGACCCAACCATAGCAGTGCAGCCGCACTACTCCGTTGAATTTCCGGCATCCCGCGCCAGAGGAAGATGATGGATTCCGCGGTGCAGACGCTATTTCTGCCCCTGGCGCAAGGGGAGATGGCTGGAGCCGAGGGGGCGGTCGCCTTCTTGCGCGCCCGGCCGCATGACGCGCTCCATCGGTTTGTCGGCCGATTGACCTGCGAGCAATCGTGGAAGCCGCTGGCCGATGCGCTCACCGTCGCCGGGTTCGCCAGCTCCCCGACGCTGCTGGAGGGGGAGGCGCGTTTCGACCTCGTTCTGCTTCGGCCGGATCGTCAGCGCGACCAGGTGCTTTTTGACATGGCGCGAGGCCTGCGGTTGCTCCGGCCCGGCGGCACATTGCTCGTGTCCCTGCCGAACGACTGGGGTGCCGCGCGTCACGAAAAGCACCTCAGGGAGCTCGCTGGAAACATCCACACCCTTTCCAAACACCACTGCCGCGCGTTCTGGGCCGTCAAGGAGGACACACTCGATTCACCGCTGCTGCGAACGTGGTTGGACGCCGGTCAACCGCGCCCACTGCCTGAAGATCCACGCTTTATCACGCGGCCAGGCGTGTTCAGTTGGGATCACATCGACCGCGGATCGCGCACGCTCGCCGACCATCTGCCCGCCGGCCTGCACGGCCGTGTCGCCGACCTCGGCGGTGGCTGGGGATACCTGTCGCGTTTCATCCTCGGAAATCGCCCGCTCGTCCGCGACCTCCACCTCTACGAAGCCGATGCCACCGCTCTGGCGTTGGCCCGCCAAAACCTCGCTCCGCTGATCCGCCGCGAGGAAGGCGCCCCCAGCGTCGCATTCGAGTGGGCCGACGTCACCGCCGGCCTCGGCTTCGCCAGCTTTGACGCCGTCGTCATGAATCCCCCCTTCCACCAAGACCGCCACGCCGACCCCCTGCTCGGTCATCGGTTCATGGCCGCCGGCATCGGCGCCCTGCGACCGGGCGGACAACTCTGGGTCGTGGCTAATCAGTTCCTGCCTTACGAACGATTCCTCGCCGACGCCCTCCCCAACGCCCGTCTGGTCTGGCAAGGCGATGGCTACAAAGTCCTCCATGGCACCCGCGCCAAAGAGGACGACTCCCCCGCCAACGAAACCCCGCGTCGCCAGCGGCATCGCGCCAAGCACCGCCTCATGCGCCGCCACGCGTGATCCTCCGCCACGATTTATCTTCCAGCGCCCGTGACGCTCACGCGCCGACGAGAGCCCGTCCGCGCGCAGCGCCCAATTCCCGATGCGCGTGACGCAGCATGCGCTCGGTCGTTTCCCACCCGATGCAGGCGTCAGTAACCGACACGCCGTACGCGAGTTGCGACAGGTCAACCGGAATCGGTTGCGCGCCTTCATGCAGGTGGCTCTCGACCATCAGACCGATGAGCGCCCGGTTCCCCGCCACGCGCTGGGCCACCACGCTTTGCCAGACTTCCTCCTGGCGGGCGTGCTGTTTGTTCGAGTTCGCATGGCTGCAGTCGACCATAATCGCTTCCGGCAGGCCAGCCCGTCGCAGATCCGCCACAGCCGAGGCGATGCTCTCTGGGTCATAATTCGACCGCGCCCGACCACCCCGCAACACGACATGCCCAAAAGGATTGCCGGTTGTCCGCACGATCGACGTGCGGCCGTCCTGATCGATCCCCAAAAAACTGTGCGGCATCATCGACGCCCGCATCGCATCGAGCGCGACCTGCAGGGAGCCGTCCGTCGCGTTCTTGAATCCCACCGGCATCGACAATCCGCTCGCCATCTCCCGATGCGTCTGGCTCTCGGTCGTCCGAGCCCCGATCGCCGCCCAAGTGACGAGATCCGCGTGATACTGCGGGACGATCGGGTCGAGAAATTCGGTCGCCGCCGGCAATCCCAATTCGTTGATCCGCAGCAGCACTTCGCGGCCGAGCCGCAAGCCGGTCTGGATGTCGTGGGTCCCGTCCAATTGCGGATCATTGATCAACCCCTTCCAGCCCACCGTCGTGCGCGGCTTCTCGAAATACACCCGCATCACCACGAACAACCGGTCCTCCAACTCCCCCGCCAGCGCCCGCAGCCGACGCGCATAATCCAACGCCGCCTCAGGGTCGTGAATGGAACACGGACCGATCACCACCAGCATCCGGTCGTCTTCGCGCGTCAAAATATTCTCCACCGCCTGGCGCCCGGTGAACACCGTGGTGTTCGCCACCGTGCTCACTGGCAAGGCCACCTTCAGTTCCCGCGGCGGCACCAACGGCACCAACTCGCGAACCCGCAAATCATGTGTTTGAAGCATATAGTATTATACGAGCAATTTTGGAAAATCGAGACGGGAGTGCAGGGCCACCTCGCCGCACACTCCGAGTCAACCCGTTACTCCAACTCCAGGGCTTCGCGCGAACGGGCATCCTTGAATCCTCCTGGTGAGCGAGAAGCATTGAGTTGGAGTACCGCCAGAAAAGGCGGAATCGCCGGCTCGGGCAAAGCGGTGGGTGCCAAACCGTTCCGCGAAAAGCTTCCCCCCCTCGACCCTCGATTCCGGCCCCACCGGCCGGTACTCCAACTCCAGGGCTTCGCAATAACGGGCGTTCATTCTGACCGCCGGCGGCTTTGGGACTGCTGGAAGAAATTCCAGCTCTTCGGGCGGAACGCCCTCCCGCCCCACCCCCAGCCCGACATGTCATGAACCATGTCGCACTCGGCGATCATTCTGACTCCAGCGACTGCGTTGATCGAGCGGCGCCGGTGAAGAATCGTTGATACAGGAAGGAAGCGAGGAGAGCGACGAGGGCGACGCCGATCAAGGCGCCGATGCGGTAGCCGCTGCCGATGCGAGCCAAGTCGTGGAGGAAGAGCTTGAGCAGGGTGACGCCGAGCAGTCCAATGGCGGCGTAGCGGGTGGGCGCGCTGCGACGCCAGATTCCCAACACAAGCAGCGCCAGAGCGAACATCGCCCATGCGATGCTGTACGTCATGTCGCGGGCGAAATTGCCACTGAATTCGAAGACGATGGACCGCTGGCCCGCCGGGGTAAAGGCATCGGCGATTTCGACATTGAGCAGCAGGAAGAGCAGGATCCCGCCCAGCGCGAAAAAGAGAGCGCGCAGGTTGAACTTTTCCCATCGATGGTGCGGAGGCACGAAGGAAATAGCGGCCACAAACAGCGCCAAGGCCGCGATACTGTAAGCATACAACTGCCAATTGAGGATCGGAGAATCGCCTCGGATTTGGTACTCCAGCACGGCCGGATTGAGGGCGAGGCGGACAAAGGCCGCACCGAGCAAGGCGGTTCCGGCCGCGCGCAGGCCCGGGTGTGGCACACGCCGGAACAACCAGCACAAGGCCGCGCCTTCCAGCGCCCAACCCAGAGTGATCCATTGCTTCTCGAATTGAATCGGAAAAATGAGCGTGATGAAAAGCAGCGCCACGCCCCCGAACCAGGCGAGCTGAGTGAGTCGAGCCGGATTCGTGACCGGATGATGCCGGCACACATAGGCAAACCCGAGCAGCGGGGCGATCGCGAAGGCCGCCGGCACCACACCCATGGCGTCGTTAGGCCAGCTTTGTTTGACTAGATGATACACCAGGCTGAACGCCCCGATGCCGGCCGCAGCCGAGGTGATCCATGGAAATAGACAGGTGGCGAAGAATTTCCGGAAGACGAAGGGAAAGGCCGTGAACACAGCGTAAAAGCCGAGATACCACGCCATCGGCGCTACGGGTTGGAGCGGGCTGAAGTTCTCCTGATGCCACGTCCATTGGAGAATGACCGCGCCGGCCAAGGCAACCGGAACGACCGCCGTGAGGGCGGTGAAGCGCGCCAAGCCGAATAGGAAAAACACGAGACACATCGCCACGCCAAAGAGCGGCAAGGGATCGGCCAGCCCCAGTTGCGTCGCGGCCAGAACGAGCAGCAGGAACGGAAGGACGGCCGCACTGACGGGCAGCAGTGGAACCAACGGCGCCTGCGGCGACTTGCGGGCCGCATACCCGCCGGCCACCCCAAAGAACACAGCGAATCCAGCCACCACCAACAGAAAGGGAGCCAGGGAATTCTCGATTTCCTTCGGCCAGCGCAGAAGCCACGCGCCGGCCGTCAGCATCGTCAGGACAAACGCCACCACCACAGGCAGCAACCGACTGGTCCTGACCGCCAGCCCGACGACCACCAGATTGATCAGCAGCACAACCGGCCAGACCGCCAAACTCATGGACTCCAGCCGAAGCACGGGCAACAGGAGCAGCACGAGCGTGGCGACCGGCATCCAGCCGGCCTGGGGCCGGGCCGTCGGCCACCGACGCTCCATGGCCGCGGTGAAGACCGTTTGCGACAAACCAAACACCACATAAATGCCCAGTGCCGCTGGCAGCAACTCGCGGGTCAATTCAGCGGTCGTCCACAGGGCCAAGTGCAGGAAAATGAGGACGGCAAAGACCGACTGCGCCACGGTCCATCGCGGCATGTGCCAAACGACCGCCATGACCGCGGCGAGAGCGCCGAGGACAAGGGTGTAGAGCACGAGCGGCCGATCGGCGATGGTCGCGAACTGCAGGAAGGCAAATCCGGCCACCAAAGCGCTGCCACAAAGGGCAAGAGCCGCGGACGTGGAAACGACCTCCCCAATGCCATCCTCGCGGAACCACCACGCGGCCAACGCAAACAATCCTGCAAAACCAAGAAATACAGTCACCGGCACCCAGGTGGCAGCCCCCATCGCATACGACGAGCTGTGAAAAAATTTCGCCATCCAGCCGGCCTGCATCAAGATGGTCCCGCCCGCCGCCAGCGCGACCAGCGAGTGCCAGTTCCGGCGCTTGGCCACCGCCATCACACCAAGGTCGAGCAGGACTACGTACCCAAAGAGTCCCAGCGGATTGTCCCGGCCCGTCGAGCACAAGACCGGCGCCAAGAAGCCGCCAAGCATCCCCAGCACCGCCACGACCTGGGCATTGAGCCGCACCGCCAGCCAGATGCCGCCGCCCGTGATTGCGGCCATCAGAGCAAGAGCCCTCAGCGGCCGATCGAGCGGCGCGATGCGCCAGATCGAGTGTGCGGCAAACGTCACGCCATACAGCACGACCACGCCGGTCGCGCACAGCGTGTGCGCCAGCGTGGCATATCGTCCGCGCCGGTGCAGGCCCATCCCTCCGCCCACCAGCCCCACGCCAACCAAAAACCCAATGACCGTCCGCAACTCCGGCGAAATCCAGCCCCGGTCGATGCTTAGTTTGACAAATAAGATGACGCCCAGAAACAACGCCAGTCCCCCCACCCAGGCGAAGAGCTTGACCCCCATGAACTGCTCGAGATTCATGGATGGCGCCGGTGCGGGTTCGAGCTTGCGTGAGGGCTCAAACTCGCGTGAGGGCACCGGAGGCCGAACGACAGGCTTCAAGGGCGGTGGCTCCGCCGACCTGGGTACAGTCGGGACCTCGGTGGCTGCCGTTTCAGATACGGGGACTACTCCTTCGTGAATTCGCGGCGCCACTCGCGCGGCCGACGGTTGGACTTCCCTCAAACTCTTCGCTGGGCGCTCGATCAGAGGCTCCATCCATTCGCCGCCCTCTCCAGCCGCGAGCGGCCCAGGCCCTCCGAGCGCCGCTTCCAGTTGCCCCATCCGTTCCATGAGGCGCGCCTGCGATTCGAGCCCACGCACCTGTTGCTCGCGCAGGAACTGGATCTGATCCTTCAATGCCCCAACCTCACGGCGCGCCCTGCTGGCCATGACCAGCGCGATGACCGGAATGATGAAAATGCCAAAGACAGCCGCCACCAAGACAAGGGCAATGATCTCTTCCATACTGGCACGCAGTGTCCCAGACTCGCCGGATCCTGAAAATCGATAAAACCCCGCCCATCCATTGATATTTTCAAGGGTCGACCAGCACTCTTACTTGGCCATGTTTCAATTTATGCTCGATCTCGTCCCGCGGCGGCTTGCCTGGTGCGGGCTGGTCTTGTCAGTGCTTGGGAATCGATGGCCTTCATTGAGAGCGGAGGCGAAGACCATGGTGACGATCCGAGACGGCCGGTGGACGATCAACGGATCGGTCACCTATCCGGGTTCGCGAATCACTGAATTCCTTGCCAGACGCACCGCCGCCGTCTAGCGTCGAACGATGCCTACTCCGGGTAGGCCTGACCACCTCATTCCCGATCGCTCCACACCCCATGAAACGCCGCTCCTTTATCTCCGCTTCCGCCTCCGCCGCGATTGGATTCCAGGTCGTACCCGCGCATGTGGTGCGAGCCCAGGATAAGGCAAAGTCGCCGAGCAACAAAGTGCGCTTGGCCGTGATTGGCTGCGGCGGCCAAGGCGGAGCGGACCTCGGGGGCATGGCCGATGAGGACATCGTGGCGCTGTGCGATGTGGACGACCGGCGAGCGGCGGACACTTTCAACCGGTTCCCCAAAGCCAGGCGATTCAAGGACTTTCGCAAGATGTTCGACGCCATCGCGAATGACATCGATGCCGTGCTGGTCGCCACCCCGGACCACACACATGCCGTGGCCACCCTCGCCGCCATCGGTCATGGGAAACACGTCTACTGCGAAAAGCCACTCGCTCATTCAATCGCCCAAGTACGGGCGATGCGGAAGGCGGCTCGGGAGAAAAAAGTGATCACTCAGGTCGGCAATCAAGGGCATTCGTCCGACAGCATACGCCTGTTCTGTGAAATGGTCTGGTCGGGGGCGATCGGCCAAGTCTCGGAAGTCCACGCCGGTTGTGACGCCTTCAAGGACATCTACTGCCAGATCCGCCACCAGCAGGCGCTGCAGTCCGAGAAACCCGCCCTCCCACCCGAGTTGGACTGGGACCTGTGGCAGGGGCCCGCGGCCGAACGGCCCTATCATCCGGCTTACCTGCCATTCAACTGGCGCGGATTCTCCGCCTTCGGCAGCGGCTGCATCGGCGACTGGGTCTGCCACGTCCTCGACCCGTCGTTCTGGGCCCTCGACCTCGGTATGCCCACCGCCGTCACCGCCGAAACCAAGGGCTACGACCCGAAGAAACACGCCGAGTTCTACCCTCAGGGAACGCGCATCACATTCGAGTTTCCAGCCAAAGGCGATCGTGGCCCGGTTAAAATCATCTGGCATGACGGCGATTTCGCCATCCCCCAACCCGATGAACTGACCAAAGAAAACCGCCAAGTGGTGGGCACCGGGGCAGTCGTCATCGGCAGTCAGGGGAAAATCATGCACGGATCGCACGGCGCGGGCGGCTGCCGACTCATCCCCGAGTCCCGCATGAAAGAATATAAGCTGCCCGTTCAAAAAATCGCCCGCGTCGAAGGCGGCCACCACCAAAACGACTGGCTCGACGCCATCCGCGAAAATCGCCCCGCCGGCTCACCCTTCGAATACGGCGGCGCCCTCAGCGAAATCGGCCTCCTCGGCATGATCGCCATCCGCCGGTCCGGCACCCGACTCGAATGGGACGACGCCGCTGTGCGCTTCACCAACGACCCCGAGGCCAACGCATTCCTCAATCCCCCAAGTCGCCAGGGATGGCCGATTTGAAAAGGCCAACGGCGGCTCAATGACCACCAGTCATTTTCCCGCCCGCCTGGGAACCTTCAATTGTTCGCAGATGGCAGCGGCGGTGCCGGGAACGATTTCGCGATGGCCGGGAACGACGGAAAGGCCTCCTATCCCAAGATGGGTACCTCCAGTACGGCGCTGGGTTGAGCAGGACCCGGCCCGGGCCCCTGGTAGACCCGCACGATTTTTCCTCCTGAGGTGATGATCCCCATGAAGTTTTTGGTCGGACGCTGCAGCGAGAGCGAGACATCGGCCGTTCGTCCCACCACGTAGAGCCCCTCAACCACAACGGATCGCCCCATGATCCAGCGACTCGAGAATTCCGCCAGCTTTCCATTTCAACCCGTCACTCTTCTACTCTCATGCCCGCTTCCCCTCTTCACGCCCTGTCCGCCACCGCCGCAGCCACCGCCCTCTGGGTCCAACCGGTCCTCGCCGACACCAACACTCCCGCCGACGCAGTGACCGAATCACCCGCCCCTGGCGCCACCAGCGAGGCCGACCTCGCCAAACAACTGGCCAACCCGGTGGCCAGCTTGATCTCCGTCCCCCTTCAGGCGAACTGGGATTTCGGCATCGGCGTCAACGACGCGTACCGCTTCACCCTGAATGTTCAGCCGGTCATTCCCATCAGCCTGACCGACGACTGGAATCTCATTGTTCGCACGATTCTTCCGGTGATCGACGCCGAATCTCCCGCCCCGGGAATCGACGACGCCTCGGGCCTGGGAGACACCGTGCAGAGTTTTTTCTTTTCACCCAAGGAGCCGGTCAACGGCTGGATCCTCGCCGCAGGCCCGGTCGCGCTCTGGCCGACGGCCACCGACACCCAGCTCGGCTCGGAACAATGGGGCGCCGGCCCGACCATCTTGGGATTGAAACAAACCGGCCCCTGGACCTACGGCCTGCTGGCCAACCACCTCTGGTCGTATGCAGGTGACGAAGACCGCGGGGACGTCAATGCCACCTTTCTTCAACCGTTCTGCTCCTACATCACCAGCACCAAGACCACTTTCACCGTCAATTCAGAGTCCACATACGATTGGGAGAACGACCAGTGGACAGTGCCGATCAACTTCATTGTTTCCCAAATGTTTCGCCTCGGCAGTCAGCCGATGCAAGCGTCGCTCGGGGGCCGGTACTACGTGGAATCACCCGATGGCGGGCCCGAGTGGGGCGTGCGCGCCGTGCTCACGTTCCTATTTCCCAAAAGCTGATTCCAGACGCCGACTCCACTCCCACTTTTCCCCATAATCCACTCCGGCCTATTTCTCACCCTGCCCGGTATGCTGGCTCCAGGCGCAGCCATCGTCCGAGCCGACCTGAAGGCGCCGCCGATGAGAGCTTCTTGTCCTCGAGCCTAAACTCGCCTTTGATTGCGCCAATGAACAGCTTCAGATTCAGCATCAGCCGGAAGAGGTGCTAAACGAAGTGCTGGATTTTTTAAAGCTTCTTTCTGGAATGCGCCGGGCGTCCGCCACGCCCGCCCATGCGAACGACTGGCCTGCCGGATACTTCGAATTGTTCGAAGCTTTCGCGGGTGAGCCGTGGGAGCGCCCTCCACAGTTGGCCAAAGAAACGAGGGAGGATTGGTGATGCCATGTCTCCCGGACACCAACGTCTGGATTCATGTGTTGCGCGATCGCAGTCCGCGCTTGCGCGATAGGTTCGCCGCCATGCAGCCTGCGGACATTGTGGTCTGTGCCGTAGTGAAAGCCGAGCTTTATCATGGTGCCAAAAATTCGAGCTCCAGGCGGGTTAGCCCTTGCTCTCGATGCGCTTGTTCTGATGGTTTCAACTACCCGAGTCCAACTTCAATTCCCAAGCCCCACTCTTCAAGCCCATAAAAATGGCCATTGCCTCAACTTCAACCTCGACTCCCAAACGAAACGCCTTCACCCGAGGACGTTTCCGAACGTATCCCATAGTTACGTTGAGTCGTTTTCCCACCACTTTCGCATTCGCCCAGCCGATCATATGGTCCCGCCAAAGCACTGGCATCGCATAGTATCCACGCTCGCGCCGCGGTGCAGGCACATAGCCCTCAAATCGATAGCTCCAGCCCCAAACCTGTTCGAAACGCTGACGATCCCGAACAAGCGGGTCAAACGGGGCCAGAATACGCACTCTCTCCACCCCCTCATTCATCTGCCACTCATCCCGGATCCAAACATACGCCCTCCCCTCCACCTGTACCTCCGCGAGCTGCCCGGAATCCAAAAGTTCATCGATCACTTTCGCCCTTTCGCCACGCTTTGGAATGAGGTGATCCAGGCTCCTTAATTCCGAGATCAAAAAACGCTTCGACGTCGGGCCAAATACATGCGCCGTTGTCATGGCCAAACGCGCGTAGCGTCGCTTTGGTTCTGCCTCTTTCCTCTCCGAGTCCTCTGGCACTTGATACACACGCACACCCTTCTCCCGCCGAGATACCCTCAAAAATCCGTCATGATGCAAATCCTCCAATATCCGTTTCGTCATTTGGGACTTCCCTCCCCAACAATTCTTCACAGATTGTCTACCAAATCGTTCGGCCAACCCTCGCGGATGAACCTCGCCCAGTTCCTCCACGACAGCTAACACCTCGAGCTCCAACTTCGTCAATTTGGCTCGTTGCCGCCAACGGAGATCACGCCACACCTCCGGACTCATAAACCCGTAGGCAAAAAGATAGCCCTCCTCTGCTTTCAAGCCAGGATACGCCCGCTCCACTTCACCGACCCTATAGGCACGGACGCGCTGACGGAGCGTCAAATCCTGCGCCCTTGCAGGTGAACGGATCGGATCAGCCTGCACAAACCGTAATCTCTCAATGGCAACAGCCAAACTCGAATACTCCGGAAATGATCCGACGACTAATCGCCGCCTGAATTCCTCCAGTCCCAGCTTTTCAGGAGTCATAAACTATCCATTTCTTTTTCAGAACGTCCGAGTCCTCCCAGACCTGCCCGAGGACGAGGGTCCACTGCGAGTTGAGGTTGGAATAGTCCCGGCGGATTGAACACGCGGCGGGGCAGGTGTTAGCAGCGACGCCTTGTTCTCCCTTTGCTATTTCATCGAGTGGAGCCCGATGGTATTGCCTTCCGTGTCCATGAGGATGGAGATGAATCCGTATTCTCCAATGGAAAATTTCGGCTTGAGAATCTTTCCTCCGGCTTTGGCAGCTCGAGCCTCCTCTATGGCACAATCGTCACAAGAGAAATAAATGAGTGTGCCGCCAGCACCTGCGGAACAGCCTTCCATTTTGCATAGTGCACCCGGGGCACCGTATTGACTCATGGCCTCCTCCCCCATGGGGAAGTTCCACATCTCGATTGAAGGCTCGGGGGAGGGAAGGGATTCGAGAGTGGTAGCGAGGGTCGCCTCGTAGAAGGCTTTGGCGCGAGCCATGTCATCTACATAGATCTCGAACCAACCGACAGGGTTGCGATTTGTACTCATATGGGTGTTTAGGACGGTTTGTTTTTTGGTAGAACCCTTTCTATGATGCGACCGTCACCTTTTGTCGTGAATATGCGACGGTCGCATAACAACACATACTGCCCGGAAGAGCAGGGCTTCACGTGCCGCATTCATGGTGAGTTTTTTTTAGCAGAGAAATGCTGGAGGGCCAAGCCCAAAGTGGGCCAAGGAGTCTTGCCCGAGTCGAGGAAATTGTGGGAGGGTGGTGATCCAATGAAAAACCACCCTATGAATCCATAGAAAGATTCGAAGGACACGTCCAGCTCAAAGGGCTGAGGGAACGCACAGTGGGGGCTTATGTGGCGATGGTGCGACTCTTGGCGTTGTGGGCTTGGGGTGACCCGGCGGGACTGAGCGAAGAACGGGCGCGAGAGCACTTCCTGCACCCGGTGAGAGAGACGGGGTATGCGCCGCAGACGGTCAGGCAGGCGCGGGCATCGCTGACGGAGTTCTAAACCGAGAGGCTGGTCAGGAATGAATGGCGGGTGTTTCGGAGCGTGGAAAATGCGCCTGCCTGAGCCACGCCAGTTTGGACCCGACGCTGGTATACCGGTCGCCCATTGGCGAAAAAGGGTCATGGAAAAGCCGTGTCCGCAACAAGTAAAAATCGCTCTCAGCGCTTCTCCTCCATGAGACCAATCAGGTTGCCGTCGGGGTCGCGCACAAAACCCGTCCACAACTCGTGGTCGGGCATCTTGGCGGCAAGCTGTGGTGCGCGTTCATTCTTTGCGCCGCGCTCGACTATGGCAGCGTGAGTGGCGGCGATATCGGTGGTGGCAAAATAAAGTATCGAGTTGTGGCCGACTGTCGCCGCTCCCTGTGGTGTGCTCAACATGATGCGCACGCTGCCCGCCGCCAGGAAAGCGAGAGTGGGCGCGGGGCTGAAAAGGAACGTCAAACCAAGAACGTCGCGGTAGAACGGCAACGCCGTGCCGACATCGCCAACAGTGATAGCAATCTGTCGAATCTCAGAGAGTTTGTGTTCGGTGTTCATAGGGGTGTGGGTGAATGCCTCCTAACGAGCAAGTGCGGCGGCGGATGGTTCGGCGGTGGCTCCCAGGCTCCACAGCCGGATTGCCACCACCACGACCCACACATAGAGGATTCCCGTGAACAACCTCTGAGCTAATCCCGGGGCGGAAGCGGAGCGCGCTGCGTCTGCATCGTGGCATACCACCAACCAGCCGGCAAAGATCGCCAGCAGCGCGCCTGCCGCGAGCGTGAGAGTCCGGTAGCCGCGCCACGCCGCTCGGCGCCTCATCCCTACCCAGGTCAGGAACGGTGTCAGAACCATCGCGGACATGCCGATCCACCCGCCCGCAATCAGATGCACTTCTCCCGAGACAGTTTGGGCCGTGCCACCCGGGTCGCAGGGGAAAAACCCGACCACCATGCCGGAAGCAGCCATGATGAGCACAGCACCCGGCCCGAGCCATGAGCCTTTTTGCCCACCAAACCCGCGACCCAGGGCGAGCGCAAATCCGGCGAATAGGATGCCCCACAGGAGGCTCCAAACGGAGAACACCGCGGCATAGGGGCGTCCAGACTCCCCGAGTTCGCTGATGTATTGCCGCACGTGGCTGTAGTCGGGGTCGAGCGCACCGAGCCAAATCGTGATGAGAACATCAAGGACCGGCGCCACAACCCCACAAGCGGCTAGCGACCTCATGGTTATGTCAGCGCGTTTTCCGGTACTCATGCGGGTTTCGCTCCGTTCACGGCACTTTAACGATCCAGCCGACGCAAAGCTGAGGCAAGCGGCGGCTGAGGCGTTCGATTGCAACCTGCGAGCGCCCGACGCTTTGCCTCCAGCGTCTGGTTCGGTGAGGATGTGATCTTCATTTTGTCTCGCCTGGTTCTCGCGTGATAGCGAAGTAGATGACGTAAATCCACGAGAAGAAGCCCGCGAGGATCGCCCACAGGATCGAACGATTCCGCTGCCAAGAACATACAACAGCGATGGCCGAACCGAGTCCGATCCCGGTCTGGGCGACAGTGTTTGCTGTCTGATTGGCGATTTGCGCAAGGATCATAGAATTCTCACTTCACCGAACTGTTTAATTACGCGTCCGTCACCTTTTGTCCTGGATATGCGACTGTCGCAAAACAGGAACAAATGCTGCCCGGAAGGACTGGGCTTCGCGTCCCGGATTCCTGATGTGTTTTTTAGCGGAGAAAGGATGGGGAGCCAAGTTCAATGTGCGCTAAGGCACGTGGAAACAAACTGCTAGAGGTCGAGCGGACTGGGGGCGCCATCGCCTGGGCGGTCGCGGAGGTGGAGGTAGACCATGGTGGTTTGATGGCCGAGGAGGAATTGGAGGCGTGGTTCGAGGGTCTTGGGGAGCGGGACGAGATGGTGTTTGCCGCCTCTGGCGTCGTGAATGGCTATGGTTCCGTGGCCGAGGACGTGGCCGAGAAGGTCGACGCCGGCGTTGAGCGCGTGTTTCTGAGTGGAGGAGGAGACCTGGCGTTCAAGGGCGAGGGGTTCGGCTTCGCCGAGGGCGGGATGTAGTCGTGGGAGTCCAGTGGGCAGGACGGTGGAACAACCACGAAAATCACGAAACACACGAAAAATCATTAACTTGGAAAAAGCGACCTTCTCAACCATCAGATGGACGTCAATCGTTGGGCAACGCCTTGGCTTTTCGTGTGTTTCGTGCTTTTCGTGGTTCCCATCCGGATTTTTAGGGTGACCAATCGGCCCTTCCCCCGGGACCAAATTCGCCGGAATCTGCTGTGCAATTCCAGGGGCCACTGGCGCCCCTCCCCCAAGACGTGGCTGCGCTCGGGGCGCACCCGCCACAGACATCGCGGGCAATTTCGGGGCGCTTTCGGGGCAGAAGTGCTCACCCCGGGAGTCTCAATCAACCCCCATCAAAACCTATCAAACGGCATATATCGTTGATTTATAGTATTATTTAAGTGGGTGCCGACGGTCGGACTCGAACCGACACTCCCTTGCAGGAACCAGATTCTGAAGGTTGTGGCGGGAATGCAATGCACACAACATCAGAGCACTGCGTGCGTTAGGTGGATATTAGGCTTCCTTTAGCGTGGCCAAGATGAAGCCACCGCTCATTTGCCTGCCGGCTTGGGCACCTTCAATTGTTTGCAGATGGCAGCGACGGTACCTGGAGCGATTTCGCGATGGCGAGGAACGACGGATCGTCCCCCTGTCCCAAGGTTGATCCATGCATCATGACGCCCGCCATGACCGACCAGGGTGCACCCATTGGTGCGGAGGTGTTTTTCCAACTCCTCCCGCTTCATGCGAGAGTGAAGGTTTCCTCGATGGCGCCTGGTGCGGTCTCCGTTTCGTCCGCTAAAAAACGAAATACGGTCTCCAGCGCATCCTTGAGATTCTCGCGCGCTTCTTCCAGGGTTTCCCCTTGGGAGATGGCCTGAGGAATTTCCTTGATTTGGGCTGTGTACCAGCCGGATTCCGGGTCTTTCTGGTAAACCGCTGTGAGCGTCATATAGGATTTATACGATATCTTTAGGCGCATCGCAACCTGGAGCAAGCGAACCGCCGTCCGCAGCACGACGGATTTTTACACGGTTGTAAGGTAGTGTTTCACTGGATAGGGGTAGGGACGCCACATTGGATTGCGGCGCCCCTCCCACCGAACCGGACGGGCGGATTTCCCGCATCGCGGTCCTCAACGTCAACGGCTACCGGCCGGCGCCGGGGCCGCTGTTCCGGGCGACCGGCGTCGCGAGCCTGGTCGCCGCGCC
>JBJXFS010000274.1:0-29818 GCA_046155625.1 Verrucomicrobiales bacterium | reverse complement strand
CGAGGATAATCCGGGCTCGCCACACTTCCCGCTGGGACGCCTTGGGGCGATTGCTCATTGTTTCGAGTTGCCGACGTTGGGCGGGTTCAAGCAGCAAGGGGCGGATTGGGCGAGCCATTTCGCATTTCATGCGAAAATCCCAGTTTTGTATACCTATTTAGCATCCGGCACACTAGGTGGTGCCGTCGCAGCCTCCGCAGAGAAACTGGACATCAACGTCGGCATCGCAATCATCGTCGTTTCCGGCGCGCTCTTTCTCGCAGAATATGTACGAAGTCAGAAGGACTGACAGAGCCGCACAAGGAACGCCGATCCGATGGGCGCCGCACGGCAGTCGCTCGAAGGCGGAGCAGAACCAGCGTTGAACCCCGATTTCACTCTCGACAATCCCTGGTTGAATACGTTGCACATATTCTTGTCTGCGGCCTCTTCGCGGACAGCCTGCGGACGAAGCAGAAACTTAAGGATTCGGGATTATTCCAAATTCCCCGACCTTCCGTGGGAGGCGCCGCTGAGTGCCGTGCCACGCTAAACGACCAGCTCCGCAATTTGCACGGCGTTGAGCGCGGCGCCTTTGAGCAGCTGGTCGCCGCAGACCCAGAACGCAAGGCCGTTGTCGAGGGCACAGTCATGGCGGATGCGACCGACGGCGCAGTCGTCGTGGCCGGCGAGGTCGAGTGGCATCGGGTAGCGATGAGCGGCCGTGTCGTCGACGAGCTGGAGGCCTGGGGCGGCGGCGAGCACGGTGCGGGCGGATTCCGGGCTGACGGGTTTTTCGAATTCGGCGCTGATGGCGAGACTGTGGGCGCGGAAGACCGGGACGCGCACACAGGTCACCGAGGCTCGGAAGCTCGGGTGGTGCATGATTTTGCGACCCTCGTTCTCGAGCTTCATTTCCTCCTTGGTGTATCCGGATGCGAGAAAGACGTCGACATGCGGCAGGACATTGAAGGCGATTTGGTGCGGGTAGACGGTGGGTGGTGTCGAGACGCGGGCGTCGTCCCAAGCCCCGGTCTTTTCGGTGGCCCATTGACGCGATTGGGCGGCGAGCTCCTCGATAGCCTGGGCGCCCGTGCCGCTGACCGCCTGGTAAGTGCTGGCGAAGACACGGGTTACACCAAACGCCCGGTGTAGCGGCCACAGCGCCATCAGCGCGATGGCGGTCGAGCAGTTGGGATTGGCGATGAGCCGACGCGGCGCGTGGCGGGCGTCGTCCGGATTGATTTCCGGGACGACCAGCGGGACCTCGGGATCGAGGCGAAAGGCGGATGAATTATCGACCACCCAGGCGCCGGCGGCGGTCGCGTGCGGGGCGAATTCCTTGGAAATCCCGCCACCGGCGCTAAAGAGCGCGATATCGACTCCCGCAAAGGCCGTGGGGGTCAGTTCCTCGACCGCGATCTCGCGACCATCGAACGCGATCTTCTTTCCAACTGACCGCTTGCTTGCCAGCAGGGAGAGGCGGCCGACCGGAAATCGGCGGCGCTCGAGGCAGCGAATCATCTCGGCGCCCACGGCTCCCGTGGCGCCGACGATGGCGACATGCAGTTGTCGATCACTCATCAGTGTGTTTGGTTAAGTTATGGGCAGAAAGGGGAAACAGACGAAGCCGGGCGACGCAGGCGGACAGGAGCGGCCATCGCGGACAGGGCGAGCCACTCGGGAGCGCGCGCTGCGGATCGAGGTTTTGGTCGGGGAGCAGCGGCTCCGTCTCCGGGAGGAAGACATGGTGCTCATGTGCTGCGCCATTTCCACCTCGAAATGGGGACTGGGATCCGAACCCGGGAGCCAGCGGACACCGACCGGTCGATTTCGCGTCGCCGAGAAACACGGCACGGGCGCACCGCCCGGCACCATTTTTAAGAGCCGTGTGCCGGTGGGCCGGTGGAGGCCGGGTGGACGCGTGCGGCCGGACGACCTCATCACCAGCCGGTTGTTGTGGCTGGAGGGGCTGGAAAAACACAACGCGAACACCTACGACCGGTATATCTACCTGCACGGAACCAATCAGGAACACCTGCTCGGAACCCCGCACAGCCACGGCTGTGTCCGCCTCGCCAACGATGCCGTGATCGCCCTCTATGACTTGGTGCCGGTCGGGACGGAAGTGGTGATCCACTAAGAGGGCGCACGCGGATGGATCGCCATGAGAGCCCGTCACAAAATAAAGAGCGCAAAAATTATTTAATGAATGCTCATCTATTGGGGCGACCTGAGAATCGTTGATCGCCCGCCAATACGATTTGCCGAACGGGGATGGACGGGGGGGGGCGTGTCGGCGGGGTTGGGACAGAAAAATAGGGGGTAAAAAATAATCCCGACGCCGTGGCCAACGAGGCAAAAGCCGCCCGCCTAAGGCCCGGTGCGAATGGCCTCATTTTTTTACCCCCAATCTTTCTGTCAGTTCGGAAGTTTCCGTCATCCCGCGGTTGTTCCAATTTTCCTTATTGGGGTTACTGATTCATGGCCGCCAGCAGCGTGGTCGCCATGTCGGACGGGCTGTCGGCCACCGCGACGCCGCACTCTCGAAGCGCCGCCTTTTTTGCGGCCGCCGTGTCATCCGCCCCGCCCACGATCGCGCCGGCGTGCCCCATCCGGCGGCCGGGCGGCGCGGTCGCCCCGGCGATAAACGCGGCGATCGGCTTTCGGCAATGCTCCTTGGCCCATTTTCCGGCATCGACCTCGCCGCTGCCGCCGATTTCCCCGATCATGATCATGGCGTCGGTTTCCGGGTCATCGTTGAAGAGCTTGAGCACGTCGGTGTGCGAAAGCCCGTGAATGGGATCGCCGCCGATCCCGATGCAGGTGCTCTGTCCGTAGCCGCGGCTGGTCAGCTGCCACACCGCTTCATATGTGAGGGTTCCCGAGCGGGACACCACGCCGATGCGGCCCTTCTTGTGGATGTGGCCGGGAGCAATCCCAATCCGGCAGCCGCCATGCGATTTGTCCCCGGTGCCGGGCGTTACAATCCCGGGGCAATTCGGGCCTATGAGTCGGGTCGTCGACTGTCCGCGCAAGACTTCCTTCACTTTCATCATGTCGTTGACCGGGATCCCTTCGGTGATGGCCACGACCAGCTCGAGCCGCGCCGCCACGCCCTCGAGAATCGCGTCCGCGGCAAAGGCCGGCGGTACGAACACCGCCGCAGCCGTGGCACCGGTCTCGCGCGCCGCTTCTTCCACCGTGTCAAACACCGGAACCTTCGCGCCGCCGTGCTCGAAAAACTGGCCGCCCTTGCCCGGAGTCACGCCGGCTACCACCGCCGTGCCGTAATCGAGGCTGGCGCGCGCGTGGCGGCCGCCAAATTCACCGGTGATGCCTTGAATCAATACCCGCGTCTGCGGGGTTACGAGAATAGCCATGGGAAAATGAGTGGAGTAGGGTGGGGGATAAAATCAGGCGGCCGCAGCCACCACCGCCTTGGCCGCCACCGTCAGGTCGTCGGCCGATTCGATGCGTAATCCGCTGGCCGCCAGAGTGCGCTGGCCGGCCTCGAAGTTGTTGCCCTGGAGCCGGACGACGAGTGGCAGTGACAATCCGACTTCTCGGGCGGCGGCGACGATGCCCTCGGCGATCACATTGCAGTCCATGATGCCGCCAAAAATGTTCACGAGGATGGCCTTCACCTTCGGATCGGAGAGGATCAGTTTGAACGCGGCTACCACTTGCTCTTTCGAGGCCCCGCCGCCTACATCGAGAAAGTTGGCCGGTTCGCCGCCGTGGAGCTTGATGATGTCCATCGTCGCCATCGCCAGTCCGGCTCCATTGACCAGGCAGGCAATGCTCCCATCCAAGCCGATGTAATTCAGGTCGTGCTTGGAGGCCTCGACATCGCGCGGGTCTTCTTCCGTCAGGTCGCGCATGGCGGCGATTTCCTTTTGTCGGTACAGCGCGTTGTCGTCGAATCCGAATTTGGCGTCCAACGCCAAGAGGCGACCGTCTGGTGTCTCGACCAGCGGGTTGATTTCGACCATCGAGCAGTCACAGCGCCAGTAGAGTGTGTACAGCGCATCGAGCAGCTTGTGGAAGGCAGTGAGCTGCGACGATGGCAGTCCGATGCGCTTGGCCACGGTGCGGCTTTGGTACGGCTGGAGGCCGAGCAGCGGGTGAATCGTCTCACGGATGATCTTTTCCGGTGATCGCTCCGCCACTTCCTCAATATCCATCCCACCCTCCCGGCTCGCCACCACCACGGGTCGCGACGACCGCCGGTCGAGAAGAATCGCCAGATAATACTCGTGGGCAATATCGACGGACTCGGCCACCAGCACCTTGCTCACCAATTTGCCGGCCTCGCCGGTTTGCTTCGTGACCAGCGTCTGGCCCAGCATCTGTCCGGCGATCCGCCCGGCCTCCTCCGCGGAGCGCACCAAATGCACGCCACCCTTGAAGCCATTCTTAAAGGTGCCTTTGCCCCGTCCCCCCGCATGAATCTGCGCCTTCACCACCAGGCCCGCCCCGCCCAGTTGCTCCGCCGCCGCCGCCGCCGCGGCCGCCGTCTCCGCCGGGAGCCCGCGCGGCGTCGGCACTTTGAATTTTTCAAATAACTGCTTCGCCTGGTACTCGTGAATATTCATGCAGATGGGTCGGATCGCGACCGCCGAGACTAGGGGCGATGCCAAGCCCGTCAAGGAATGGCCATTGCTGCGGCCACTTAGCGTTTGCCCGAGTGCCCGCCTAGCACATAAGCCGACGGCCAACCGAGGATTGTTTCCGTGGGTGGCCGCCTATAGTATAGAATAGCCATTCCGACCCACGCCAAATCATGCGACTGTACGACGTTTTCTCCGCTGCCTTCCTATCGGCGGCCTCGGTTTTGACACTTGGGGCGGAGGAGTCAGTGATCCAGTTTAACCGCGACATCCGGCCGATCCTCTCGGATAACTGTTTTGCTTGTCACGGATTCGATGCCAAGACGCGGGAGGCTGGGTTGCGGCTCGATGTGCCCGATGGTGAAGGCGGGGCGTTGGTGGCGTCGCCGGAGGGGGTGGTTCCGATCAAGCCGGGCGACCCTGGCGGCAGCGAGGTATGGCGGCGGCTCACCTCCACGTCGGAGGACGACATCATGCCGCCGCCCAAAGCCCACAAAACGCTGAGCTCCGATCAAAAGGAAACGATTCGGCGATGGATCTCGCAAGGAGCCCCGTATCAGCGGCATTGGGCGTTCGAGCCCCCGCTGAAACCGTCGGTTCCGGAAATCGAACCCGCCGACCCTGCCCGCGGCGCCATCGATGCCTTTCTCCTGGAGCGTCTTCAACGGGACGACCTGTCGCCGTCCCCGGAAGCCGATCGGGAAACCCTGATCCGGCGCGTCACGCTGGCCCTCACCGGCCTGCCGCCCACCCTGGCAGAAATCGACGCGTTTCTCGCCGATCCCGCGCCATATGCCTACGAGCGCGTGGTCGATCGCTTGCTCGCCTCGCCGCATTTCGGCGAACAAATGGCGCGCCATTGGCTCGACGTCGCCCGGTACGGTGATACCCACGGACTGCACCTCGATAACGAGCGCTCGATGTGGCCGTACCGCGACTGGGTGGTCAGCGCGTTTAATCGCAACCTGCCGTTCGACCAGTTTACCATCGAACAAATTGGCGGCGACCTGCTGCCCGAGCCGCGGCAGGACCAACTGGTGGCCACCGGATTCAGCCGCTGCAACGTGACCACGGGCGAAGGCGGTTCGATCGATTCAGAACTCCTCTTTCGGTACGCGGTCGACCGCACCTCGACCGTGGTGCAGGCGTGGATGGGGCTGACCGCCGGTTGCGCCGTGTGCCACGACCACAAGTTTGACCCGCTTTCCACCAAGGAGTTCTACTCTCTCTACGCGTTTTTCTACAGCGCCGCCGATCCGGCGATGGATGGCAATCAGCTTCTGACCGCCCCGACCATCAAGCTGAAGTTGCCCGCGGACGACGCGAAGCAGACGGAATTGGCCAAGGAGATTGACGCCCTGGAGGCGCGCCGACGCGACACCATGGTGGCCGTGAATTTCCAGGATCCGGCGGCCCAGGACCCGCCTCCATCGGCTCAGATCATGGAATCGGTCTGGATCGAGGACGGGGCGCCTGAAGGCGCGAGCCTCGCGGCCAGCCCGGGCCACCCGACCCAATGGGTGACCGCGGAGATCGGCCCAGTTTTCAGCGGGCAACAGGCGCTGAAGCGCACCGACGCCGGGCTGGCCCAGGATGTGGTTGAAAACGCCGTGAATCCGCCGCTTGTCATCCCGCCCAGCGGTCGGCTGTTCGCGCATGTGTTCCTTGATCCGGGAAACCTGCCGCGGGCGATCATGCTGCAATACTATAAGTCCGGCTGGCAGCACCGTGCGGTCTGGGGCGATTACGAGGTCATCGGCTGGGGCGCGGCCAACACCACGGAACGCGTCTCCATGGGCGCCTTGCCGACCGCCGGCCAATGGGTGCGGCTTGAGTTCCCGGCTGAACAGGTCGGCTTGAAGCCAGGCGATCAAGTGACCGCGTTCGCGTTTACGCAATTTGGCGGAACCGTTTTTTGGGACCGCGCCGGCGTCGTCTCGTCTTCCGATCCGGCCAGTGATCCCGCTCACTCGATGATCGCCTGGCTCGGAAAAGTCGCCGGTTCCGACCCGCCGAAAGACCTGCCCGAACCCGTGCGCGAGGCGCTCCGTCGACCGGCGGCCGAGCGCACCAGTGACGATGCCGCCCGCCTGCGTGAACATTATTTGCTGCACATCAACGCCCAGGCGCGCGCCGCGGGCGAACCACTGGCGGCCGAAGTCGCCGCGCTGAAAAAACAACGCGACGACCACCAGGCGTCCTTGCCCGGCACGTTCATCATGCGCGACCTCGATCCGCCGCGCCAAGCGCACATCATGGAACGCGGGGCCTACGACCGTCCGGGCGAACCCGTCGATCGCGCGGTGCCCGCGATCTTTTCGCCGCTGAAAAACGAGCCGGGGAAAATCCCGAATCGCCTCGACTTGGCGCGCTGGCTCGTCGCACCGGAAAACCCGCTGACGGCCCGCGTCACGGTGAACCGCTTCTGGCAGCAGTTTTTCGGAATCGGTTTGGTCAAGACCGGCGGGGATTTCGGATCGCAGGGCGAGGCGCCGTCGCATCCGGAATTGCTCGACTGGTTGGCCGTCGATTTTCGCGAGTCCGGGTGGGACGTGAATCGACTGGTGCGAATGCTGGTGACGAGCCGGGCCTGGCGCCAGTCATCGGTGGTTGCCGAGCCCGCGCGTGACCCGGAGAACCGACTGGTCGGCCGCGCGCCCCGCCTGCGGCTCGATGCGGAGGAAATGCGCGACCAGGCGCTGGCCACCTCCGGATTGCTCAACCTCACTATGGGCGGCAAGGGCGTCAGGCCGTACCAACCACCGAAGATCTGGGAGCCGGTGGGATTCACCGGCAGCAATACCGCCACCTACACGCAGGACACCGGCCAGGCGCTCTACCGGCGCAGCCTGTACACATTTTTCAAGCGCACCGCGCCCCCGCCGTTCATGACGAATTTCGATGCGCCCAATCGCGAACAGATTTGCACCGGCCGCGAACGCAGCAACACACCGCTCCAGGCGCTGCAACTCATGAACGACGTGCAGTATTTCGAGGCCGCCCGCTCACTGGCCGAACGCATCCTCACCGAAGGCGGGACGACCGCCGCCGACCGCCTGGCCTGGGGATTTCGCACCGTCGTCGCCCGCCCGCCCCGCCTTGAGGAATCCGCCATCCTCGCGGCGCACCTCGACCAGCAACGCGAGTCCTTTCGCCAAGATCCCGAGCGCGCCGCCAAAGTGATCGACGCCGGTGAATCCACGCCCCGGCCCGGCCTGGACCCCGCCGAACTCGCGGCGTGGACGCTTGTCGGCAACCTGCTCCTCAATCTCGATGAGGTGGTCACCCGTAATTGATATTCCGCTCCGTCCTCACACCAAGCCGCCGCCGCTCGCTCCTCGTCCATTCCCCATGAATCCGCTTTTCGAACGCCAGCTCCTCGCCACCCGCCGCCAGTTCTTTGGAAGCAGCGGATTGCGTCTCGGCGGCCTCGCCCTCGCCTGGCTCATGGGCCAGGAGAAAAGCCGAGCCGCCGCCACCGTCGCCCCCGGCTCGGCCCATCCGGCTCTCCCCGGATTCCCGCACTTCGCCCCCAAGGCCAAACGCCTCGTCTACCTCCACATGAACGGCGCCCCGTCCCAGATCGACCTCTGGGATTACAAGCCGCGGCTCAAGGAATACTTCGACAAGGATTTGCCTCCGTCGGTTCAAGGCGGTCAACGGCTCTCGACCATGACCTCCGGCCAACAACGATTCCCGGTCGCGCCGTCGAAATTCAAATTCACCCAGGAAGGCAAGAGCGGCATGTGGATGAACAGTGAGATCCTGCCCCACACGGCGAAAATCGTCGATGACATCGCGCTCATGCGCTCGGTGCACACGCACGCGATCAATCACGATCCCGCTTGCACATTCGTCATGACCGGCAGCGAAGTGCCCGGCAAGGCCAGCATCGGGTCGTGGCTGGCGTACGGACTGGGCAGCGATAGCTCGGATTTGCCAGCCTTTGTCGTCCTCACCCCGACCTTTCCCCAAAGCGGCAACGGCCAGGCGCTCTTCACCCGCATGTGGTCGTCCGGATTCCTGCCGGGTCGGTGCAATGGCGTCGCCCTGCGCGGCACCGGCGATCCGGTGCTCTACATCCAGAATCCCGACGGCGTCACCGGCTCCAATCGCCGGGCCATGCTCGACGCCCTCGGCCAGCTCAACCAACTCTCGTTCGCCCGCATGGGGGATCCCGAGGTCCAGACGCGCATCGCCCAGTACGAAATGGCGTTTCGCATGCAGCGCAGCATTCCGGATCTCGTCGATCTCTCCAACGAGCCTCAACACATTCTCGACCTTTATGGTCCCGATGTGAGCCGCGCCGGGTCGTTCACCCAGAGCGCCCTGCTCGCCCGCCGCATGCTCGAACGCGGCGTGCGCGTCGTGCAAATCCTCCATCGGGGGTGGGACCAGCACGACAACCTGCCGGTCGCCATCGCCAACCAGTGCAAGGACACCGAGCAAGCCACCGCCGCCCTGGTCATCGACCTCAAACGCCGTGGCCTGCTCGACGACACCCTGGTCGTCTGGGGCGGGGAATTCGGCCGCACCGTCTATTCCCAGGGCAAACTCACCACCGAGACGTACGGACGCGACCACCACCCGCGCAATTTCTGCATGTGGATGGCCGGCGGCGGCATCAAGACCGGCGTCGTCCACGGCGCCACCGACGACTTCTCGTATAACATCGTCAAAGACCCCGTTCACCTCAACGAAGTCAATGCCACCATCCTCCACTGCATGGGGATCGATCACAGCCGGTTCACCCACAAATTCCAAGGGCTCGACCAGCGGCTCACCGGCGTCGAACACGTCGACCCCATCCAGGCCATCCTCGCGTAGATGACCAGTCGCGCGCAATGCTGGCTGGCCGTGATCGCGGGCTATGCGATCCTGGTCTTCGGATGCTTGACGCTTTTCCTGGCGCACCGGCTTGCCACCGTGGAAATCCCCGATCGCATGGATCGAGCCTCGTGGATCGGCGGAGCCACCGCCCAATCCGACATCGTCGCCGGTTGGACAATCGCCATCGTCATCGCTACCGCGCTGCTCAATATCGCCTTTTACAAACTCGGTCGCCTCAAACGATAATTCCTATCAGTCAGATCCTTCCTTTGCCACAGCTTCCTTCATCACCGCCGCCAGTTGCCACACACCGCAGGCGACTCCCTGCGTGCGACGCTGGATTTCCTCGCCGCCGTAGACCACCACGCCAGTTTCCAGAATGTCAGCCGACAAAGCGGCCAGCTTTCCGAAGCCCGCGAACCATTCGCCCTGAAGGGTGCGCCCAGCCTTGATCTCGACCGGCACCATGTTGGGTCCGCAGGGAAACAAAACGTCCACCTCGTGGCCCGCGCGGTCGCGGAAAAACATCAAGCGGTTATCCCGCCCCCGATTGAACCGGTGCTTGAGCAGCTCGCCGACCACCAGATTCTCGAAGAAGTTTCCGCGCAGCGGATGGGTCGCCAACTGACCCGCCTCCTCAATCCCGCACAGATAAGCCGCCAACCCAACGTCGTGAAAAAAGAGCTTCGGCGTCTTGATCAGCCGTTTGCTGATGTTGGCATGCCATGGCGGCATCCGAAACAGCACAAAACTCGCCTCCAGCAAAGAAATCCAATCCCGGGCGGTCGTCGCCGATACCCCCGCATCATCGGCCAGCGAACTCAGATTCAAGAGCTGGCCGATCCGACCGGCGCAGAGCCGCACAAATCCCTCGAACGCCTGCAAATCATGGACCCTCAGCAACTGCCGCACGTCCCGCTCCACATACGTCGCAAAGTAATCGCGCAACACCGCATACGGCGGCAGCGGACGCTCATGCAGCCGAGGGTAAAAACCACGCTGAATCAATGGCCCCATCCCCGGATCAGGGAAACCCGCCGCCGCCAGCTCGCTCACACTCAACGGCAGCAGCGTGAGCAGCGCCGTGCGCCCAGCCAGCGACTGACTCACCTTCTCCATCAAGAGAAAATGGTGCGACCCGGTCAGAATAAATCGACCAGGGGTCGGCTCGTCGTCCACCATCCCCTGCAGATAGGAAATCAACTCCGGTACCCGCTGGATCTCATCCAAAACCGCACCCTCCCGCAACCCTCCCAAAAATCCCCGTGGATCGTCCAACGCGAAGGCCCGTACATCCGGATCCTCCAGCGTTCGATACGGACGATCCGGAAAAACCGCCCGCACCAAGGTCGTCTTCCCCGCCTGTCGCGGCCCCACCACCGTGACAATCGGCAAGCCCGCCGCCGCACGCCTCAACTCACCCCGCAACTCCCTCTCAATCTTCATCGGCTCCGACGTTCACGGCTGATTGTGCTAAATCAAGAAAAAAACGTGGATCCGCACGACCTCTAGCCGCGGGACTGCGGCAATCGGTGGGAGGAGCGAATGCTTGCCGACACGCCCCCGGAAGGCGATCGACGATGAAGTTTTTGCAACGGGCTCATCGATACGGGCGAAGGCGGGTTCTTTCGCTTGCGCACGTTGTGATGCGGTCCTCGTTCTCGCGGAAGGACAGGAACGATGAGTATTGAGGAATACAACTCGAGTCTCAGGAAGCCGCGACTCATGTGGCCGATTGGGGTGGCACTGTTTACGCCGCTGATCAGCGGGATGGCGGCGGCCGCGTTTCTTACTGATCGCCTTGCCGCCTCCTCTTCATGGGAACGCCCATATGTGTTCCTTTGCATGTTGCCCACGTTTGTCACTCCTATCTTTGTTGCCCTCATGGCGGCCGAGGCCGTGGACAAGCGAATCGGGATCAAATGCCGCTGTGGGCAAAGCCTCAGCTGCGGGCCGCACGTGGTGCGGTTGATGCGCGAGGGCGGCGCATGCCCACGATGTGGTCGAATCGTGGTCGAGCCGAAAAGCCGCTAGGACACGCCTCGACGGCACCAAGGCGCTGCGTTCAATAGCCACGCCCCTTAGCACTGCCCTGTTGCTCTGCTGGCCGGCGGTCCAGAATTGGGACACCGTGGCATTATTGACAATGAAGCAGTCCAGATTGGGCGTCCGGTGTACACAATCGGTCGAGGCGATGGATTCAACAGGTGGCATTCCTGGGATCGGCTCAGGAACCGGTGCTCTCGATCCAATCCTCTCTCCGCCAGCGAGGCGTCCACATTTTTAGACCAAAGCCGTTGGCTGCACGGCTATTCGTGCAATTCGGAGTTCCCATCACGTTTGTTGAGGTTAAAATATCATATGAAATCCGCTTGGCTCAAACTTCCAGTCGTCTTGGCAGTCGCCCTAGCGATTGCTCCTCAACTCTTTGCGGAAAACTGGCCCTGCTTCCGGGGTCCCTCGCGGCAGGGCGTGACGACGGCGACCGGGGTGCCCACGCGGTGGAGTTCCAGCGAGAACATCAGGTGGAAGACGCCGATCGCGGGCGACGCGCATTCCTCCCCGATCGTGTGGGAGAACAACATATTTCTGACCACGGCGACCGATGGTGGCCGCTCATGCCGGGTGGTGTGTGTGGACGCCGGGACCGGTGCGATGAAATGGGACACGGAAGTTTTCCGGCAGGAACCGGGCCGCAAGGAAAGCCGGAACACGTATGCCACGCCCACCCCGTGCACGGACGGCCAGCGAGTGTACGCGGTGTTCGGATCGGGAGGATTCGCGGCGGTCGATTTCTCCGGGAAGGTGGTCTGGACGTTTCGTGACTTTCGATTTTACAGCCGGCACGGGCTGGGTGCCTCGCCGGTCCTGGAGGATGGCCTGCTCCTGATGCCGTGGGATTGGAGCACGGACCCCGCGGAGGAGGGGGCGGATAAAGAGCGGGTCGGCTGGCAGCTCCCATGGGACCGGTCGTTTGTCTTCGCGCTCGATGCGGCGACCGGCAAGCTGGCGTGGAAGACGATGCGGGGAACGTCGAGGATCGCGCATGTCACGCCCAACCTGTGGGTCGACGAGCGCGGACGGAAACAACTGGTCAGCGGCGCGGGAGACGTGATCCAGGGGTTTGACCTCAAAACCGGTTCGTTGTTGTGGACCGCGAAAAACGACGGCGAGGGCGTCACCCCGTCCGTCCTCATTGCGGATGGCATCGCCGTGCAGGCCAATGGTTACGCCGGCGCCAACTCCGTCCGGGCTTTCCGCCTCGACGGCGCCCAAGGCGACATCACCGAGTCCCACTTCGCCTGGGAACAAGAAAAGAATGCCCCGAAGCTGCCCTCCATGGTCTATGTCGCGCCGCACATCTACTGCGTCACTGAGGCCGGCATCGCCTGGTGCGCCGAGGCGCGGTCCGGCGAAGTGAAATACCGCGAGCGGCTCGGAGGCACCTTCGCCGCTTCGCCCATCGTGGCCGCCGGCACCCTCTATATCACCGCCGACGACGGAACCACCCACCTCCTCCCCGCCGAACCGCGATTCGAAGTGCTGGCCAGCAACCCGCTCGGCGAAAAAGTCCAGGCGTCCCCGGCCATCGCCGGAAACCGCCTCCTCATCCGCGGCGAACGTCATCTTTTTTGTATCGGCCAATAACCCCAAGAACCGGGATGGGAACCACGAATGATCAGGTAGTCATGGAAAGCCATCCTCTCACCGGGCGGGTGGAGGACGTTTATGCGCAACGCTTTGACTATCCGTGATATTCGTGTGATTCGTGTTTCCCATCCCGGTGCGAAGGATGAAGTTACGACGGGCGTGACGCGCTTCATGGACGCCCTCGCGCGAGCACCTCGACGTTCACGGATTCGTAAGCGGCGACCTGCATGATCCCGCTGGCCGGCAGGATGGGGATCGGGTAACCGTCGATCCAGACGCAGGCGTCGCCGTGGGCGTAGCCGAGATCGATAAAGGGCGCGTACGAGGCGGGCACGGCGAATTCCGGCCCGGGCTTCTCGGTGGTGAGGAGGCGGACGCGTTGGTTTTTGCGAACGAACAATTCGTGCACGTCGCGGTGCAGACCGCACACGTTCGAGGTAGCGGCGGCTGATTTCCCCGGTGAGCAACCAGCCGTTGAGCGCGTTGGTGAAGTGATTCCTATTGCCCACGCGCCGGTCGCCCTCGAGGACAACGGCGCGGTCGTCGTCCCCGGCTCCGGTGTCCACCCACGCGTCACAGGCGGCGACGTGGGCCGCCAGCGCCGCCGCCCGGCGCGGGCCAAACCCAATGACGAAGAGGCCTTTGACCTTGTCATCCTGAAGCCGCTGGAGGTCGCCGGCTTTCGGTGTGTCGATGCGGGAAGTCCCGTTTCCTCTGTTCAAGCTGTGGGACTGCGGTAGCGTTCCCGCCGATTCCGCGTCCGCATGTCGAGTTTGCCACCGCCGCGCCCTCCCGCCTCGTGGCGGTCGTCCCGCCAGTTGTACCGGCGGTTTCGCCACGATTTGCGGCATCCGCCGCCGCCTGAGGCCGAGGCGCCCGCAGGCGCGGAAACGTCGGCATCGACGCATCGGAGGGACAATTTTCGCGGCTTCCTTCGCGTCGTGTTCCTGTTTCGGTGGCGGATTGCGTTTATTATGCTGCTGGCGGCGATGGTGTCGGTGCTTGAGGTGTACCAACCGCGGCTGATCGGGGAGGCCATCGATCAGGTGCTGCAGAATCCCGGGCTGTCGACCGCCGAAAAACAAAGCCGGCTCGCCGAATACGCGCTTATTCTGCTGGGTATGGTTGTGGTGGCGCGTGCCCTCGATTCCTGGCGCGACTACCGCACTCACGGGCTGAATGCGCGAGTTCTTTCGCGCCTGCGGCGGCTGCTGTACGGCCACCTGCTTCGATTCCCGCTCGGCCGGCTGCATGACCTCAAGACCGGGGGTGTGGTCTCGCGGTTGACCGGCGACCTCGAGTCTCTGGCCGGGTTGATTCAAATGGCGTTTATCTCGCCGCTGGTGGCGCTGTTGCGGGTGGGGATTGCCTTCGTGATCGTCTGGCAGTGGAACCCGAGGCTGGCGCTGATTCTGCTCTGTCTGCTCGGGCCGATGGCCTTTGGTTCGTTCCTGTGGATCGGACCGATCCGCAAAGTCTGGCACTTTTATCTCAAGCGGAAGGGCGAGCTGGATTCTCGCATCAGCGAAACCTTCGGCGGGGTGCGGGTGGTGCGCGCGTTCCAGCGCGAGGAGGCCGAGGAATTGCGCTACGCCGCCAGCCAGCACGCGCTGGCGCGCCTCAACCTCTATGGCGTGCGATACACCAGCGTCGTCCACATCCTCTGGAGCGTGCTCATCCCGCTGGCCAACGTCGCCGTGCTGTATTTCGGCGGCCTCATGCTCTTCGACGGCTCGGCCAGCATCGGCCAGATCACCGGGATGATGGGATTCACGGGAATGCTCATGGGACCGGTTTACATGATCGTCCAGACGTTCGGCGACCTCCAAAAAAGCCTCGCCGCCGTCGACCGCGTCTTCGACCACCTGCGCGAACCGGACGAACTTGACGACCCGCCCGACGCCGTGGACGCCCCCGCCCGCGTCGAGGAAATCGTTTTCGACCATGTCCATTTCGGCTACTCGCCGGACAAGCTGATCATCCACGATTTTTCGCTCCGCGTGCCGGCCGGCGCCACTGTGGCGCTCGTCGGCGCCAGCGGTGCCGGCAAAACCACTATCGCCGACTTGGTCGCCCGTTTCTATCGGCCGACCTCCGGCGAGATCCGCCTCAACGGCATCCCACTCGAGAAGATCCGCCTGCACAGTTACCGTCGCCTCCTCGGCATCGTCTCGCAGGACACCTTTCTCTTCGACGGCACCATCGCCGAAAACCTCGCCTACGGACGCCCCGAGGCCACCCGCGAGGAAATCGTCGCCGCCGCCAAACAAGCCAACGCCCACGAGTTCATCGCCGAACTCGCCGACGGCTACAACACCCCCATCGGCGAGCGCGGCGCCCGGCTTTCCGGCGGCCAGCGGCAGCGCCTCTCGATCGCCCGGGCCATCGTCGCCGACCCCCAAATCCTCATCCTCGACGAAGCCACCAGCGCGCTCGACACCCACAGCGAGCGGCTCATCCAGGCCGCCATCGAACAACTCGAGGCCGGCCGCACCACGTTCACCATCGCCCACCGCCTCAGCACCATCGCCCGCGCCGACGTCATCGTCGTCCTCGACCACGGCCACATCGTAGAAGTGGGAAGCCACCCCGACCTGATGGCGCTCCGCGGCCGCTATTGGCATATGGTCGAGCAGCAACGCGAGGCGATCGGGGAATGAGTAGACTTTCAGTTGGCGGGTCCAATATGAACGCGTCATCGTACCTTTTGTCCAATGTCCCGCCCGCAGCGACTCTTCGATTCCGTTCATCGCCGGCTGTGTGTCGGTGTGGCGCGGTGCGTGCTTGTCGTGGGGCTCGCGGTGGCGGGCCTCGGGTGTGTCGGCCCGGCGGTGAGCGAGGCGGAGTGGGAAACACGCACGATGAGGCTTCTGCAAGGGCGCAAGGCGGCAAGTCAGGCGGTGGTGGATGGTGATTTCATCGCGAATGTGCCGGCCGACCGGTACGTGAATGCGCGCACGCCACTGCTCTTGGGAGGCGACGGGCGCGTGACGACGCGGCTCTCGCCCAACGGTCGCACAGCCATCGTCGGGTGGGAAATACGCCCAGGGCGGGGCGGTGAGGGCGGGGTGTCGAGCGCGACCGCCATCACCCCGGATGGTTATTATTTGACGGCCTCCCATGCCATCGGCGGAGCCCGCCTTCAATTAGTGCGGCCCGGCCGCAACGGGCCCGAGGTCGTCCGGGCGCGCGTCGTTTGGAAAGGCGATCCAGCGCAAGGCGGGCCGGATCTCGCTCTGATCCATGCCCGGGGCCAGGACCAGTTTTTTTTTCCGCTCGCGGAAGTGCCCGACCGGCCCGGTCGAACCCGTGTCTGGACCGGTGGGTTCGGTGACATCCGCCAAAACCAGACGCGCGGCTGGCTGCGTCACGTCGGGGCGTGGCAGGGAGCACCTGATGGCAGCGCCTGGCGAATTCTCGAACACTCCGCCCCGCTCATGCGCGGCGACAGCGGCGGCCCTCTCGTCGATCGAGCCGGTCGCGTGCTCGGAATCAACACCGAATTCCTCGTCCAGCCAGCCAGCTTGCTCGGTATCGATCACCTGCGCGTTTACCGTCCCACCGCCGTTGCCCCGGATCCGTCATGGTTGCAATCGCTCGTCAAACGCGACCGCAGGCGGAGGGGGAGGTAGCGCGGAGGGCAGAGGACGGCAGTCGGCGGTCGGGGGGCGGGGGGCGGAAGTCGGAGGTCGGAGGTCGGAGGCGGTATTCAGTAGTCGGTCTTCAGTAGTCGGTCTTCAGTAGTCGGTCTTCAGCCCGAAACGGGCGTGGCCCGATGGACAGGGCGAGTCACAGTCATGGGTGGCAGGGCAGCGAGCGGAGCGGATTATTCGAGGACGAGGACGAGGACGAGGACGACTCCGAGCATCCTGGATAGGTTTTTCCGCCCACGCGATGGCTCGTCAGCTTCAACCATCGATCCTTTGCGCCACTCGTCCTCGACTTTACCCGTGCGATTCTCGTGCTCCCACGGCTCGAAGAGCTGGCTCTGACTCATCAACATTGAGGAAGTGGGATGCATCTCCCACAGGGCCAACGGCCCGAGACTGGAGTTTGTACATTTTTCATGTGCTTGCCCAGAACGCATCTCGGCATCCACGGAGGTGATTGAGCGAAGCGATGGGTCTCGGGTAGGGCGGCGCGTCCCGCCCGCCGCCCCTCGCGTCTCGCGCCTTGCTCCGGAAGCACGGTGGGAACACGTCAAACCGCACAGAGAGCGAGACGCTCGATGGACGCGGCGGTACGCCACGTCCGGCGGGCGGGACGCGCCGCCCTACCCGAGACCGACGTTCCAGATTCAGGACGGTGTGACGATCGGGTGTCAGGCATGGCGTGGGAGCCCTTTTCACAGAGTCGTTCCGCGGCCAATGGAACAGGCGAAATGTACAAACTCCAGTCCTGGGCCGCTGGTCCAGGCTGGTATGGGAAGGCGCTTTGTCCCTCGTTGGTGAATGGGGCCATTTGTCCAGGAACAAAGCAGGGAAGAACGATTGTGGCAGGATGGCCAAAGTGGGGGTGTCCCTACAATCGCCCGATTTCCGCGGCGAGGGCGTCGAGGTCGGCGTGCTGACCGGTTTTCTTTTTGCTGTAGACTAGGCGGCCGTCGACGGTGACTTCGAAGACACCTCCCGAGCCGGGGATCAGTTCGATTTTTCCGATGCGTTGTTGTCCGAGCTCGCGGAGTTTAGCCGCCAGACCGGCGGCGCGAGGTTCGTAGTTTCACATCTGGCAGTACTCGATGGTCACATGCTGGATCATGGCATGAATGATGGTCGTGGTGGCGGCGCGGCGCAAGCGGTGCTGGGTCTCAAGGGGGAGTGATCACCGCGAGGCGCAAGAAGGCGGGCTGGGTGACTGACCACGGTTCGCGGACGGTGATGGTGCCATCCGGCTGCGTGGTGAGGCGGTCTGACGGGACATCGGTCCACGTCAGCAAGTCAGTCGACCGCTGCGGGACGAGGCGACCATAGACGTTGCTGGGGAAACGCGGGGTGTAGTCGAGCCGGAGCATCGTTCCGTCGTCGGTGGTCTCGAGCCATGGACTGGGCAGAGGGGGGTCGTGCGGGCTGTTCGGGTGGTGGCCGGCCAGGGCAAATTCAAGCGCGTTCGGCCGGCCGTCGAAATCCGGATCGGAGAGTGGGCCGCGGCGGTTGGCGGGGACCTCGTTATCCGTGAGCCATTCTTTGAATCCGGTGTCGAGCGGCAGCCCCAGGATGTCTTCGACGATCTCGCGGTCCGAGAGTGGCGGCGTGTTGCCGGCGGTGGTCGGGTATTTCGATCGAAAGGCGCTGAGGATGATTTGGGCGATTTTAGCCTGGGCCGGCGTGTTCGGGTGAAAGCCATCGCCGGAGAACAAGGCGCGGGGCCCGCAGTCGGGATCGGGGACGCGACTGAATTCGATGCCGCCGATGGTGAAGTCGCCGGGAAGGCGGATGGCATTGGTGAGCGAGTAGATGTCGGCGTATCCGAGATCGAATTCGGTGGCGAGGCCGAGCAATTCGGCGTTCAGGCGCTCGATCATGGCGGTGCAGCGCGCGTGGCCGGCGGCGGTGTTCCCGGTGTCCCCGATGACTTTGGGCGTGCAGCCGACGTGGGGCGAATTGACCAGAACGATCGGGCCCTCAAACCGCGGTCGCGTTTGGCCGCTGGGCGGGACACGAAAATACTGGACGATCGACCGCAGGTTGCGCCGGATCGAGTCGCGCAACCGGTCGGGATTGCTCGCTTCGCCAAAACGGCCGTCGTAGATGCTTTCGTAATCGATCTGCTTGGGCCGGCCGTTGTATTCGGGATTGGCCGTGGGATCAGAATTGCCCAGGGCGAGATCGTTGCCGCCATAAAAAATGACGATTTTTTCCGCCTCGGCGACCAGCTCGTTGAACGTGCCGCGCCACGAAGAAAAAAACGGCCAGATCAGGCTGCCGCCACTGGATGCCTTGATCTCGTCCTCGGCCGCATCGTCCTGGCGCAAAAAATTCCGAAACTCGCGCGCCGTGCCTCCGGGCTTCGCGCAATTGAATGTGTGACCGGTCAGGCGGAAGTCCGCGAAGACGCCCCAACTGCCCATGTCGAATTTGGCATGGCGTCGATCGTCGAGCAATTCGTTCCAATTCCGAGCCTGCCAAGCTTCCGGATGATCCGGGTACAGGCCCTTGAATTCCGTCTCGTATTCCTTCGAAAGGCTGTCGCCAATGACCAGAATCTTCTCGCCCGCCGGCAGGGGAGACGTGGCAAACAATGAAGCGGCGAAGGCCGAAGCAAGGAACTTCACAAGGCTTGATTATACGCGGATTCACGCGCTGGGGCGCGGAAAATCCGATCGCCCGGCGCCATTATCTCGGCGCCCGCAACGTGCCTTCGGGACCAGCCGGCCACTCGGCGCCCTGTGCGATCCACCGGCGCAAGATATCCTTCTCGACTTTCAGGAGGCGGTCGCCGACGGGCGGCATGACGTCCAGGCTGGCGTGGGCGGCTGAAATGTTGGTCACAAACCGGCTGCGCGCCGGGTCGCCCGGGATGAGGCGCGGACCAGCCGGCCCCGGTTCGAAGGCGCGCCGACGGTTTTCCAGGCTGTAACCGGCGATGGCGGTCGATCCGCTGTGACACGCCACGCACTTCGCCTCCAGGATCGGGGCGACATGGGTGGCGAAAGAAATGGTCCCTTTGCTTGAGGCAATGGCCTCGGCCGTCAACGGCGTCCAATCGGCGGGCGCGGTCTCCGAGTCCGGCGGCGATTTCAATTGGCAGGACGACAGGAGCGGAAGAACCAGCAGGGCGATGGCAAGACGATGAACGCGCATGACGCAGGGTGGAAACAAGTCGCCTTGTTGTCAATTCATGGGTCCCGGGCTCGACGCCAATTCATGGCCCACTGCCTTGTCCGGCGGCGCCAGGGGAAGGAGCACGCGCCGCCGGCCATCGGACGCCGCCGCTTGCGCGGCCATCCACTCAGCGGCTATTTTTTTCAAGCTCGGCCTGAATCCTCGGGGCGCTTGTCGTGTGATCGTAAACCCAGAAAGTATTCCGCTCGGAATGCCCCGCGCTTAATCCCGCGATCAAGCCGCCGAGAATGCCTTCAATGAGCAGAGTCGTGGCAATCCCTTCATACCTCACCGATGCACGCGAAAAAAGAGGGATGTCGGGCGCCCCTCGGCGGGTACGGTGTACGGACTGGTGACGGCGAGGTCGTTCCAGGTGGCCAGCGTGGACGACTGGGCGAGCACTCCGGTGAAAGTGATGGTGGGAGCGCCATGGACGATGGCCAGCTCAAGGGCCGGGGGATTTTGCTGCAGGTAGAGGAGGGCGCCATCGGCCTTGACGAGCGAGCTGTAGGCGCCGCGGGTGGTACTGGTGGCGGCCTGGAAGTGGGCGGTGATGGCGGCGGCGCTCAGGGCGGTCGGGTAGAAGGCAATTTCGTCGACGCGGCCATTGTACGGGCTCTGGCCGTTGTCGTACGCGCCCACGGAAAAGATGGCGGTCGGGCTGGCGTTGTAGGTGCCGGAGCGGCTGGGATCGTTGGTGGCATCGGCGAGCGCGCCATTGACGAAAAGGCGGCCCACCGAGCCGGTCCAGACGGCGACGACATGACTCCAGGTGTCGAGTGTCGCGGTGCCACCCGTCAAATCCCACCCGACGCCACTGCCCACCCCGTCGTACATGCGAAAGTTCCAACCGGTGACCGCATCGCCATACCCTGAGGAATGGGCGTCCCCGAAGCCGGCGGAGGGAAAATGTCGAATGTCATCAGGGTGGCGTGAACCGAAGACGGCGGAAAAATCAATGAAGCCGCCAGTGACACAAGCGGGATGGCGAAAGGACGCATCGAGATGGATAACTCTTAAAAGCGAGAGGGGAAACAATAACTGCTGTAGGGCGAAAAAGTGAGCCGGCGGTTTCACTGATTGAGGTGGGACGCGACCTCCGAGCGCGTAGGCGGTGAGGGCGTGACAACGGAGAATAATCCCCGCTTCTCGAGTGATGGTCGCGTCAATCATGCCGGAGATTCTTGGCCATAACCGCGGCTTCTCACGAACGCTTTTCCTTACTTTGGAGCACCGCTTGAGAAGGCGATGAATGGCTGAGTTCAGCACGCTCCCACCGCCTACGAGCCCTGAGGGCTCGTCCCACCTTAAGCTTCAAGCGCCCGCGGATTTGGGCTTATTCGCGCCTCGATTTCGTTGTTCCCGTTTCACTCATGGCGGCGGCGGCGGCGGCCCACTTTTCCACGATGAGGTTCCACTCGATTTCGAGGCTGGCAAGCAGGCGGTCCCAGGACAGCGGGTCCGGCGGAGTCGTGGCCCGATAGCTGCGGACCAATCGTTCGTAGCAGGCGAGCAGCCGGGTGAGGCAGCGGTCGGTGTCGAACGCGAGCGCGGATTGGCGGGCCTGCGCCGAACAGTGCGATGCCACTTCGGTGTCTTCGGCGAACCGGCGCAGGGCGGCGGCAAATTCCGCGGGAGGGGCGTGGCCGGCCAGAAGGTAGCCATTGACGCCGTGCTGGACGATTTCGCGCACCCCGGGACCGTCCAGGGCGACGACCGGACAACCGGCGGCCATGGCTTCGGCGAGCACGAGCCCCTGGGTTTCCGTCTGTGACGCGAAGGCGAAACAATCCATGGCGGCATAAGCATCCGCCAGATCCTGACCGATCAGTTTGCCCGGCACGACGACGCGTCGAGAATCGCCGGTCGCACTTCGGACGACGGCAGCCGCCTCCTCCCGCACGTCGCCATCGCCCACCAGGAGGAACACGGAGGACAAATCGTCACGCAGGCGGAGCGCCACGGCCTCGGCCAAGTACATCAGGTTTTTCTCGCGAGCCAGCCGGCCGACGTGCCCGATGACATCGGCGGCCGCGTCCAATCCCAGCCGCTGGCGGAAGCGCGCGCCGTCGCCCGCGGCGAAGAACGCCGTGTCAACGCCGGTTGGGATGACCTCGATGGCCGTCTCCACGCCGCGTTCGCGGAGCATTTCCGCGATGCTGGCACTGGGAGCGATCACCTGGTCGCAGAGGTTGGCGTATTCGGTGGCCAGCTGAATAGCGGCGCGTTTCAGGGCCGGCGAGTCGAGCGGCACGTAATGCGTGTAGCGTTCGTAGAGCGTGTGATGGGTGAAGACGAGCGGACGCCGCATCTTCCACGATTCTCGCAGCGCTGCGTCGCCCAGCAGAAATGGATGATGGCTGTGGATGATATCCGGATGGAAGTTCTCCACATATTCCCGGATCACGCTGGGAATCGGCAGCCTGACTGAAAAGTCGCTACCGTTAAAATTCTGGATCGCGGGCACGCGCAGGACATTGGGGGCGGGCTGGGCGTTTTCGAAATCCGGAGCCACGACCCGCACATCATGTCCGCGGCTGCGGCACGCCGCCTCCAGCGTGGCGACGGACCGCGCCACTCCTCCCACGTGGGGGAGGTAGGTATTCGTGAAGCAGGCGATTCTCATGCGCGCCGTGGGCGGGAAGATCGGGTTCGGGCCACTCCTCGCTGGGCTGAGGGTCGACCATACTGATAGCGCCCCCCATCGTCGACCCCCAATGAAGGCGATTCTTCAGATCAGTTCACAATGCACTTTCGTCAGGGCGACCGGGCACGATCGCGATGGCGCCGCTCTTGGCCGGCGCGGTGGGGCTTTCGCACAGGTCCAGGCGGAGTGCGCCCTTCACGGTCTCGGAATCAGGACCAGGGCAGGCATAACATCTGTCGGAAAGCAGCGCGCGGATGTCGCGATTGTAGTCGATGCGTTCCGCGGCCGCGATCGGTCCTCATCCCAGCATGAGGACAACGGCCAAGAGCGACGCCTCTTACGACCGCTGATTTGCTGATCGACGGGTGTACTGACGTGACGTGCGCTCCGCAAGCCGGTCGTGGTAGCCAATGTGGTCCGCCTCGGGCGTTTTGGACGGGATTAATTACGGCAGATCGTCGTAGATCGGGCGCAGGCGCCAAGCGGCGACCGAACTGACCACGACGTTTCCGTCGTGGCAGAACAGGCTGACGTCAGGCTGTCCGTTTTCCGATCGGTGGGAAGCCACGCCGGCCTGCCGGTCATTGGCGAAGACTTCGATGACGTTCTTGTCGACGAAAACGCGGAGGCGCGCTGGTTCGCCGGGCTTCAGGTCGAAGGGGACGGTCGTTTTCTCACCGAGGCGCAGGAGTTTGGCGGCGGGCTCGATTTCGATGGGAAAGCCACCGCCGCCGGTCGCGTCGGCGTGGACGCGGAGGCCGAAGGTGCGCGCCGTGCCCGGCTGAAATGTCACGTCGAGTTCAATGGCGTCACCGCCCATGCCGGTCAGGTGATGACGTTTACCCGCTTCGAGCGATACGGCGTCACGGCGTTGTTCATGATGGCGGAGTGATTCCAGTTCGCGCAGTGGCCGGACGCGGAGCACGCCGTCCTCGGGCAGGCTGAGTTCGCGCGGGAGCGACTGGATGCCGCTTTGCGGGTGGCCGAGGTTGCACCATGCCCACATGACGCGTCGTCCATCCGCGGTGAGCACGCTTTCAGGCGCGAAGAAGTCCCAGCCGTGCCAATTCATGCGGGCGTGGAAATCGGGAGTGAACCTTTCGTTTTTCCACTCGCCGAGATAATACCGGCATCCAAGGTTGTGGCTGATGCACAGGAGCATGTCTTTATTGCCGATCTTGAAGAAATTCGGGCATGAAATGTCTTCGTCCGGCCTGACGTCGGGCATGTCCCGGGTCAGGAACAAGCCGAGGAAATCCCATGTCTTTAGATCAGGCGAGCGGAAGAGCGTGGGCGGTTTGCCGCTGCCAGGGGAACCACCGGAGAGGGCGTAATAATTCCCCGCATCGAGCCAGGCATCGGGATCCCAATTGGCGATGGTGCTGCCATCCTGGTCTGGACGAACGATCGGCTCGAGCGGCATGGGAGCGGTCCATTGTTCGAGCGCGTCGTCGGTGGCAATCGCGATCTGGTTTCGGCCCGACCCTTCGCCATGGTAAATGATGGCGGGACGCCCGTCCTTGGTGAAGAACCCGGTGCCGCTGAACATCCCGTGCCCGGTCTTGGTGGGAGTGAGGGTGGTCGGGTGCCATTTCCAGTGCACGAGATCATCGCTGGAGACGTGGGCAAAGGCGAATCCATCGTCGTTCGCGTAGATATAATGGAGGTGGTATTTCCCCTTCCAATAAAACGCGCAATTCGGATCGCCCGGCATGGCCGTGCCCGGGCCGGGATGGGCAAGGTGAAAGGTGAGCCAGTCCGGCGGCACTGGTTTTGGCCGCCGCGGTGTTTCCGGCACGAACGGGATGACGCGGCCCGTCATGGCGACGAAATCGCCAGTCTTGCCGTCGAGCACGAGATGGCCGTTCTCGACGCGCGCCCCGCCGGTCAGTTGGGTGATGGGGAAGCGCCCTTGACGGTCGCGCGGCTCGGCTTCGTCGAACGTCCACCAGGCCCAGGGCGGCGGACCGTCGGCGGCATTCGGTTTGAGCCCGGTGATCTCATCCGCGGTCAGGGCCCGGTCGTAAACGCGGGCGTCGTCGACGGCACCTCCGAAGCGCCCGTCCCCCCCCTGGCGGCGATGCCGTTTGCCGATGCCGACGTGGCCGGCGGGTCCGAATGTTTGTGGTTCACCGCTCATGGTGTGCGCGGCGTACTTTATGCCATTGCGATAGACGGTCACGTCGCGGCCGGCGTACACGATGGCGAGTTGGACGAAGGTGCCGGGCGCGGCGGTTTCGGCGGGCACCGCTTCCTGCTCGCGCAGCGTCCGATGATATAAATCACTGCCGGCCATCCAGCGGGCCGGAGCGATTTCTCCAAGAACCACCGCGTCAAACCGGTTGCGTCCATCCTCCAGGGTCAGGGCGCTGCCGCCGCGTTGCGTCAGGTTGGATGGGGCGGCCCAGACCACCAGGGTCTTGTCTTTGATCGACGGAAAGTCCGGGACGTCAGCCGCTGGATTCTGGGCGGTGAGCGGGGCGGCGGTCACCGCAGCCAGCGCCGCCAGCGCCGCGATCACGTGCGCCATTCGATTCCGGCAAGCCACATCCCCGACCGCGGCCGCGGGCGTGGTGGCTGAGAATCGGAGAGCGTCGGGGGATAGGGGCATAATCAATATGCAGGCGATCCTATCGATCCCTGGCCGCGCCGACCACCCCAAGGATGCGGCATAATCTTGAGGAATTGCGGCGAGGCCAAAACCCAGCCTGCTGGTCCGTAGCCAACTCGCGCCGAACCGCCGCTCAGCTAAGAACCGGGATGGGAACTACGAAACACACGAGAAACCAAGGCGTTGCCCAACTATCACCCTCCACCTGATGGATGAGGAGGTCGCTTGTCCTCACCCAATGAATTTTCGTGTGTTTCGTGCCATTCGTGATTTCTTCGTCCTTTTTTTCAGCCCTCCTCCTCGCGGTCGAAGAGGAATTTCACGTCGGCGAGGGTGAGATTCTTGGTGAAGCTTTCCTCGCCGAGCACGCCGGAGACGAGCTCGCTCTTCTGTTGTTGGAGCACGCGGATTTTTTCCTCGATCGTATTGCGGGCGAGCAGGCGGTAGGCGATGACGGGATTCGTCTGGCCGATGCGGTGCGTCCGGTCGATGGCCTGAGCTTCAACCGCCGGATTCCACCATGGGTCGTACATGACGACGTAGCTGGCGGCCGTGAGATTGAGACCGCTCCCGCCCGCCTTGAGGCTGAGCAGGAACACGGCCGGGTCGGGGGATTCCTGAAATCCGGCGACGACTTCCTGGCGGTTGTTGGTTTGGCCGGTGAGGAGGAAATAGGGACGCTCTTCTTTGGCGAGGCGCTCCCGGATGATCGCGAGCATGGAGGTGAACTGCGAGAAGACGAGCACCTTGTGGCCGGCGTCGCGGAGCTGGTCCAGCAGGTAAAAGAGCGCGGCCATCTTGGTGCTTTCGGCCTCGGCGTGTTTGGGGTCGATGAGGGCGGGATGGCAGCAGATTTGGCGAAGCCGCATGAGCCCCTGGAGGACGACGAACGAGTTTTTTCGCAGCGCGTCGTCGCTCTTGAACCCGAGCAGCACGCTCTGAATGCGGGTCATTTCGGCGTCGTACAATTCTTCCTGTTCCGGTTCGAGCTTGCAGAGGACGTCCTCCTCGGTGCGCGGCGGGAGGTCGAGCGCGACCTGGCCTTTGGTCCGGCGGAGCAGGAACGGTCGAAGGCGCGCCCCCAGCCGGACATGCGCCTCCTGGTCCTTGCGGCGGTCGAAGCGGTCGGTGAAATACTTGCGGTTGCCCAGCACGCCGGGCATGGCGAAGGCCATGAGCGACCACACGTCGAGCAGGCGGTTTTCGATCGGCGTGCCGGTCAGGACGAGTCGCTGATCGCTCTGGAGGTCGCGGGCGGCACGGCTGGCTTGGGAATCCGGGTTCTTCACCTGCTGGCCTTCATCGAGGATGATGCTGAGCCACCGGCGTGACTTGAGCTTCTCGTGATTCACGCGGAGCTGGGCGTAGTTGAGGACGAGGACGTCGACCTCCTGGCGGTCGAAGCGCGCCATGTCGAGCTCCTCCTTGTTCCGGATGACCTGAACGTTGAGGTGCGGGGCGAACTTCGCGCACTCGCCGGCCCAGACGTCGAGGACCGATTTCGGGGCGACGACCAGGGAGGCGGGCAGGGTGGAAACAAGCGCCGCGGTTTCGTCGCCGCCATTGAGCGGCGCATGGCCGTTGATGAGAGTGGGCGATTCGTCCGCTTTGTCGCGGAGCCAAAGCAACCAGCAGAGGGCCTGGACGGTTTTGCCAAGGCCCATGTCGTCCGCCAGGATGCCGCCGAACCGGTTGGTGGCCAAGTACGCCAGGAAATGGAATCCCTCGATCTGATAGGGGCGCAGGGTGGCGTGGAGGTTGGTGGGCGGGGCCGGTCGCACACTGAGCTTGAGCGCGCTGGCCCGGTCGCACAGGCGATTCCAGGTGTCGGCATCAAAAATGTCTCGGGCGGCCGGGGAGCTGAGCTGGAGGACGTGCAGCCGATGGCGCTCGCCGCTGAGATCAAAAAGGTCGAGTCCGAGTTCAGCGACGGCAGCCGCCTCGCGTTCGGGCAGGTTCATGTCGAGCCGATGCCAGAGGCCATCGCTCAGGCGGACAAATCCTCCCCGCGCCTCGACAAGGGCGCGCAGGTCGTCGTTTGAAAAATCGGAGCCCGGGATCTCCAAGACCACCTTGAGGTCAAACCAGTCGATCGCCCCCTGATCAGTGGCCGGTTTGACGTCGAATTTAACACTGGCCTTGTGCGGGTCGGCCATGACGCTGGCGAGAGTGGCGTCCATCTCGGCGGTGACGCCGTCGGAAAGCCCCTTCACCCAGGCAAAGAACTTGTCGGGAAACGCCTTGGTCAGCTTGGCTTTGAAGCGTCGGTTCAGGCTGTCCCAACTGAGGCTGAGCGGATCCAGCAGGGCGGGGAACTGCCGGAGGAGGACGCGATCGTAGCGGACGATTTTGCCGCGTTCGGCGGGCGGGTCGGTCTCGATTTCCCAATCGGCGCCGCGAAGGATTTCACGGCGATGGTCGTTCGGGTCGGCGGCGGTCACCTCGGCGAACAAGTACTCGCTCTCCGTGGAGAATTTTTTGTCCGTGAGGTGCAGCCGCACGACCGCAGCCATCGGCGCGCCGACGACGCGGGCGGCCAGCGACTCGGGCAGGGTGACGCCGAGGCGGACGAGGAAATCGACACCCTGGCTGGTCTCGACGATTTCCGCCGGCAATTCGTGACGCGGATCCAGTTCGGCGCCGGGCAGCCACGGGCGCGGTCCTCGTAGCACCACTTCGTCCGAGAGATACAACGTTTCACGGCCGGGCAGCACGGTCAGCGAGTGGCTGATCGGTTCGCCCTCCGCGGTCGTCAGCTCCAGCACATACGGATCGCCCTCCACTCGGGGAGCCGTGGCGGTCCAATGCAGCCGGCCCGGGGCCGGCTGGATCGGGTCGTCATCGATCGAGACCAAATGGCCGGCCAGTGACGGCTGGCAGAGTAGACGGGCGAGGAAGCGCCGGTTTTCTTCGAGGTCGAGGCGCAGGTCCTGGCGCTCGGCAAACTTCCAATGGTCGCGCACCTGCGCCCACAGCAACGCCGAGGGTGCGTCGAAGGCCAGAAGCCCCTTCTCGTCTTCTTCGCGGAGTGTGACAAATTCGAGCGGCCGCCACGGCGAGCCCTCGCCTCCCCGGCGGACTTGCGGGCGGGCGTCGCGCGGAGTGAGTTGCAGGCGGAAGGCGGCTGTCTGCAATGGCGGCGGTGCCTCATCAAAGACGGCTTTGGCGGTCAGATCCCGCCAGCGCGCGAGTTCGGCCTCGCGCTCCCAAGCGCTGAACCGCTGGCGGGTCGCGTCCAGGTCGGTTATCGCGTTCATGAACGGCGGCCACGACAGGTTCTTTTTTACCAGCGCATAGGCGCAGTAGTTCCAAAACTGAAACACGTCCTCCGGTGGTTCGTCCGCCGGCCACAGCGACAGCGCTTCAAACCCTTCCACCGGCCAGCGCGGATGCAGACGCACTATGTCGTGGTCAATCACATCACCTTTCTGCAGCCATTTGCCATAACGACCCTCGATCTTGCCGAGAAAATCGGTCTCCTTCGCCTCCAGCTTACGGCCGAGCTTCTTCTCCACCAAATCGTCAAACGTCTCCTCGTCCTCGTTCATCGGCGTGGCCGGCAGTTCGCCGGCGCGATGCAGGTATTCCTGCATCGAAGCACACAGCGGCGCGGTGCTCTCCGCCTTGCTGTTCATCGTCCCAATCCACTTCGGGTCCTGAAACTTGAACGAGCACTGGAAAATCTGCGCTCCAATCCGCACGCGCGTCTGAAACGACTGGAAATTGCCGAAGATCTCCTTCACCGACCCACTGCGACGCAACTCCTCCGCCTCGTCGCGAACCTCGTCGGAAAATGTGTGCAAATAACTGAGCGCGGCCTTTTCGGCATTCATGGGGAACGGTCTGGTGGGGATCGCGCCACCTCCGGGCGCAAAGGGACAACGTAGCAGACCGCGCCACGTTGCAAGCCGCTTTCCTGGTCCCGGGGCTTCGTTCTTCGTTCTTGGTTCTTCGTTCTTTGGTTCTTGGTTTTTCGTGAGGCGTGATTTTTTTACTGATGGAAGTTGTGTTGGTTGATTGAACATTCTTCGGAAGGCGTCATGGGGACGTCAAAACCGTCTGCTGAACGAGGTGACGATTAGTTCGCGACAAGACGTTATAATCCTCTGATTTGCAGAGTGTAACTGCGGCCCATGGCACTCCAATGAACAGTCATGATCACACTGTCCGGCCATCGTGCGGCGCCTCTTCCCGGCCCAAAGGCAGCATTCACCCCCAAAGGGGCAACGCCCCGCTCCATGCCCGCCTGGGCCAGCGGCCGAGGAAAGCCACCCAAGAGAATCAAGGGCTGAGAGCCCGTCCTGTCCCGCCCTCAGACTGAACTCGTTGAACCCCATGCCGCTGAATGACAGCGGAAGTGATGGAACGGGCTTTCAGCCCTGGTGGGTTTGAAGGTCGTTTTTCGCGGGCCGTTGGCCCGGGCTGGTATGGCGTCGGGCCGTTGGCCCTGGGACATTCCCTCCTTTAGCCCCCGCCACCAGACTCAGTCAGTGCCAGATTATCGAGCCGTTGGGGCACAAAGGATCGCACACGTGGAGTCGAGGACGAGGACGAGTGGCGCAAAGGATGGATGGCTAAGGGTGACGAGCCATCGGCGTTCCCATGGCCGGTCGGCCCGACTTCGCGCTACGAAGGAGCGCGTCATCCGGCTCAATGGCGACCTCGA
>JBJXFS010000269.1:0-11127 GCA_046155625.1 Verrucomicrobiales bacterium | reverse complement strand
GGGGGGGGCCTCAGGCGGGGGTGTGGATTCCGCGGGAGTGGTGGGGGGCGTGGCCGGGGTAGGGGTGGTCGTCGAGTCGTTGGGCGCGGGTGCGCTTGGAGTGCCTGATTCAAGCAGGCTGGCGAGGCTAGGGACGGTGGGGGCGGTTGGTGGGGGTGTTGGGACGGCGGGAGGGGGGGGTGTTTCGGCGGGGGCGGCGGTGGCTGGGGCTGGCTGTCCCCACGCGCGGGTCATCGAGCGCAGGGAGTCGGCGAGCGACTGGGTGCGGGCGTGGCTGAGGGGCATTTCACTGACGCCGACGAGGGTGAGCAGGAAGGCGCAGACCACGGCGATGCGATACCCGATGAGCAATCCCCTTTGGCCGCTGGTGCGAGGCAGGGCGATGTGACCGGAGAGTTCGGGAACCGGTGTCAACGAAAAGAGTCGGCGGTTGCGCGCTTGGCGCTTCAGGTAAAACGCGGTGGCGATACCAGCCGCGACCACTCCCATCCACATGGCGAATTGGCGGACCTGACCGGTCGATTGCCCGACCGGTGACACCGCGTAAGCCAAGCCGGCCGCGCCGACGGCGGTGCCCGCCGCCCCGAAAAGCAGAAACAAAATCGCCGGCTCGACGTCGCGATTCTTTTTCCACTGAGCGAAAAACTCGAGGAATAGCGCGGCCGCCACGAACCCGGTCGGCAGATAGAGGAGGGCATTAAAGAGGTGACCGGTCGCCACATCGGCGGCCTCGAGGGACGCGGTGACGGCAGGGGACTCGGCGGCCAATGAGAACGGCGATGCCAGGAGCATCGCCGCCGTCAGGCCGGCCGGCGACCAAGGACGCGGCCAGCGGAAGCGCATGGGGGGATGCTTAGGCAAACAGTGACATGATCGGCTTGCCATTGTCCGCCACTTTGAACGGACGTTTGGACGGGGAGTAGACGATCTGGTCAAGCGGCAGGCCGAGCGCATAGGCGATGGTGGCATTGAAGTCGGGCACGGTGACCTTGCCTTCAACCACGTTTTCACCGCGTTCGCAGGTTTTGCCGTGGACCATGCCTCCCTTGATGCCGCCGCCCGCGAGCAATCCGGAGAACGCCTGCGGGTAGTGATCGCGGCCGTCATCGTCGTTGATGACCGGGGTGCGGCCGAATTCGGTGGCCAGGCACACGACGGTTTCCTCCAGGAGGCCGCGACGCTCGAGGTCGGTGAGAAGTGTGGAAAGCGCCTGGTCGAGACCGGCGGTCAGTCGCTCAACCGAGGTGAAGTTGTTCGAATGCGTGTCCCAACCGCCGAGCGTGACCTCGATGAATCGAACGTCGTGCTCGATGAGGCGGCGGGCGAGCAGGCACCCTTGGCCGAAACCGTTGTCGCCGTAGGCGGCGCGTACGGCCGCGGGTTCCTGGCTCAGGTCAAACGCCTTGAGGTCCTCGCTCTTCATGAGCCGGAGGGCGTCGTCATACATGTCCTTGTAGGCGCGGACGTTCTTCTGGTTGTATTTTTGATGAAACGTTTCGTCGAACTGCTGCGCGAGGGCCAAGCGTTCATTGAACTCCTTTTCACTGACGTTCCTGCGGCTGTTCTTGACGCCTTCGGTGGCGCTGCCGAGAACCAGCGGCGCGTATTTTGACTCCATGAAGCCGGCGCCGCCGCCGTTGGCGCCGCCACCGATACGCACGCTGCCTGGCAGGGTGCGGTTGGTTTTGCCTTCGTGCTTCTGGATCCAGGCGCCCAATCCCGGATGGGTGATCGTGCCACGCATGGTGTAACTCGAGTGCATGTAATAGTTGCCCTGTTCGTGTGCACCCTGGGTCGTGCTGATGCTGCGGACGAGCGAGGCCACATCCATCTTCTTGGCGAGGCCGGGAAGGTATTCGGACAGCGATATGCCGTCGGCGGCCGTGCTGATCGCCGTGACGGGGCCGGCCACGTCACCGGATTTCGGATCGAGCGTGTCGAGATGGGTCATGCCACCGGACATGTAGAGGTAAATGACATTGCGGGCGGTGGGCCGGCGGAGCGGAGTGGCGGCCGCAGCCTCTTTGCCCTTGGGATCGGCGGCGGCGCGAGCCAGGAGGGGGGTGAAGACGGTCACTCCGAGGAAGGTCTTGGTGGCGTGAGAGAGGAAGCGGCGGCGCGTCAGTTCGTCGGCTTTGAGCAGCAGGTCGTTCATGGTGGCAAGGCGTGGGTGAAAGTGGATTGAGGCGAGGGGGCTTGGGCGGGCGACTGTTGTGAGGTCTCGAGTTCGGCGGTTGCGGTTATTGAATAAAGGAGTACTCGCGGGTGTTGAAGAGCGCCCACGCGACTTTGCGGAGCCCCTTGTCCGCGCCATCGGCCTTGATCTGATTGGCCACGATTTCTTTCTCGCGGTCGTTCGGCAGGCGCGAAAGCAGGGTGAGGAAGAGTTGGTCGCGCTTTTCGTCGGGTGTGGTAACTCCCAAGAAGATTTTGCCGAGCTGGGTGTTTTTGGCGGTCAAGTCATTAAACAACCGGCTATTCAACATGAGGAGCGCTTGGGTGACCGATGACTGGTTGTCGGCCGCCTGGATAATTTCGCGCTCGGACTGGCCGAACTCGCGGAGAAAATGACCGTAGGGGGCAGGCGACGGCAATTCGGAGGCCCGGATCCAGGAAGCGTCGTAGCCGGCCCATTTCTGCTGGTCGGCCTCGCTGACGATCGGCTCATCGGCCTTTTTCATCATCTTGTCCTTATCGGTCATCATGGCGGGCGCCGGTTTCGAGAACGGACTGGACGATGCCGCCTTCGAGGGATCAACCTTGTGCTCCTCCTCAACTTTTTTGCGGGCGTCAAATCGGGCCGCTTCGAGTTTCTCGATCTCGGCCTGGGCCGCCTTGATGCCAGCGGCATCATTGGCGGTGCGGGCGGCGGTGAGTCTGTCGCGCCACGGGCGCTGCTTGCCGTCGAACTCGGTTTCCACCTTCGCGCGAGCCCGGGCGTAATCGAGCAGAGCCCGGCCTTTGCCAACTCGGAGTTTTTCCTGAACCTGGGTGGCCTGTTCCTTCATTTTGGCCAAACGCGCGTTGTAACCGCCGCTGGCCTTCCGCTCGTCGGAAGAAGGAATGACCATGGCCACCATCGAGTCCCACAGCTGCTCGGCCGACAGCCGGCGCACGACCGGTCCGGGGAACTTGTATTCCTCAATGGCGAGCACTTCCTCCGTGGTGGTGGCGCGCTGGTAAATCTGGGTGTTGTAAATCGTCCGCAGGAATTTTTTCATGTCGTACCCCACGGACTTCATGTGCTGCGTGAGGAAAGCCATGAGCGCCGGATTGCTGGCGAGCTTGGAAGCGTCGTTGTTGTTGCGGTCGAGGTCGACCTTTTTGATGTCGTCGACCGGCTCGATCAAGCCGATCCCGAACGCGCTCTTCCACAGGCGGTTGGCGATGAGCGTGGTGAATGTCGGGTTATCTGGGCTCGTCATCCACAGCGCGTAGTGGTCGAGAATGTTCTTTCCAGTCTTGATTTTCTCCCGGCTGAACACCGGCTTGGCTTTCACTTCTTCACCGGGTTTCCCATCGCGCGGGCTCGGATTTTTCGGGTCGCCGCGAAAATCCGCCGGCAGAAGTTGAGGGCGGTCGGGGTCGTGGCGGATACCGTAGCTCAGCGGCGCGAGCAGGTCGTCGAGCACTTCCGTGACACCGGGACCTTCCATCTTCTTCGCGGTGGATTTGCTGACCTTGTTCACACCATTGGCTTGAGCGATGATGTCCTGGGCGCGCACGCGGGTGTCGATCCCTACGGTGTAGGCGGCCATCTCGTAGAAATCACGCTGTTTGTAGTCGTCAAACGGGTGGTTGTGGCACTGAGCACAGGCGACGCGGCTGCCTAGGAAAATCTGCGTGGTGTTCGCCATATTGTCCAATGGCATGCCGGCATCCCGCATGTAATATCCGACCGCCCCATTGTCCCACACGTAACCATCCGCCGTAAGCATCGAGTGGACGAACTTCTGGTACGACACGTTGTCGCGCAATTGCCGCTTCATCCAAGCCGTGTACGCGTCGCCTGCCCCATCCTGTCCGTTCTCATTGGCGTTGGACTTGATCCGCAGGACGTCCGCCCAGTAGTTGAACCAGTTGCTGACATACCCTTCGGACGCCAGAAGCGTATCTATCAACTTCGACCGCTTGTCCGGCGCCGCATCGTCCAAAAAAGCCCTCGCCTCGCCCGCCGTCGGGATGCGGCCAATCACATCCACATAAATCCGTCGCAGAAACACCTCGTCGGTCACCGGGGGATTCGGCTTCATCCCGGCTTTCGTCAGCCCGTCCGCCACCAATTTGTCAATCGTCGCACTCGCCGGATCCACTGCCGCGCGCCCCCACCCCCCCACGCAAACGACCGCCAATAGCAACGCCCATGGGCGCAGCAAGGAACGCATCGGTTTTCTCGAATGCTCTGGGATCATAGTACAAATAAACAACGATTATTATAGTGCACTAGATCAACGTTTGGCAATCACAACCCCTTAGGAAATTCCGGTAATCAATGAGCCTCCAGAAGGAGGAGATCAGGGGAAGTGAAGGATTGCCATTTATCGATAAAACTTAATTATCGAAATTGCCGTACTCATTCTCAGGAATAAACAGCCTGTCCCTTTGTGACTCAGACTTTGGCTTGCGCTGGGGGGTGCGATCAGGGTAGGAGTCCAGCGATGAAATCGATACGCACAAAAGGGATCGGATGTCGGGCGGTTGGGTGCTGGATGCTGATCGCGGGGATGACTGGGGAGGGGTGGGGCGAGGATTGGGCGCAATTTCGCGGAGCAGGCGGGCAAGGGCGGAGTGCGGCGACCGGGCTGCCGGTGACTTGGAGCGACACGGAGAATGTGGCGTGGAAGGTGGATTTGCCGGGGCCGGGAACGTCGAGTCCGGTGGTGTGGAAGGACCGGATTTATCTGACTTGCCAGACGGGGTTTGGGGACGGGAGCGGCGGGGAGTTGAGCGACTTGAAGCGGCATGTGTTGTGTTTTGCTTTGAAGGATGGCGCGCTGATCTGGAATACGGCGGTGCCGGCGGAAATGCCTGAGCAGGAGCGGATTCGAGAGGACCATGGGTATGCTTCGAGCACGTTGGCGGTGGATGCGGACCGCCTGTACGCCTTTTTCGGGCGGGCGGGGGTGCTGGCCTTCGATCATGCCGGTAAACAACTTTGGAAGACGAATGTGGGCACGGGTCTGAACGGGTGGGGATCGGCGGCGTCTCCGGTATTGTATCGCGACTGGGTGATCGTGAACGCGAGCGTGGAGAGCGAATCGGTGGTGGCGCTGGACAAGAAATCCGGCCGCGAAGCCTGGCGGACAAGTGGCATCAAGGAATCGTGGCACACGCCAGTCGTGGCCGAGAATGCCGGCAAGCCGGAGTTGATCATGGCCATGATTCAGAAGGTCAAAGGGTTGGATCCGGCCACGGGGAAGGAGCTCTGGGAATGTGAAACCGGCATCCCCTGGTACATGTGCCCGACTCCGGCGGTCGAGGGAAACATGACTTACATCATCGGCGGGCGCGGCGGCAACGGGCTCGCCATCCGCCTCGGGGGGCGCGGCGAGGTCACCGATTCACATGTCGCCTATAAGTTGAACAAGGGATCGAATGTGTCCTCAGCGATCTACCACCACGGTTTCTTGTTCTACGCCAACGACAGCCAAGGCATAGCGTACTGCGCCGATGCCAAAACCGGTGCAATTCGCTACGAGGAGCGGTTTAGTCCGGAGTTAGAGCAGATTTATGCCTCCCCGATCCTGGCGGAGGGCCGCATTTATTATCTGGGCCGCGGCGGGCGCGTCGCGGTGGTGGCGGCGATACCAGAATTTAAAGTGCTCGGTACCAGCACGCTCGAAAACAACCGCGGCATGTTCAACGCCAGCCCAGCCGTCGGCGGCAACAGACTCCTGCTGCGCTCGAACAAGATGCTGTACTGCCTGGAGGCCGGAGCAAAGGACTGAGCGGCTGTCGTAGCCGCCGTGGAGGACGGCAAGATTCGGGGTCAACCACGAAAGACACGAAACACACGAAAGTTGATGTAGATACACCAAACGATCTCCTCATCAGTCAGGGAGAAGATCAGCAGGGAGTAACGTCCTGGCGATACGTGCAAATCGACTGATTCGTAGATCCCATTCCGGCTCTTGGGTTACGACGGCCGCAATCCGCTGCTCATGGCCAAGTACCACGAGAGAAAAGCGGGACCGCAGAAGACCCACAGGGTGGCGCCGAGGGCGAGGTAGGGGCCGAACGGGATGCGGGCGGCCCATTCGCGGCGTTTGAGGAGGATCATGGCGACGGCCACGAAGCTTCCGACGATACTCGCGGCGAACAAGGTGAAGAGGATCCCCTTCCACCCGAGAAAGGCGCCGACCAATCCCATGAATTTCACGTCGCCCAACCCCATCGCTTCCCGAGGCACGACGGCCTTGGTCATGCGGCCTGCCAGGTGTTGGACGTCTTCCAGTTTTCGCCGGGTCGGCGAGCCGCCCGTCGGCCGGAATTCGATGGTGTCTTCGCTTAAAACCAGCTCGCCCGCACCCTGATCTTCATTGTTAAGCAGGCACGACTGGCACGTCATGCGCAAGCGGTCGGTGCTCCGCGAGAACACGTCCGTCCACAGATGTTTTTCGGTTCCGAGCTGGATGATCGGCTCTGGTTCGCCCTCGGGCTGGCTCACTTCCCAGGCCACCGGTTCCGCGGATGCGTACTTCAACCGTCCAAAAGCCAGTTTGCCCAATTGCACGACCAACCACACCAATAACAGGCCCAGCGCCGCACCCGCCACCGACTCGAGGATATTGGTCCAGCGCAGGTTCGCGCGCATTCCATTGGGCAGCCAATCGGTAATCCACGTCGGTTGATTGGCGATCATCCACGGAAAGACCGCGCTGCAGATCAGCCCCACCACCATGCCCCCGTAGGTGATTTCGTCGGGGATGATCATGTGATCAAAATCGATATACGTCGCCGCCAGACACAGCGATAAAAACACCCACATCGGCAGCACCAACCACGGCTGGTCGCGACCAAACCACAAAAAAACCATCAAAAACATCATCGCGGTCAGGAGCTCCACAAAGATATACCTCGGCGAAATTCCCGCTCCGCAGTTCGCGCACTTCCCGCGCAATACCACCCAACTCACCAAGGGAATGTTGTGCCACATCGGAATCTGGTACTTGCACGAGGGACAGAACGACCGCTTCGGGTCCCGTACCGAAATCCCCAACGGCAATCGGTAAATCACCACATTCAAAAACGACCCCACACACGCCCCCAACACAAATGACGCCACAGCCAATGTGAGCTGGATGGCTGGGCTCAAGTACTGCTCGGTAGTCAAATAGGCGGCATAAAAAACCATAATATCAACAATTATTGACCTTTATGCGGCGTTTGAAAAGTGTTAATTGAAGCGCCCTGCACATTTCTCCATCGTCGTTGGTTCATCTGGAGTCGCGGAAGTTCGGCTGAGGGCCAATCGAGGCCCTCGTGGGGAAGAGGGAGCCCCGTCGGCTTTCCTTCGCGGCCATCGTTCCCGTCGCGAGCGACCCAGGGAAAAGCATTTTGCAACAAGTGTGGTCTTACGGATCTCGCGAAGGCGGCGAAGGGCGCGAAGGGGGCACACAAAGGGACGGGCAGTCCATTCAAACGCCGTGGCTGACCCAGGAAGCGGGAAATATTTTGGTTGCGCAGGGGGTGAAGCCAGCGATTGTCGACTATCCCCATAGACTTTGGGGTCTTTTTCATGCCATTTTCACTTGTTGACCATCCGGAGTTGGATGTGCGGGCGGAGGCGGCGGCGTTGGAGGAGGCGCCGTTGGGGGAGGTATTGAGGTGGGGGTGGGAGCGGTTTGGCGAGCGAGCGGCGATTGGGACGAGTTTTCAGGGGTCGGGGCTGGTGATTTTGGATCATTCGATGAAGTTGGGGTATCGATTTCCGGTGTTCACGTTGGACACGGGGTTGTTATTTCCGGAGACGTATGAATTGAAGGCGAGGTTGGAGCGGCATTTTGGGATCGTGATTGAGGGGGCCCATCCGGAGCAGACTGTGGAGGAGCAGTCGGAGGCGTACGGGCCTGAGTTATGGCGGACGAATCCGGACACGTGTTGTGCGATGCGGAAGGTACTGCCGCTGCAGCGGAAGCTGGCGACGCTGGACATGTGGATTACCGGGGTGCGGCGGAATCAGTCCGAGACGCGGGTGCGGACGCAGGTGCTCGAGTTGTATGAATTCGACAAACTGCGAGGTCAGCATCTGTTGAAATTGAACCCGATGGCGGGGTGGAGTCGGGAGGCGATCTGGGATTACATCAAGCTCGAGGGGATTCCCTACAATGCGCTGCACGATCGCGGGTACCGGTCGATCGGATGCTGGCCGTGCACGAAGCTGACGACGGCGAGCGACGGCGAGCGGGCGGGCCGCTGGGAAGGGTTCGACAAGACGGAGTGCGGCATCCATACGTTCATGGGGGCGAACATATGAGCGCAGATATTCATCCTGAGTTTCACCGTCAGTTGGGACGCGAGGCCAAGGAGCGACTGCTGGGGCAGCGCGCCGTGGTGGTGTGGCTTTACGGGCTATCCGGATCGGGCAAGAGCACGCTGGCGCATCTGCTGGAGGCGGCGTTGCATGCCGAGGGGCGGGCGACGGTGTTGCTGGATGGCGACAATTTGCGGACGGGCCTGAACAGCGGGTTGGGATTCACCGAGGACGATCGTCGGGAGAACATCCGGAGGGTGGCGGAAGTGGCGAAGTTGTTTGTGCAAAGCGGGGTAATCACGCTGTGTTCATTCATTTCCCCGTATCGCAGCCTGCGCCGTCTGGCGCGCCAGATCGTCGGCGAGGAAGACTTTCTCGAAGTGTATGTGCACGCCACGTTCGCTTCGTGCACCCAGCGCGACCCGAAGGGTCTATATAAAAAGGCGGCGGAGGGCAAGGTGGCCCATTTTACCGGTCGTGATTCGGTGTTCGAAGAGCCGGACGAGGGATTCACCGGGCTGAGGCTCGACACCGAGCGTGAATCAAAGGACGAGAGTCTGGCCAAACTGCTGGCGGCAGTGAAGCCACGAGTCCTCGGCACCCGCCAAAGTAACGCATGATGGTCCACCATCGGGTGTTCACGGTCGCCACGCGGGGCAAGGGGACCTACGAAATCACCGCGGATGTGGAACGGGCGGTCCGAGACTCCGGCGTGGTCAATGGCACCGCCACGGTCTTCGTGCGGCATACCAGTTGCAGCCTGGTCATTTTCGAGAATGCCGATCCGTCGGCCCGCACTGATTTGCATTCCTTCTTCGATCGGCTGGTCCCGGAAAATGCCCCGTATTTTGTCCACACCCAGGAAGGTGCCGACGACATGCCGAGCCACCTCCGCATGGTCCTGACTCGAACCAGCGAGGTCATCCCCGTCATCGATGGCCAATTGGCACTCGGCACCTGGCAAGGCGTCTTCCTCTTTGAACACCGCCGCGCCCCACACCGCCGCGAGATCGTGGTTACGGTGATGGGGGAGGGGTAAGGGGGAAGGGGGAAGGGAGAGCGGGTAAGGGGGAGGGGTTTGGAGTGGTGCATGCGGGGGGGGTGCCCAGGGGAAGTCGAGGACGAGGACGAGGGCGAGCGGCGCAGAGGAGGGGTAGTAGCAATGAAAACGCGAAGCCTTGAGAGGCATGCTTTTCGCCCGCTGTTCCGCGATCCGTCTAAAGACGGGACACCCACCGAAAGCGTTGGGTTGGTGTCCCGCTGGAAAGGACGGAAACCTGAACCGAGAACCAAGAACGAACAATCCTAGCGGCGGCGGCGGCGGAATCCTGCGCCGACGCTTCCGGAATTGATCGATGTGGTGGCGGCAGAGGCACTCGTGGCGGCCAGAGACGAGAGGAAAATGAAGGGCAAGAATCGATGAGTCATGAGGTCGGGATTTGATGAGGAGCAGCTCGCGGCAGGCAGCAGGGTGCGGCCAATGGGGGCAACTCGGTTATCCCGCCTCGTAATGCGCCATCTTGTGTTTTTTTGCTCACTGTCCGGCAATTCTCTATTTTCGGCGCGCCCGCGGCGGGTTTGTCAGGCAGAAAGCTCGGATCTCAGCGCTTGAATTGATGGTGCTCGGGCAAAATCCAGTTAAAATGTCCTTCATGAAACGCTCACCATCCGACTCCGAAACCGAACCCGCGTGGCAGACCAGGGAGGTACTGGAACACGCGAAGCAGGATCTGCAAGCGCGCCTCAGTGATGTGAGAGATGCGGCCGCCCATGCTGTTGACGGCGTACGCGCCACCGCAACGACCACGGCGGCGGCGGCACGCGAGGGTTATGAGGCGTTGCGACATGATGCCGCGACTCACTTCGGATCCTACCGCGAAGAACTTGAATACCACATCCGTCGGGAGCCGCTGAAAGCCGTGGGATTGGCCGCGTTAGCCGGCCTTGTCCTGGGGCTGATGGCGCGGCGATAAGGAGTCATCGCCCAATTTCACTATGCCGGCCGCTCGATCGTCATTACCCTCGCTCCCGGCAACCGCGGAGGAGGCTGTGGAGGACTCGCCCCTTCCGCGCTATTCCATGCCTGTGGTGGCCGCTGCCTTTGCCGCGGGTCTTTTCCTCGGCACGCGCGGCGGCCGGCATCTGGCCTGCGGCATGCTGCGCGCTGGATTACTTGCCCTGAAGCCCGCGCTGGTCGTGGGCGGGTTGCTCAAGCTTCGCGAATACGCCGCGACCCCCACCGATTCATCCCCCATCAAACATCATGAAAGCTGATCCCCTGAACCGTGGGCTGGAAGAGGCCCGTTACCGACTCACCCGCGAAATTCGCGAAAACCCGCTCCTCTGCGTCGGCCTCGCCTTGGGCGTCGGAGCGGTGATTGGCGCTCTGGGCAGCCGAGCAGCCGCCAGCAAACACGGTCCCTCGCACTGGCTCGCCGATCTCGCTTCCACCCTTGGCTCCGAAGCTCACAAATTGGGCCATGAGGCGACGCGCGCCGGCCGTCACGCCGGTAAAGAACTGCAGGCCGCCCTGCACCAGGCCTCCGACGCCGTGCCTGACGTCGAACTCGAGCAACTGATCCGCCGCGGTCGCCGGTGGCTTCGGTCGGTGCTCGGTTGATCCAGGCGGAAGGCGGATTGTTCTGCGGTCGAAG
>JBJXFS010000268.1:0-6700 GCA_046155625.1 Verrucomicrobiales bacterium | reverse complement strand
GACCCAAGCCCCCTTCTCCAGCGCCGACCCCCGAAAGCAAATTCCTTTCAGAAACACTTTCAAGCTGCCCGGAAAACTCAGCATGACGAAGAGCGCAGAGCGTTGATGAGTTGCGCCGCGAGCCTTGCCTGCTCCGCGCTGGTGACGAGCACCCGCGCCCCGCCGGGGAGCAGCACTTCGATCCCCGGCGCCACGACGGCGGGAGGTTCAAGCGTCGGAGCCGCCGACACGAGCGCCTCCACCCAACGCATGGCGCGCGGCGCGGGCAACAGCTTCGCAGCGGGCGGCTTGGGCGAAAGCGCGGCCATGCGCGCATAATCCCCGCGCGCATGACGGCGCTGCTGAATCCACGAGGCGAAAGTCGCATAGTTGACCCCACGAGCCGGGCGAAGGGTTTACCCTTGAGGCCGCCGCGCTCAAACTCATCGAGCAGCGCCTCGCGCTGCTCGCGTGTGACAGTGACGCGCCCAAGCACATCACGCTTCAAAATCTTCATCGGCCCGTTTCCATCCATAAGAGCCGTAGCTTATGGCTACGACACTTGCACACTACGACCAACCCACGGGGCTATGATTGACGGATACGGGGCAAGGGTGAGGCGCGGTGGCCGCCCGCACAAGCAGGTGGCTCGGTGGGATGCGCGTCCTCTCACGCCTGAGCGCGGCTTGTTGGAGTCAAGGCTTCAGCCGGTCAGTGGGTTGTGCGAAAACCACGCCCGATCAAAATTCAGGCGGTCGCTTACCCAGGGAACGTCACGGGTGCGCGGAGGGCCGCGCTCAGCGCGTCGGCGACCCATGCCCTTTCGCCAGGCGAGAGTTCCAATGTGGACCACTCGCCGTTCTCCCAGCGGATCGTGAAGGCGATTCCTTCGGTTAGGAATCCGCGGATGGCATCGCGCCTCAAGGAGATCAGCTTCTTGCCGAACGGGCCGTAACGAATGATGCGCACGCCCTCGACAGTCGCTTCGAGGACGATGCGGACCGGCATTGAGCCTGCGCCGGCGATCATGAGGACGATCATGGCGACTCCGCCGAAAATGGGATAGATCAGCCATTGGTTCAGACTCTCCGCGTGGAAGGCGGTGTAGACAATGACCGAGAGAACACCGAGAAGCGAGCACACGAGGGTACCGAAGCACCCGGCGTTTCCCTTCGGAAACTCGATGCGCAGCCCGCCCGATGCCGGCGATACGGCAAGCGTGCTGTGCGGCGGCAAGGCGCGCAGTTCCCAAGGCTCCTGCGAACCAGCCGCGACCGGCGAAAAGACCCGGCCCACTTCCGCGACGGGAATAACGACCGGCTCCTCGGCGGTCGTATCGATCAGGTCGAAGCCGGCGAAACGCGCGACATCCTCAGCCAGGGTTCGCATGGGTGAGTCGTCTCCAATCGCGAATCTCAATGGCTTTCCAATCTTTAAGTCCACCAGAGCGACGGTGGTTTGCCTCGTCGGGATGCTGGAAGCAAGGGGGCCAGGAATCGAGATCTCGCCGACCGCGACAAGGTTGAATGAGGCGAGCGGTTTCGCGTGTCCGGGGGGGAACGGCCACCATGACCGGGTGCGAATCGTTTGCTCGCGACGATCAATCACGAAGGCGAGGCGGCGGAACGCCCTGCTCACGGCGCGCAAGGTGAACAGCAACCACGCTCCCGCCAAAGCCAGCGCGATCACCTTCTCCAGCCAGAAGTCCCCGCCGGAGTTGCCGATACCCAGGATGCCGCGGGAACCGCTCCGGGCGAGCAGGAAGATCGGAAGCCCGAACCCGCACAGAGCGAGCGCGGCATAATACAAGGATCCCAGCCCAAGCGGCTCCTCATAAGCCAACTGCTCCTGGTCGCCGGTTTGAATTCGTCTCATCGCTTTTGATTCAGGGTTGGAGTTGGGTGATGAGGGTTAGTTTCCGATGGTCTTGCGGAGTCGTTCGAGGAAGCCCTCGTCCTCGGGCGAAAGCTGGAGGCCGCGCTGTTTCATCGCCGCCAACGTGTCGTGCGCCTTCTTCCACCAGATCATGGCTTCGGCTGGCTGGTTCGATTTCTCTGAATGATCCGCCAGCTTCCCGTAAGCCACCCACAGGTCGCGCTGCCACGCGGCATTGGTGGGGGCGCTGGCGGCGAGGCGTTCGCGGATGGCTTGGCTCTCGGAGAAGCAGCGCAAGGCTCCGGCCAGATCGCCCTGGGCGATGGCGAGTTCGCCGAGTTTTTCCAGGGAGATGGAGAGGTCGCGCTGCCACGCGGTATTGGCGGGGGCGCTGGTGGCGAGGCGTTCGCGGATGGACCTTGCCTCGGAAAAGTAACGCAAGGCGATGGGCGGATCCCCTCGGGTGACGGCGAGGTCGCCGAGTCTGATGAGCGAGGCCGAGAGGTCGCGCTGCCGTTCGGCATTGCCGGGGTCACTGGCGGCGAGGCGCTCAAAGATTTCGTTGGCTTTGTTACAGTAGCCCGAGGCCGCAGGAAGGTCGCCTTTTGCCTTTGCCAGATCGCCGAGTTTGATGAGTGCGAAGGCGAGGCCGCCCTGCCGCTCGGCATTGGTGTGGTCTTTGGCGGCGAGGCGTTCGGCGATGACCTTGGCGTCGGAGAAGCAGCGCATGGCCCCCGCGAGATCGCCACGGGCCACGTTGAGGTCGCCGAGTTTTTCCAGGGAGATGGAGAGGTCGTGCTGCCATTCGGCATTGGCAGGGTCGGCGGCGGCGAGGCGTTCAAAGATGGCCTTGCTCTCGGTGAAGCAGCGCAAGGCCCCGGCGAGATCGCCCTGCGCCACCGCCAGCTCGCCAAGCTTGTTGAGCGCGACGGAGTGTTCACGCTGCAGCTCGGCATTGGCGGGCGCGCTGGCGGCGATGCGCTCGGCGATGGCCTTGGCTTGGGAGAGATAGCGCATGGCCTCGGCGAGATCACCTTGGGTGACGGCAAGATCACCGAGTCCTACCAAGGAGACGGAAAGGTCGCGCTGCCACTGGGTATTGGCGGGATCGCTGGCGGCAAGGCGTTCGGCGATGGCTAGTTCTTGTTTGAAGTAACGCAAGGCGGTGGTCACATCGCCTTGCGCGATGGCGATGTCGCCGAGTTTTCCCAGGGAGACGGAGAGGTCGCGCTGCCACAGGGCATTGGTGTCGTCGCTGGCGGCGAGGCGTTCGGCGATGGTCTTGGCTTCGGTGAAATAGCGCAAGGCCCCGGCCAGATCGCCCTGCGCGACAGCGAGGCCGCCGAGTTGATTGAGCGCGGCGCATTGGAGGCGCACGGAGTCGGGTTTTCCAGGGGTCAGGGAGAGGATCTGCCGCGCCGTGGCATGGCACTGCTGCGCGTCCGCCAGGGCGGTGCTCAGGGTGCCGTAGCTTTGGGCTCGTTTGGACTGATCTCGCAGGAACCACGCGAACTCGGTGAGCGCCTCGGGCCAGGCGCTCTCCAGCTCGAGGAGCTGGGTGTAACTCGCCCGGGCCTTGTCCCTCTGACCGCTGGTGGCCTGGAGATCGGCGGCCTTGAGCAGCGGCTGAAGCTCAGTGCGGTTCTGCTCGTGCTTGGCGGCATGAATGGCGGCATTGCGGGAGCGGATGCGCTCCAGCACGCCAGCCTTTTGCCGGTCGGCGTAAGCGAGGGCGGTCTCGACTCTGTCCTTTTCCCTGGGGTCGGAGAGGATGCGGATCATCTCGCGCAGGACAAAGGTGGTGGCGGGGTCGTCAGCGAGACGGATGAAGTCGGCGACGTGGTAGTCGATGCGTGCCAGGCGTCCGGCGTGCGCATCGGCGGCGGCGGCGTGGAGACGCTGGCGCTCCGCGGAAGTGGTGGCCTTCTCGCTGGCGGCATTGTCTTCGGCGAGCTTGCGCTCGGAGGCTTCCCGGTAGGCGGCGCGGATGCTCTCGGGATTGGGCTTCTGGCCTTGCATGATCTGCCAAATGCCGGCACCGAGGAGCGCCAGCAGGAGCACGATGACAGCGAAGGCTTTAATGCCAAAGCGGCGGGTCCGCGCGACCTCGGCCCGCACCTCCTCCTGCTGCTGGCGGATGGCCAGGACTTGCTCCTGCAAGGCGAGGATGCGGGCCTGAAGTTCAGCTTTGCCTCGGGGGTTCTCGCGCAGATGCGGGTCGTCGAGCAGGAGCTGCCGGTGTTCGCGCTGGAGCGCGCGAAGTTCGTCGCTCTCGACATCCGGCTCGGGATCGAAGGGGAAATCTTCCGGGCAGATGAAAGTATAGACACGGAAGCGCGCGTCGCCGCGCTGGTGCTGGAGCTGGCGGCCGATGTGATGCTCCATCTGCGTGTAGCTGCGGCGCGGTGTGCCTGGCTGCAAGGTGGCCGGATCAGGCTCCGCGCCGTACCGCAGCCCGGCGATGTGAATGAGTGCTGAGCAGCCCTCGATCTTCGCCCGCAACATGTTCTCCACGGTGCGGGCGTCCGGCTCGAAGTTGGTCTGCTCGACGGGATGGCAGTCGATAGTGAGGAGCGCGTCCTTGACGATCTGGCGGATGCTGCGTAGATCGCCGGAGGTGGCGGAGATGAAGACCTTGGGAGGGGCGGACATGGTATGACGAAGCCGACACGCGGAGTATGGAGGGCAAAGGGTGGTTCTGGCAAGACGGAACAGGCGGCGCTCTCGACGATCACGGCGTTCGGCAGTGTGCAATCAAGAAGGTTACGCCACTTTCAATGATGGCTCCGCCCTCCGCCACAACGATGCGATCACCGCGATGACAAGGCACAGCACCGAGAACCAATCGCCCCAACGCGCGTAGGTGGTGATTGGTGGATGCAGCGGCATCGGGATGTCGGCGCGGAGCACACCTTCGATGAAGGTGGATTTGCTCGTCGCATCTTCGAGGCGCGAGGTGATGCGGCCTGTTGGGTCGATGACACAGGTGACGCCGGTGCTGCAGGCGCGCACCATGGGGCGGCGCAGCTCGATGGCGCGGAAGATGGAGTTCGCGGTGTGTATCTCCGTCTCGGCGCTGAGGATGAACCAGCCGTCGTTGGTGATGTTGACGATGAGCTGCGGCCCCGCACGCACGAACTTGCGTGCGACGCGGCCGATGGTGTCCTCGAAACAGATGAGCGAGATGATGCCGATCTCCGGTTTCTCAAGACGCAGCGGCTCGAAGGAAGTGCCTGGGGTGAAATTCCCAGGCAACACTCCGGCGAGGAGGCTGAACGGAAACGTGTCACGAAACGGCAGGAACTCGCCAAAGGGCACGAGGTGCGCCTTGTGGTAGAGCTGATGATTCGCGAAGGAGCCGCGCATGAGCACGGCGCTGTTGTGCCACGGACCATCGGGCATCTGCACCTCCGTGCCGGTCATCAGCGAGAAACCGCCGAGCGCGAGGATGCTGTTGAAATACTGCTCGTGCTCCGCCGCCGCGAAGAGCGGCATGGGCACCGCGCTCTCGGGCCACACGACGAGATCGACCGGCTTCGCGCCCTCACGCGCCTCCGCATGCTCGCGCGTCAGCTCAGCGGAGCGCTGATACTGCCGCGTGACGGCTTCGGCATCGATGTCCCACTGGAACTTCTCCGCCTGCGGCACATTGCGCTGCACGAGGGAGACGGAGATTGTGGTGCTGTCCGTCACCTGGGACAAGGCGCCGATCCTGACGTGTGCGTAGATGAGCCATGCCGTCAGGCAAACGATGGCCGCCAACGCATCCCAACCAATGTGCCGCGTGCGCACGAATCGTGACGCGATGTGAAACACGCAGACAGAGATGAACACCGGCAGAAACGAAACTCCGCACAAGCCAACGACATCGGCAATCTGGATCAGACCCCTACCCACCCCACCTCCCCATGACCCACCCCACCTCCCCATGACCCACGCCCCCTTCTCCAGCGCCGACCCCCGAAAGCAAATTCCTTTCAGATGGACAAAATGGAGTCCGTTTGAGAAAAAATCCTGCTGAATTGCGCGTATCAACCAAATTGTAAAGAGTAATACAAACCATACATTCCACAGACCATGAAACGAACCCCTGCCTTGGTTTCTTTGGCCAGCATCCTCTTGGCCGCAGCGCCCGCCGCTTTCGGAGCATCAATCGAACTAATCGACACCGATGACACAACTCAAGAGCATTGGCGGTCAACTGACGTCGCCAAACCGCTGGATATCAGCGGCGACAATGCCTACGGCACCGACGGATACGTAAAGACTACCGAAATTGTAAATCCTTCCTATGCGACGGTGGAATTCCTCCCCGGCGGCACGGATGACGGCACCCAAGCTCCCTACATGGAAATTGACAACACGAGCGATCCGGTCGGGCCAGCGATCTCCAACGAGAACTCCCAGACCCGCTACTGGTGGAAAAGCCCCACAGGTACCATGTACGAAATGGTATCGATCACGCTGACCGAAACCAAGACCTTCCGCATCGCACTTCTTCACGATTTCCGTACGGACAGTGGCCAATATAATGCGCAGGCATGGCAAATCGTGGGTCCAGGTGATGCCGACACTGGCGAGGTTACGCTCACCAACTCCATATCCGACGACATCCTCGGCAGATGGACCGTGTGGGAACTCTCCGGTGTGAGTGGCGACGTGTTCACGATCCGTGGCAAGGCGGGCTCCAGGAGTGGAGAGGCGGACTTCACCAGACTGGGATTCGACAGCATTGCTACTGCCCGCCCCGTCCAGGTCACCGACATCGTCCGGAATCCCGGCAACGGCCACGTCACCCTGACATTCCTGTCCGCAGTCGGGAGCTTCTACAACATTGAGGCGACGA
>JBJXFS010000250.1:0-5258 GCA_046155625.1 Verrucomicrobiales bacterium | reverse complement strand
AACCCAGAGCAGCACACACTACCCCGACCAGCGCCAAACGGTTCTCCGCTTCACCCCAGAAAATCGCCCCCAGAGGGGTCAATTTTAATTGTCGTCAACGCTCACGTTTAGTTGTCGCCACACACCGCTCGCTCAGGCGCCTCCTCCCTCGATCCAGATCACGTTCACCAAGCCATCAAACTCGTTCCCTCAGCCCACGCCAAAATCACCCATCCTTGACCCTCCTCCTGCGGCTGCTGCCCGGGCCTCTCTCCCTCCGCGCACAGCCCCTCTTCTTGCCCCTCTCTCCCCGCTCTCAAATCGAAAATTCCCCGCCCTTAGCCCGCCCACAATACCCAAATCCCCACCATTTATCTCGACCAAATCCCCCGTGATTATCTCGACGCGCTACACAAATCTCGCCCATCAAATACTTCCAAGACTTCCCTGACTTGGTTGCCGATGTTGAGACTTGGCGACTAGATGCCCTATAATCCGTTGATTATCAGAGTAGCGACCCCACGGGGAATCGAACCCCGGTTCTTGCCGTGAAAGGGCAATGTCCTAACCGCTAGACGATGGGGTCTTGTAGAGGCCGTGACCGGCGGAAAGGCACCACTGCCATGAATCGGGTACGAGGCAAGTGGTTTTTCGTTCTTTGGTTCTTGGTTCTTGGTTCTTGGTTTTTGGTTCTTGGTTCTTGGTTGAGGCTGGCGGGTGGTGATGAGGCGGAGGTGGTGATCATTGGTCGCGGTCGATGGGATGCCGACCTCCGGCCTCCGACTTCCGATCTCCGACTTCCGACGTCCGGCACTCGGCGATTGCCGAAGCAGGGAGGCGGGGCATGGTGGGAAGGGATGGCGATTTTAAACGATCATATTCGGGGGTGTGTGGCGGCGGTGGAGTCGTTGACGGCGCACGAGAGGGCGTTTGAGGCGGCGTGTGACGTGATGGCGTCGGCGCTGGGGGAGGGGAGGAAGGTATTGGCGTGTGGGAACGGCGGGAGTGCGGCGGACAGCGGTCACTTTACGACGGAGTTGTTGTGCCGGTTTATCAAGGACCGGAGGTCGTTGCCGGCGATCAGTTTGGCACAGGACGGCGGGTTCCTGACGGCGACTGGGAACGACTATGGATTTGACCAGGTGTTTTCGCGGCAGGTCGAGGGTCTGGGGGAGCCGGGGGATGTACTGGTAGCCATAACCACGAGCGGCAATTCCAAGAATGTGCTTTTGGCGCTGGAGGCGGCGAAATCGAGAGGGCTGAGGACGATCGCGTTGTTGGGCAAGGATGGGGGGGCGGCGCGCGGCATGGCGGAGATCGAGTTCATCGTTCCGGGGCCGGAAACGGCCAGGATTCAGGAGGCGCACAAGGTGTTGATTCATGCGTTTTGTTCGGGGATCGAATCGCGTTTGTTCCCGGGGTTGTGAGCGGTGGTCCGATTTGCATCGTCGGCCCGACGGGTGTCGGCAAGAGCGAAGTGGCGCTGGCGGTCGCCGAGGCCGTGGGTGGCGAGATTGTGAATGCGGATGCCTTCCAACTCTATCGCGGGTTGGAATTACTGACGGCAGCGCCCTCGGCAGAGGATCGCGCGCGCGTGCCGCACCATTTGTACGGCGAGTTGGAGCCGCGACAGGCCTCGGATGCGGCGAGTTTCGCCGCGATGGCACGTCGGACGCTGGCGGCGTTGGCGGAGCGGGCCGTGGCCGCGGTGGTGGTGGGCGGGAGTGGGTTGTATGTGAAGGCGCTGACGCACGGGTTGTCCGACCTGCCGTCGGATGCCGGCCTGCGGCAACGGCTGGCGGCGCGGTCGCTGGACGACAAGGTCCGCGAACTGCAATCGCTCGACCCGGCCGGAGCGGCCACCATGAACCTCAGCAATCAACGCTACGTCGACCGGGCTTTGGAAATCTGCCTGCTGACTGGTCGACCCGCTTCCGAGCTGCGATCGGCGTGGAGAGACGCGGGTCCGGCCCATTGGCGCGGCGTCTTGCTGGAACGCGAACGGGAGGCCCTGTACGCTCGAATTGATCGCCGCGTGGTGGCCCTGTTCGACCAGGGAGTCGTGGACGAAGTGGCGGCGGTGCTGGCGACCGGGCCTGCGATCTCCCCGACGGTGGAAAAGGCCATTGGTCTTCGGGAAATCCGGCAGGTGTTGGACGGAAAGCTCACCGAGGCGGCGGCGATGGAGGCCATGCAGCAGTCGACACGGCGGTATGCGAAGCGCCAAATGACATGGTTTCGGCGCGAAAGCTGGTTGAAAACCATTTGCCTGAGCGATGACGCCACGCCTCACTCCGCGGCGGCGGCTATCGTCCGCGACTATTTCCCATGATCGAAGTTCCCGTTGAGTTGAGCGAGCGGCGTTACGTGGTGCGAGTCAGCTCCGGGCTGCTCGCCAGCTCCGGTGTGGCGGTGCGTGCGGCGCTGCCCGAGGTGCGCTCCGTAGCCGTGGTGACTGATTCCACGGTCGGGCCGCTTTTCGGCGACACGGTGGAAGCCTCGCTTCAAGCCGCGGGCATCGCCGCTGTTCGCGTCACGGTACCGGCGGGCGAAGGCTCGAAGTCAATGGCCTGTGCCGAGGATGTCTGCCGCCAAATGACGCGAAGCGGACTCGATCGCGGCAGCGGCGTGATCGCTTTGGGCGGCGGAGTGGTGGGCGATCTGGCCGGCTTCTGCGCGGCCATCTATTTCCGCGGGCTGCCCTACGTGCAGATTCCGACCACCGTCGTCTCCCTGGTCGACAGCTCGGTCGGCGGGAAAACGGGCGTCAATACGCCGGAGGGCAAGAATTTGCTCGGGTGCTTTCATCAACCCAGCCTCGTCCTCGCCGATATCGAGACCCTGTCGACGCTGCCGGCGCGAGAATACAACGAGGGATTTGCGGAGATCATCAAACACGCGGCCATTCGCGATGCCGCGATGGTGCCTCTCATCGGACGAGCCCATGGCGATCGCTCGGTGCTGCCCGAATTGGTCGCCCGCAACGTGGCCATTAAGGCGTCCATCGTGGCGGCCGACGAACGAGAAACGACCGGACTGCGCGCCCTGCTGAATTTTGGCCATACCATCGGTCATGGGATCGAGGCCAGCGCCGGTTACGGCCAACTGCTGCACGGTGAGGCGATTTCACTCGGGCTGCTGGCCGCGCTTCGACTGTCCGAGCAGGTCGCCGGGCTCGACCCGAGCGACTCGGGAAAAATCGCCGCCTTGCTGCGGAGGTACGATCTGCCTCAGCGGTTGCCCCCGTCCATACAGACGTCGGATGTCATGGAAAAGCTTGCCCGTGACAAGAAGTTCAAAGCCGGATCCATCCGCTTTGTCCTGCTGCGGGCATTGGGCGAGGCGTACGTGAGTGCCGATGTGACCGGCGAGCAAATCCGTGAAGCGGTCGAGGCCTTGCGATGACCAGTGGGCCTCTTGAAGATGTGTTTGAAAATGCTCGAAACCACCTGCTTGAGAAGCGGGTGGGGGCGGGCCATTGGGTCGGCGAATTATCCTCCTCCGCGCTTTCGACGGCGACCGCGGTCACAGCCCTGCAGACGATCGACGCCGCGGGTCATGCGGCGCGGATTTCCCGTGGATTGAAGTGGCTGGAAACGACGCAGAATCCGAATGGCGGATTCGGGGACACTACGAAAAGTCTGTCCAACCTCTCGACGACCGTTTTGGCCTGGGCGGCGTTTGGTGCCACCGGCCGGGAGGGGGATGCCTCGGCGCGAGCGGCGGGCTGGATCGAGGCGGCGTGCGGTTCGCTCGAGCCAAACGTCCTGGCGGATAAGATAGCGGCGCGTTACGGAAAAGACCGCACCTTTTCCGTCCCCATCCTGATGATGGCAGCCCTGGGTGGGAGGCTGGGTCCGCCGGAGGTGGCGTGGCGGAAGGTGCTGCCGCTGCCATTCGAACTGGCCACGGTTCCTCGGCAATGGTTCGCGGCGATGCGGCTGCCCGTGGTCAGCTATGCTCTCCCAGCCCTGATCGCCATTGGCCAAGCCCGTTTTCATCACGCTCCGCCGCCACCGCCTTTGCGATGGATGCGTCGGGCTGCCAGTGGCCGCACCCTGCGGTTGTTGCGGGAAATCCAACCGTCAACCGGCGGCTTCCTCGAGGCCACTCCGCTGACGAGCTTCGTCGCCATGGCGCTCGCCTCGTCCGGCTACCGGGAACATCCGGTGGTGGGCGAGGCGACGAAATTTCTGATCGAAAGCCAGCGAGCGGACGGGAGTTGGGCGATCGACACGAATCTGGCAACCTGGGTGACGACTTTGGCGGTTAAGGCGTTGGGTGGGCGCTTCGACACGGCTCACAAGGTGAAACGCTGGTTGCTCGCGCAGCAATACCGGCAGCGCCATCCCTATACCGACGCAGCCCCCGGCGGCTGGGCCTGGACCGATCTGCCCGGCGGGGTACCGGATGCGGATGACACTCCCGGGGCCATGCTGGGCCTCGCGTGCCTGGCGCCTGACGAGACATCGAGCGAGGCCGCCCAGGCCGGATCACGCTGGTTGTGCGGATTGCAAAACCGTGATGGGGGCATTCCAACGTTTTGCGGCGGCTGGGGAGCGCTCCCCTTCGACCGATCGGCGCCCGATCTGACCGCGCACTCGCTGCGAGCGTGGTCGGTCTGGCGAGCCCAACTATCGCCGTCCGAGCAGGCGCGAGTGAGCCCGGCGATGGCGGCCGCCCGGCGGTATCTTACCGCCACGCAAGCCGCCAATGGATCGTGGACTCCGCTTTGGTTTGGCAACCAGCACCGGTCGGATGAAACCAACCCGATTTACGGAACCGCCATGGTCATGTCGGCCATCGCTCCAGGGGATCCGGCTCGCCAGCGGGCGCGCGACTGGTTGATCGGGCAGCAAAACAACGACGGAGGCTGGGGCGGGGGGGACGGCACCCCATCGAGCATTGAGGAAACCGCGCTCGTTCTCACCGCGCTGGTCAGCGATCAGACGGGGAATGGCCCGGGTCAATCAGCCCATCGCGAAGCTGTCGATGCCGTGGGAATTCCGCCCGCAGTGCGGCGAGCGGTCGATCGCGGTGTCGAGTGGCTCATTGAACGAACGGACGGGGGTCGCTCGTTCCCGCCGAGCCCGATCGGGTTTTACTTTGCCCGTCTCTGGTACTGGGAGTCTCTGTACCCCGTGGTGTGGACGGTGCAAGCGCTGCAGGCGGTGCAGCAAGCGAGGATCGGTTGAACCTAAGGACCGTGATGGGAACCACGAAACTCTGTAGAGTAGAGAAGGGGGCTGGCGGCTCAACCGCCGGCCCCCTTCTCTACT
>JBJXFS010000244.1:0-51357 GCA_046155625.1 Verrucomicrobiales bacterium | reverse complement strand
GACAGTGGATCGAGGCGCGGAGGGATCGCGGACCGGTTCGGCCGCGGCTTCAGTCGCAGGAAAGGCGGACCCGAACCGCCATTTCACACCGACACCCATTCCAATACCGAGAACGGCGGCACCAGCGATCCAGGGGAACAGTTTCATGAGAAGGACGCCACTGGGAAACGGCCCATTGTATCGCGGACTCAGGGAAATTGCCACGGAAGTCCCGCTCAGCGCGCATCCGCGCTCGGCGTTTGCCAAAAAGGGGACTTATGGAACCGCGAAAGTCACCAAACACACAAAATCCATGGGCTTTCGATGAACGATCTCCTCGTCGATTGACTGGACCCCGCTCACGAATCAACGCGCTGGCCCTTCGTGTGTTTCGATTTCCTCGTGGTTTCCATTTGGGTTCTCAGGTTGAAGTGAACACCATAGTCTGGCATTCATAGCTTCCATGAATGCCGCAGCCAGCTTACTTGCCGCCCTGATTGTCGCGCTGTCGTGGCTGAACGCCGCTCCCGCACCCGCTGAGGATAGTGAGGCTGGAAGGAGAGCGTGGCAGTTGCTTGGGGGTTTCTATCAGGCGAAGGACGGCGACGATGGGGGTTTGGGAGCTGCGATTGAGGCGTCGTTGAAGGATCTTGCGGGGACAGACGAGGCGAAAAGCCGGATGGCGGCGGATCTGCTGCAAGCCCTCATTCGCCAGTCGTCCGAGGATGAATCCAACGGTCGCGCCGTGTGGAAACGCACCCCCTTCTGGGGCGGTGGGTCCGAGTCGAGCGCCCGGGAATTCCGCAAACATTTGGCGAAGAAGCTTGGTGCGACAAAGCCCGTCGACGCCGCGGTTCCGCTGGCCACCTGGCTGTTGCAGAACGAACGGCTACCGGACGGCCTCCAGGCCGCGGTCCATCTGCTCAGAGGGAACAGCAGCGAGGCCGCGAACGGTGTGCTGCTCGTAATCTTGGGGAACGGAACCCATTGGCGACCGGCACTCGAAATGGCGTTGACCGAAGCGGCGGAGCGCGGGCTCCAAGTGCCGCTCGAGGTGCTGATACGATGGGCCGGCGACGCCCGCGAGTCGGTGCGGACCGCCGCCTCCGCGGCTCTCAAGAAACTCCAGCTGCCAGAGCCTCCTCCGTTTGTGCCGGAAATGGCTTTTACACCGGAACTCGAGAAGCGGCTGCGTGATGTCCTTTCGCTGCTGCCCGACCCTCCTGCTCCCGATGCGACGTTTGGCACGCTGACCGTCGTCCGCGATTATGGACGAGCGGAGAAACACACGAGCAAGTCCATCGGCTGGCTGGTGCGTGAAGAGAACGATGCGGTTCATTTTGTCTCCTGGTTCGGAGAGAACGAGGAAACCAAGAAGGGCGGCAACTGGAAGACGGAAGTGGTATTCCAGGCTGGGGATGTCGCCGAGGCGGTAGCCGGGATTCGCCAGACCCGCGAAGAGAAGGACGAGGACGGTCGCAGCACGGCACACGAGAAGCTCTCAGTCCGTGGGGGGCTTACGGGTCAGTTTCAGCCACAGTCCATTTCCATGCCGGAGGGACTGTTGGCCGCATGGCTGTTCCACAAAGGCGAGCGCGCCTTGACCGCGCAGCTCATCTTCCCGCTGCTGGACGCGATGAATGATGACCGGTGGGCCTTTGAAATCCTGCGGGATCTCCAGGGAGGGCAGTGTCATCTCGCCATGCTGGAAGCATTTTCCTACGGGCGTGACTATGCGAAGTCCCTGCGCCTCGCCAGGCATCTGAGTCAGCCGCTGTTCGACGGCTACAACTATCAGGAGCGGGCCAAGGAACTGGCGGTCCAGTTGCCCAAGCGCATGGAGGATTTCAAGACCTTCACGCTGCCCGCTCCCGATGACTGGAAAAAAATCGCGGAAGACCTGCCGCGCGCGAAACAGGTCGAGTACCTCACGACGCGGCTGCGGCTGCTGAATTGTTTTCAGAGCGGTCAACCCGGGGATGTGGATTACAGGGATACCCAGTACCGCATGACCGGCCCGCAGTGGGGAGAAGAGGAAGAGGTGAAGGACGCCGTAGTGATCAATCCATTCAACGAACTCTTCCGCATGAAACTCACTCCCGTGGATGTGGAAGTGCTCGCGCCTTTCCTGAAGGACGAGAACTACCTGCCGACCTTCAGCTATTGGCGCGATTTCCACCCGGGGCGCACGCTGCACCGTGTGAATTGGCTGGTCGCGGAACTTGTCAACGCCGCCGCCATGCGCACGCTCATCGATCTGAACGGCTGGTCGTCCCTCGATCCCGCTGAGCGTGACGTGCGCGTGGAGAACGTCACGGCATGGGCCAAATCCATGAACGGAAAGACCATCGAGGAGGTGCTGCAAATAAACATGCGGGAAGCGAGTATCTTGGAGGAATGGGATCGGGCCGCCTCCGTCGCCGCGCGTTCGAAGGAGGCATCCCTGATGGTGGATCTGCTCGCCGGCGCGGAGAAATTCCCCGAACACAAAGGCCGCATCGCGGAACTTTGCTTCCAGCATGGAGACCCGTCGGCGGTTAGATCCGCGCGCCTGTGGATGAAAGTGGGCGAACCGTCGGCGAAGCTCTATAGCGCGCTGATCCTCCTCCGGCACGGGAGCAGCGAGGAAAAGCAAAACGCCCGCAACACCCTGAGCACGATCCTAGGCGGCGAATGGGATGAGGAACTCGTTTTCAACGGCACGGAACCCATGCTGTCGCTGAATGATGAGGGCGTGACGGCCATCCTTTGCCGCGTCCTGCGCCGGAATGAACTCGACTGGAACTGGACCGGAGCGGCCCTCGCCCACCGCCTGTTCCTCACCAAACACCCCGACGCACTCACCGCCATTGCCGAGGTCCTGAACAGCACGGAGGACGTCGAGGAAGAAACGGGTGTGTGGCAGACGCAACAGGTCAAGCGCCAACGCACCCGCGGCGACCGGATTGCCGAAAGCCTCGCGCGGATGCGGAAAGACTACGAATTCCCGGGATTCGCCCCTGATACGGAACGCGCCGACGCACGCCAAGCCTTTATCGCATGGCTTAAGGAACAGGCCGCCTTGCTCACAGCCGGAAAACCGACTCCCGAACTGATGACTGAGGCCCCCTCCATCCGGGCCTCCCAGTGGCAGATCGATGCGCCCTGACTTGGGCATCCGGGCAAGACAATCCGAGATATCCCGTTCAATCCTTCTCCCCTCGTTCGCACCGGCAGGCACGGCAACGCGCGCTTTTCAGGCCAAAGTTTCGCCAGCCAGACCCATGGCCGTCCCCGATTTCGCCTTGCTCACCAGGCGCCAAATCAACGGCGTTCCCGCACGGCCATCACGACTAACGCCAAAGCAACCCCGAGCGGCACCCAATACCGCCAAGGATAAGGCATAAGTATCATCCACAATGCCCACAAAACGAACCCAAAGACCGAATAGGCGACTCGTGGCATAGCGCGGAGCAAAGTCTCGGGGATTGTAACACTTGATTCGCTCAAGTGAGTTTCGTGTATTTCGTGCCTTTCGTGGTCGAAAATCCATAGGCTTCGAACTCCCATCTTCTGGCTAATCATACAAAAACGCCGTGTGCCGGCGATGGCGGAAGGCGGTTTCTTCCTTTTCCCATTCGGCGTGGAGGTCGGCCGGTGGTTTCCTTGCCTCGAGGTGTCGGCGTTCGCGGTCAGAGCCGAACAGGAGGTCGATGGCGATCGGATCGGAGACGAATTCGTAGACTTCCGTGCGCCACGCGAATTGATCGCCGGACATTTCCCGCATGGCGGCGAGTAGCGCGAGGCTGGTTCGAACGGGATGGAAGGCGGAGCGGTCGGTGACATGGATCTGGACGCCGCCACAGTCTTGGCCGGCGAATTTCTGAAACGTGGGCCGGAACCAAACCGCTCGGAATTTTACGCCGGGCCATTTTTCCGCGTTCATTCGGGCCGCCAGTTTCACGGCGTCGAGCCACGGGGCGCCGGTGATTTCGAAGGGCCGCGTGGTGCCCCGACCCTCGCTGAGATTGGTGCCCTCGATGAGACATTGGCCGGGATAGACGAGGGCGGTATCCGGGGTCGGCATGTTGGGCGACGGCAGCACCCAGGGCAGGCCGGTGTCCGTAAAGTACTGATGACGCTTCCATCCCTCGCAGGGAACGACCTGCAAATCACCGTCTTCAAGACCCAGATCATGCTGATAGAGCATGGCGAGTTCGCCCATGGTCAGACCGTGGCGGATCGCGATGTCGTGCGCGCCGACGAAGCTTTCGAAGCCCTGGCGCAGCGCCGGCCCTTCCACGCTTTCACCTCCGAGTGGATTCGGACGGTCAAGCACCACGATGCGCAGCCCCAGCGGCAACGCGACTTCGAGGCAATACCGCATGGTGGCTTGAAACGTGTAATACCGGCTGCCCACGTCCTGCATGTCGATCACCAGGGCATCGAGCCCCTTGAGTTGGTCGGGCGTCGGGCGCAAGCTTTCGACGGTGGCACCGTACAGGCTGTGCACCGGCACGGGTCCGGTTCTCCGTGATTGTCCGGCGGTCACCGCAATCAAGTCCTGGGCCTGACCGAGCAGCCCGTGCTCGGGTCCGAAGATGGCCGCCAGTTCCACTTTCGGCGCCGCCGCCAGCCGTTCGATGACGTGCCGAAGATCCGAATCGACCGCCGCGGGATGGGTGACCACCCCGACACGCAATCCGCGCAACAGCGCAAATTCCTGAGCCGCCAGTACATCGAGGCCGGTTTTAACGGAAGGCATATGACCCGATCTAAGCGCCCAGGCTGGCAGGCGACAAGACGATTCAAAGCGCCGGTGACAAGCAGTCGATCGGCGGCACCCATTCAAGGGGATTCCTCCTGCGAGGCAAGAGTGGGTGTCCTGGATTGCCTTCTCCTGCTAGGCAAGAGTGGGTGTCCTGGATGGCCTTATTTCATACCCTGGTTCACCGACACACCGCCAGCGAAGGCTTCCGCACCTACGACATCCTGCACGTCTCCTCCGCGCTGGTGCTCGGCTGCGAGACGTTCTGGAGCTTTGACGCCAAAGCCAAAAAACTCGCGAAACTGGAAAGACTGAAGGTAAACTGAGTTCATTATCGAATCGTTAAGCACTCAGATCCCAGTCCGGGGACACCCACTCAAGTCATGATACGAACAAAACGTTCCCTATTCGAAGCCCTTGGATTGTCGGTCTTGCTTCGACCGCTGTTGAGTCAACCCGATCAAGCGAAAAAACCCGAGGACATTGCGGTCGACGGGCTGCGGCAGGCTGGAAACAGACACCTCGCTGGACGAATCAGAGAGTGCCCACCTGCAAGCCCATTTGAATGCCGCCGCCCAGCAGGCTCTGTAGTCCACAGCGGTGGCCCCACCTCACTTCCCGTTTGGTGGCACAATAGTCACCGTATGAGCCTCCAGGTTGTAAACTACCCCAAGGTCGACGCCCTCCGACGGGCTGCCGGGATCCGATCCCACGAGATTGATTTCGAGTGCACTGCCATCCTTTGCCCAAACCGCGTGCTTGATTGCGGTGTGAAACAACACCGGAATGTAAAAAAACCCGACAAATCGACGGAAAACCTTACACTTTCCGCGTTCTGTCAGTTCGAATGGAAATTATAGCACTAGACTCAATCGACTGACGGAAAAAATGTTGCCGCAGATGTAGAAATCTCCTGGCGCGGTACGTGCTCACATTTGCGCCGTATGAAAATCGTGCACTTGCTCTCCGCCTCTGTGATGTTGGCACTGACGCTGGGAGCGCCACCGGTGAGAGCCGTCGTCGTCGATGCCACCGTGACACAGCTGAGTGGCTCCTACTTGTATGAAATCTCGATTCATAACGACGAAACTGAAGAACTAGCCTTCGTGAGTTTAGTCGATGGGCCGCTGGCCGATCCGCTCATCGATTCGACGCTCACCACACCTGTTGGATTTATCGGGAATTACGATAGTGGTCTCGGCTTCGTCGATTTCCTGGCTGACACCAGCTCGTTCCTTCCTGGGCTGACAGTCGACGGATTCAGCTTCGAGAGCCTGACGGGACCGGAGGACGGATACTTTATGTCTTTTGAGGCACTCGATATCTTGGGAAATCCTTATAGTGGGTCCGTCAACATCACCGTGAGGGGGGTCCCGGAGTCCGGTGGCACACTGATGACGAGCGCGCTCGTCTGTGCCGCCCTTGCTTTCATTCGCAGAAGAAGAGCCACTCATTAACGATAACCCTTATCACCACAGCCATTATGAAAATTCTCGCAAGGTCTGTCATCGTCACCGCCATCGCCGTTCTAGCACCCTGCGGTCACACACCGGTCTTGGCCTCCAGCCACAGTGACGCCCCGCTCATCAAGCAAGATCCGCAGGCGAACCTGACCGACGTCTACGCATTTATTGGGTCAAAATACAACAACCCGAACGAACGGGTGCTCAATGTGCTCGTGAGCGTCCGGCCATTTTCGGATCCTGGCGATGGCGCCATTTATGAGCGATTTGCCGACGATGCCCTCTACAGCATCCACATCACCAACCCGGCGACGGGCGCCCTGATGCAGCGCTATGACTTCCGGTTCTCGTCGGTGAGTGGGGGCCTGAAAAATCCGAATACCCTGCTTTCCTATGGCCTCGGTACGGCCGCCGGGCCAATCATCACCGTCGGCGATTCCAGGCAGAACTTTACGCAAACTTACAGCGTGACCAAAACGGTTGGCACGACGGCTACGGTTCTTGGGTCAGGACTGCTGACGCCACCACCCAATGTCGGACGGCGCACGACACCCTCCTACAATGATTCCACGACGGGCAAGGCCATCTCCGGTGCCCTCTCGCCTGCGCAGCTTGACTCCTATACCCAGCAGACAGTGCACACGCTCCCGAGTGGTGAGGTCGTGTTTGCCGGCCCCCGCGAGGACGGATTCTACGCCGACACTCCGGGCATCTTCGATCTGCTGGACTCGCGCATTCTCGACAACGATGGCGATTCTTCCGACGGCCTGGGCCAGGACGGCGGAGGCATCGACGGTTTCAAGGGCTACAACGTGCTGAGCTTCGCCATCCAGATTCCGGTCTCTTCGCTGACACCTGTCGCCTACACGGCGATTTTCGGGAACTTGGCTACGCCGCTGCCCGCCTTCGGTTCGGCAACCGGCGTGGGAGTGTATGCCTCCGTCAGCCGCCAGCGGATCACTCTGCGCACCACGGAGGGCGCCCCGGTCAATTCCGGGCCTTGGATTCAGGTCAACCGGCTCGGCAACCCGCTGTTCAACGAGGTGTTGGTCGCACTCAAAGACAAGGACAAGTACAACCGAGTGTCACCGACTGCCGACGCCCAGTTTGCGACCTACGCTGCCAATCCAGAACTCGTGGCGTTGATCAATTTCGTCTTTGGAACGAGTTTTTCCGGAACCGGTCGCACGGATCTTCAGGCGGTGTTCATTCCTGACGTGCTCCGCGTGGACACCACCACCCCGCCGGTCAGGCTCGCGGGACAGACGGGTTTCAGCCGCTTTGGGTTTGCCGGTGGTGACACGACAACGGATTCCTCTGGCCTGGTCAAGTCCAGCGGCTGGCCCAACGGTCGGCGTCTCGGCGATGATGTGGTCGACATCGCTCTGACGGCTCTGGCCAGCGGTCCGAGTTATTCCATTGTCACCGTGTTGGGTGATAACACAGCGGCGAATGACCAGATTTATAATCAGGTCTTCCCGTATCTTGCCACGCCCCATGCCGGACCGTCGGTCAGTCAGCGGCAATCCGATTTTTAATCCAGTCCATTGGTCCGGCCACCGTTTCGGCTTCTCCTTGGGATGAAATCACGTCATGCCATGATGGCGCTGGCGGCGGCGGCTGCCTCCGCGGCAGGCGCGGTGGCAGAAAAACCTAAGGATTCAACGCCACCATTCGCCGTCGTTGATCCCAGCGCTCAAAACCCGATTCCGCCAGCCCTCACCGCGCCAACCGCTGCGCCTTCGAATGAGTGTGCCACCAGTGACTCGGAACTGAGTGCCCTCAGGGAGAAAGCGGCCCAACCCCAAGCCGGCTCCTCGCTCCTGGTGAAGCTCGGGGACACGCTCATGCAAGAATCCCGCGGCTTCGCGGACGGTCGGTTTGTCGACGAAGCGGAGCGAGCCTATCAACGAGCGCTCACGTTGGATCGGAAGAACGCCGAAGCCATGGTCGGTCTGGCGTGGGTCTGCCACAGCCGGCACGAGTTCGAGGAAGGAAACATCTGGGCGGGAAATGCCCTGGTTCTCAATCCTCATCTCTCGCGCGCCCATGCGTTGCTCGGCGACGCTGCGGTTGAGGTGGGCGTCTACGACAAAGCTTTCGAGCATTATCAGGAGGCCCTCGATCTTCTCCCGGACCTTTCTTCCTACAGCCGCGCCTCCCAGCTGATGTGGCTGACCGGGGACGTCACCAAGGCCTGCTGGTTGATGGAAAAGGCCATCAGTGCCGGCGGTCCGCACCCGGAGAACACGGCGTGGTGCCAGACCCAACTGGCGAAAATGCTTTTTGAGACAGGTCAGTTGCAACGGGCTGATCAGCAAGTGTTGGCGGCTTTGCAGCGGGCTCCAACCAATCCGCAGGCTCTTCTCATGGCCGGGAGGATCAAAGTGGCGAACAACGACTATGACGCTGCCACCGAACTCTTCGGCCGGGTCCTTGATGTGGCACCCAACCACGAAGCGCTGGTGGCGCTGGGCGACCTCCATGCCCTGACCGGGCGTCCTGCCGAATCGGAAGCCTTGTATCGCCGCGTGGTGGACCTGCACCGGAACGGGGCCACTCATGGGCACGGAGGGGATACACGCGAACATACCCATCGTACCGGCAACACTCAATTGGCCCGGTTTCTTGCCGACCACGACCGTCATTTGGAGGAGGCGCTCATGGAGGCCGTCACCGCCTACGAGCGCTATCCGAATGTCTTCGTGGCCGACACACTCGCCTGGTGCCACTATAAGCTGGGTCAATACTCGGAGGCCCATACCGCCATTCAAGCTGCGATGCGCTGGAACACTCCTGATGCGGCCATGGTGTTTCACGCTGGGATGATCGCCGCCAAACGTGGTGACCCCGCTGCCGCCGCCTCGTTCCTCGAGAGGGCCTTGAAACTGAATCCCCATTTTCATCCCCTCAAGGCCGTCATCGCCCTAGACGAGTTAAAACGTCTCGCCGTTTCAACACCCGACAACGGTATTCGCTCCTTGGGTCAGGCGAAAATGGTCGAAGAATGAGGCATCGTCCCGATTCGGCCTGGACCAAAAGCGGAGTGCGCGTGCCGCGCCAACTCAACGCTTCCGGTTGGTGTACCGGGTTTACCCGGGGCGCGGAGCCTATTCCCTCAAGCCAATCCGCACGTTGCTTCGCGTTCCGCCTGGAGGCGGTACACCCACCCAAAACTTCCGGTTCGTGTACCGGGTTCACGCGGCGCTGAAATAATTTGTCCAAGCCCTCAGATTTTTCGCATCAAAGGGGAGTGATGGGACTTCATTCCCCAGACAAGTCGATGACGATTCCCCAAACGGATGCGGAGTTGGTGAGCTTGGCGCAAAGCGGCGACAAGCGGGCGTTTGTGCCGATTGTGGCCAGGCATCAATCGATGGTGTACGGCGTGGCGCTTGGCATTCTGGGTGATTTTGCGGCGAGTGAAGACGCGGCCCAGGAGGCGTTTGTCTTGGCTTGGCGGAGGTTGTCGGATTTACAGAACCCGGAAAAGCTGCGCGGGTGGCTGGCGCGGATCGCGCGAAATGCGGCGCTCGGTCAGCGGCGTCGGAATCGGAACAAAGTGGCCGGCCCGCTGGAGGAGGAGGACGTGCTGGCCGATGAAGACCGGCCCTCGCCGGACGTGCAAGCGGCGCACGAAGAAGAAGCGGCATTGGTGCGGTCGTCGCTGGCGCGGCTTCCGGAGACGTACCGTCTGCCGCTGGTGATGTTCTACTGTCAGGATCGATCCGTCCGCGAGGTGGCGGAGGCGCTGGATTTGAGCGAAGAGGCGGTGAGGAAGCGCATAGCGCGAGGACGGGAGTTGCTGCGCGAGCGGATCGCCGGGCTGGTGGAATCGACGCTGCAACGCGCCCAACCCGGAGCCCTCTTCACCGTCGCGATCGCCGCGGCCATCGGCGCCCTGGCCTCGCCAACGGCGATGGCCAGTGGCGCATTCGCCGCGGCGGCCGCCGCGGGCGCATCCACCGCCACCACTGCCACTGCCGCCTCCTCAGCCACCTCGTCCGCGGCCACAGCCACCACCGCCCCAGTCGTCACTGCCATGACCACAGCCAAAGCCACTGCACTGGCCGCCGCGCTGGCGGCCGCCGCCTGTTTTCCGATCGGCTATGCCGTGCATTCCGGATTCGATCCGCCCGTTCCCTCAGCCCCGGCCCGCCCGGCCGCGGTGATCCCAACGGTTGAAGCCGGCCCAGCCGATTTTTCGGGCAGCGAACTGTTCGCCGAGTGGGTCCGACTGCACGACGACCATGGCCACGATGCAGAGGCGATGCCGGCGTTATTCAAGGCCATCTCGGGGCTGAAGGACACGTTTCGCCGCCGCGCCTTCCGCGCCGCCTTGGCTGAGGAATGGGCACAGGTCGATCCCGCAGGCGGGCTGGAGTTCTTCCTCGGCGACGGCGGGAACCGGGATGCGGCGCATCAATTGTTTCGCACATGGCTCATGGCGTCGCCAAGCACGGCCATGGCCAAGCTGACAGCGCTCGGGCCGGTGGGCGACTCGCTGGCGGGAGAACTGGACATGCTCTCGGAGATCGCCCGCCGCGCGCCAGAGCACGTGGTGGCCATTGCCGCTCGATTGTCGGAGAATTCGAATTACTGGCACCACCCGGTCACGGACGCTTTTGTTATCCTGGCTAACCAAAATCTTGAGGCCGCGCGGCAGGCGGCCGAAGAATTGACCGGAGCCCGGCGTGGCGAAGCGTTGGCCGGGGTTGCGAAAGCCTGGGGCTCGAAAGACTTCGAGGCCGCGGCAAACTGGGCCCGCTCACTCCCCGAAGGCACTGACCGCGACGGAATTCTGCGGCAAGCTCTCACGGGATTGGCGGCCAGCGATCCCACGGCGGCTTTGGCCAAGTCGGATGTGGTGCCTCCGGGCGGCCGCATGGGTTATTTTGCCGACACCACGGCGGCGCGGTTGTTGAAGGCAACCACGCCGGATGACTTTGAGGACGTTGCCGGCTGGCTGCGCGATCACCCTGGAAAAATTTCCGGCGAAGACGTAGTCGGCCTGTCGTCGATCGTCTCCGACAGGCTAAACGAAAACCCCGCTGGCTTTCTCGACCGCTTGGCGGCTCAGGGAACGCTCGCCGTCCTGGGACCGGCCCTCGGCAGTGCCCTGCTCAACGAAAGCAAACCACAGTTGGCGGCGGTGTGGGAGTGGCTCAAGTCGCAGCCCGAATCCCCCGCCACCCAGAATCTCCGACAATCCGTGTTGAATTCCGCCGGATGGCAGAACCCCGATCTCGCCTTCTCGATCGCGCTTGCGGTTCCGGACAGCCAGGCCGGACGTCAGGCATTGCAGCAAATCGCCAACAGCCTGCTCAATGGAGGCCAACCGCTTGGTCGCATCGACGAGCTCCTGGCCGGGGCTCCCGCCCGGCTGCGCGACCCCTTGCTCGTCGCCGCTTTCCAAACCATGAACCCCGATGGCATGAGCGACCCCGCCCCGTGGCTGCGAAGGCTCAGCGAATTACCCGCCGAACATCGAACCGCCAGCGCGGCGCCATTCGCCGGAGCCTGGGCGTACCGCAATCCAGAAGCCGCAGCATCCTGGGCGGCACAACTGCCGGCGGATGGCGGTCGGTTGGACGCGCTCCGCACCGTGGCCGGCACCTGGTTGCGTCACGACTCGCTGGCCGCGTCCGAGTGGATCGCCCAGTTGCCGGCGGGCGCCGAACGCGACGCCGGGGCGACCGTTCTCGTGCACGCAATGGCCGGCGAGCCCACCAACGAAGCATGGCACTGGGCCGTCTCGATCACCGAGCCGCAGGCCCGCCTCGAGGCCGCTCGCACGGCCCTCGCCGCGATCGCCCCGCGCGATCCAGCCGAAGCCATGCACTGGATCGACACATCGGCACTCGCCGAGGCCGAAAAAAACGCCTTAAAGCAGGCCGTCGCCCGCGGGGAGTTGCCACCGATTCGCCGCTAATCATCGAACGCCATGAACCGCATTGTGTTAATTGGTGCTTCCGCTCTGCTCGGCCTCGCCGCCGGCATCGGGTTCCGGGCCTGGCGCCAACCGTACGGCGCGGACACCAACAGCGATCCGCCAAGCCGCGTCGTCCCCTCCATCCCGGACGCCCCGCCCAAGCTGCCCCTCGCCCGATCCTCCGCGCTGATCGACCAAACGCAGGCCAATTTGTCACTGACTGATGGCGTCACTCGCTGGCTGCATTGGATGACCGCCGTGGAGAAAGCGGGACCGGCTGACTTTCCAGGTCTGGCCCGGCTGGCCCATGGGCTGCCCGGGGCGCTCAAAATGCTGGCCGCGCGCTGGATCGACCGCGATCCGCGCGGGATGTTCGATGCCTGCCGCCAAGGCGGCGCCGGCTTTCCTTCCAACGAACTCGCCCAGTTACTCTTCGAAACGTGGCCGAAGAACGATCCGGACGCGGTGCTCGCCGCGCTCCAGGAACATCGCAACCTCTCCAATGGCTGGCAGCTCACCGCTCTCAACACCTTGTTCCAAAGCCGCCCCGAGCAGGCGCTCATCGCCATGAGCCAGCTCGGAATCGACTCGTATGGCCCGAACATGGAGGGCATCGCCGGATGGGCTGCCGCCAACCCGCGTCACGCCGCCGTGATTGCGCTCGCCCACCCCGCGGGATACGCCAGTCGTTTGGTGCTCGAGACGGTGGGCAAAGAATGGGCCAAGATAGATCCTGCCGCAGCGCTCGCTTTTGCCATGGAGCAAAAGACCTATCCCGCGGACGACCTCGCGAATCACGTCCTCCGCCAATGGGTTGAAAAAAATTTGGACAAGGCGTCGGAGTGGTTCGCCGCCGCGGATGAACGCTCGAAAGAAAAGCTTCTCCCCGCTTTCATCGAGGCCTGGGGCAAATCGGATGCTTCCCACGCCCTACACTGGTGCTTGGAAAACACGGCGGGCAGCCGGCAAGCCGATGTGGTTCAGAGCCTCGTCAAAGGCGTGCTCGCTCGCGATGTCGCCGCCGCCGCCAGCCTCGTGGCGGGCATGGACGCTTCACCTTCTAGAACAAAAGCCGCGGCCGCGTTCGCCCGCGAAGCCGTCAGCAACGGATGGTTCCCGGGCCGGATCGCAACAAATGCGCCGCGGTCAGCCAAGCCAGAAGCCGTCGCCTGGCTCAACGAATTGGATCACGAGTCCAGAAAAGAAGTGCTCGCCCAGATCTCCTGGTCGTGGAGCGAGGGAGCCCCGCGCGACTTCGCCGCCTTCCTTCAATCCGAGGCTGGCAAAGACGCGCCCCCTCACGTCTTTGCCGCCGCCAGCCGCGCGCTCGTGCGCGAAAACCCCGAAGAAGCCATGGCTTGGGCCACTCAGGCACCGGAGGCTCTGCGCGCCCAGACGCTCACGGAAACCTTCCAACATTGGACTCGTAGCCAGCCGGAGGCCGCCCTGACATGGCTCCACAACGTACCCGCCCAGGACCCGCGCCGCGAGACGTTCTACCTCGGCGCCGTGGAATCCCTCGTCCCTCACTCTGCCTTCAACTCCCCCTCGGCCGCCGTGCAGGAGGCGCCCGATGAACTGAAACGTCGGCTTGCCCGCGAACTCGCCACCAACCCGGCCTCCGCCCGCCAAACCCTCGAACAAATGACCCTCACCTCCACGGAACGCCACAAGTTGGTTCAAGGACTGCGGCTAGAACCGTACTGAATCATCAGGAAGGTTTTCGGCTGGGGGCATCCCAGCTCTTCGGGGCGGAACGCCCTCTCTCTGCGAAGGGGCTTTCGTCAGAATGAGCGGCCATTGCCTTAGGCGGTCTCCGCTGCGCTCCGTCGATTGATGAAGTCACAGAATACCAACGACTGCAGAATACGACTGGTCGCGGAGAATTTCCCGCGCCGATACAGTGATCTCAGGGAAGGGCGTGAGCATCACGCCTCCTCTGTACGAATCGCTTGCTCGAGAATGGAAACGCCCTGACTGACTGACCTTCCCCGCAGATTCCACTTTCGCTGGACGCATTATAGTTTACGATACTCTTGCGAACGGGTCCGGGGCGGCCGCGGGCGGGGCGCAAGCCGCCGTCTGAGGAAAGTCCGGACACCGCAAGGCAGCGTGCTGGGTGTCAAACCCAGGCAGCGGGTGGCGCAAGCCCTCGCTGACGGACAGTGTCACAGAAAACATACCGCCGAAGGGGTCGCAAGGCCGCTGCGGTAAGGGTGAAATGGCGGGGTAAGAGCCCACCGCCCGGGGCGCGAGCCCCGGGGCATGAAAAACCCCGCGCGGTGCAAGACAGAACAGGGGAAACGGCCCGCCTGGCCGGCTTCTCGGCGGCTTCGGCCGCCTCGATATGACCCCGGGTTTCGTCGCATCGGGCCACCAGGCCCGGCCGGTCGGGGCAACCCGACCGTAGAGGAATGGCCGTCAGCCGGCTCCGCAAGGAGCCAGCTACAGAATCCGGCTTATACGGACCCGTTCGCCTTCAGTCCGCAGCCATAAAGTGCCTGGCACTTTATGGCACTCCCTTTTTTGACGGAGATGGCTTTTGTGGCGGGCGGCTTAAAAACCGATGAAAAAGGGCGGTTTCAAAATGGATGTCCGAGGGTGGCCAGAACGGGCGAGATCCGAACGCCCCCAGATTCAGAAGAAAGGAAGAAGTGCCTGGAGGGGGAATTATGGGAAAAAAACCATGTTCCACAGGTGAGTTCCACACCGCCCGTTTTCTGCTACTTTCAGATGCCCGCCATAATTATGGCGACGACAAATCTGGTGTTCATGCGTTCGGCACTTTTCACAAGGATGACGGGAGCCTCCGCGGTCTTTCGGCTCTCTATAAACGCCCTCTTCCTTGCGGAAGTGGTTGCGGAACTGTGGCACGACGCGCGCCATCTCTCCGCCTCGCCGATCCGAGAGTTCCTCGATGGTCCGCCGAGTGGCTTGATGTCCTGGCTTTTGAATCTCGCGCCACCTCCCCCCTTCGGACCAGTGCACAGTCTTTTGCTGACGGGCCTCTACTGGTTCTTATCGTGCGACCGGCCGCCCCCACTCCACCACGTCATTTGGCATGGAATCGCCTGTAGTGCCGCCCTTTTCGTGCTCGCGCTGACCCTCGTTCTCGGACGTCACCTCTCGCTGGACGGGTCGAGCCCGGTTACGATGGGGCGCAGGGCGATCCACATCCTGCTGTCGGCCGCGTTGCTCGTGGCTTTGGTCAGAGTTATCCGCCGAGGCCCTGATAATTAGGATCGCGATGGCCGATAGATCCGCCTGGAGTCCGCCTCAACCTCGGAAGTCCCGCCACACTGGGTCCCGATCTGCTGGCGATTAAAAACCAAGACGGGAACAAGAAAAGCACGAAACACACGAAAAACCAAGGTGTTGCACAATTATGACTGTCCACCTGATGGATGAGGAGGTCGCTTGTCCTAAACTCATGAATTTTTCTGTCTTTCGTTGTTGTTCCAATATCCCGTTTTTTTGTTTATGGAAACAGTAATTACGATTGTTTTTTGAAAGCGAAAATTGTAGTTTAATTCTTTCGCATAAATTGCCTGGCACTTTGTGGCGGTGTTTTTTGGTTTCGGTTTTCCTGATTGATCTCCCTTGAGCCGGGCTAGGGTAGCCGGCTTATGCTGCAAGCTGGAATTGTCGGTCTGCCGAATGTGGGAAAATCCACTTTGTTCAATGCCGTGACGCGCTCTCGGAAGGCGGAGGCGGCAAACTACCCATTTTGCACGATTGAGCCGAACCAGGGTGTGGTGACGGTGCCTGACGAACGGCTGGAGGTGCTGGCGAAGCTGTCAAGGACGCAAAAAATCGTCCCGGCGGCCATTGAGTTTGTCGATATCGCGGGCTTGGTCAAAGGGGCGAGTCAGGGCGAGGGGTTGGGCAATAAGTTTTTGAGTCACATCCGGGAGGTGGACGCGATCGTGCAGGTTGTCCGCTGTTTTGAGAGTGGCGACATCCATCACGTGGCGGGGAGCATTGATGCGATTCGGGACATCGAGACCATCACGACGGAACTGATCTTGGCCGACATCGCGACCCTGGAGAAGCAGCGGGCGACCAAGGAAAAAAAGGCGCGGGTTGGTGACGCCGAATCGAAGGCGGAGATAGCGCTGATCGACCGGCTGCTGCCGCATCTCAACGAGGGCAAACCCGCCCTGACGCTGGAAGTGAGCGACGCCGAAGGGAAATGCCTTAAATCGTTTTTTCTCCTCACCAGCAAACCGACCATCTTCGCCTGCAATGTCGCCGAGGATGATTTGGGCGCCGCCACGAGCGATCCGGAGTCCAACCCCCACGTCGCAGCGGTCATGAAATACGCCCGCGACCACCATGAGGCCGAAGCCTGCGTCATCTCTGCCGCCATCGAGGAAGAAATGATCGATCTCACGCCTTCCGAGGCCGCCGAATACCTCGCCGGCCTCGGCGCCACCTCCTCCGGCGTCAGCAACCTCATCAAGGCGGTCTACCACCTCCTCGGCTTGCGCACCTACCTCACCACCGGCGAAAAAGAAACCCGTGCCTGGACGTTCACCGCCGGCATGACCGCCTCTCAGTGCGCCGGGGTCATCCACAGCGACTTCGAACGCGGCTTCATCGCGGGCGAAGTCGTCCCGTACTCCGAACTGGTCGCCGCCGGCAGCTTTGCCAAATGCAAGGAGAACGGCACCCTCCGTATTGTCGGCAAAGACTACCTCGTCCAGGATGGGGATGTGGTCGAATGGCGGTTTAATGTATGAGCGGAGGTCGGAGTCGGAGGTTGGTTGGGCTAAAAATTCACAGAAATGCGAAAAGTTTAGTTGTCTTGATTGTCGACTTTCGCTAGCGTGCGACAAAAATCGACGATTGCGACTTGGGGGCGATTGGCGATAGCGGAATAAAAACTCGTGGCGCGAGCCGCCAAAATCAGTAAGCGCCCCATACGTTCCTTTCTAAATCCGTGCATCACTTGAAACCGACTGTCATGAACTCGAATGCATCCCCTTCATTGGGCCGGCCGATTTTTTTATGGGCGCTCGTAGTGGCGCTTCTCTGTGGAATTGGGGTGGCGACGTCGATCAGCGACGAGCGAAAGATGAAAATTGGCTATCTATTGCAGCGGGTGGCGGTGTTGAAGGAGGACAAGGAGAAGCTGAAGGTGCACCGGGAGGAGTTGATCGGGAAGAATTCCGAGCTGCAGCGGAGCAAGGTGGCGTTGACGGTGGATCTGGGGGAGACGGTGAAGAAGTTGGAGGCGAAGTCGGCGGAATTGGATGGCGAGAAGGGGAAGTCGGCGGCGTTGGTGGGGCGGTTGGCGGAGGTGGATGCGGCGCTGGCTGAGGCGAAGAAGAGCAATGAGGCGCTGAGCGGTCAGATCACGACGCTGCAGCGGGAGCGGGAGAGCTTGAAGAAGGACATTTCGAATTTGTACACGGTGGCGACGAACACGAAGTCGCAGGTGGTGTTGATCGAGCGGGAGCGGGAGAGTCTGAAGAAGGACATCACGTCCCTTCATGCCGCGGCGGAGGGGCAGAAGGCAAAGATCAACGAACTGGAAGGGGTGAGGGGGGCGATCGAGCTGCAGTTGAATGCGAAGTCGGCCGAGCAAAGTCAGCATATTGCCATGCTGCAGACGAGTATCGAATCGATGAACAAGACATTGGCTTCGATGCGGGAGGAAACGGTGGGTCTGCAGAAGGCGCGCGGGCAATTGTCTGCCGAGACGGTGAATCTTAAGACTCAGGTTGAGACGCTGAGCGCCCAGTCAAAGGCGATGGAGGCGTCGCTGGCCGAGAAGGACAAGACGATTGCGACGCTCGATGCGGAGAAGAAGGAGTTGGCGGTTTTGCGGGACGAACTGGTGAACAAGGTGCAGGAGCTGAACCAGAAAGTGGCGGACTTGATGCAGACGAGCCAGAAGCAGGAAAATTCCCTGAACGCGCTGAACGAGGACAAGCTGGTCCTGAAGATGGCCAACGACGGACTGGTGGCCGAGCTGAAAGCGATGACCGATCGGTTGATGCAGCTGACGCTGGAAAACGAATCGCAAGGCCAGCGGATAATCCAGCTGACCGACGAGCGAAACGCCCTGGCCGTTGAGCGGGCTTCCTTGCTGCAGTCGAATGAGGAGTTGGCGAAGAGGATTGAGACGATGGGCACGCAGCTTTCGGATCTGGAAGGCCGCTTCAATGCGATGAGCAACGGTGGATTGGAACAGCCGAGCACGACGAACACGGCGGCCGCGCCCGGCGGAGTGCTGCCCTGAGTCGCATGTCCCAGACGGCCATTTCCCCGACGCGCGCCGAAGACTTTCCTGAATGGTATCAGCAGATCGTCCGGGCGGCCGATCTTGCCGAGAACTCGGAAGTTCGCGGCTGCATGGTGATCAAGCCATGGGGGTACGGGCTGTGGGAGAACATTCAGCGGCAGCTTGACCGTCATTTCAAGGAGACGGGCCACCGAAACGCGTATTTCCCGCTCTTTATTCCCCTGAGCTACCTCGCGAAGGAGGCTGCGCATGTGGAGGGATTCGCGAAGGAATGCGCGGTGGTGACGCATCATCGGCTGGAGGCGGGGCCGGATGGCAAACTTCGGCCGGCGCCTTCCGCTCAGTTGGCCGAACCGCTGGTCGTGCGTCCAACATCGGAGACGATCATCGGTGCGGCCTATGCGCGCTGGGTGCAAAGTTACCGCGATTTGCCTATTTTGATCAACCAGTGGGCGAACGTCGTGCGTTGGGAGATGCGGCCGCGGCTTTTTCTGCGGACCGCCGAATTCCTGTGGCAGGAAGGGCATACGGCCCACGAGACGAAGGAGGAGGCCATCGAGGAAACCGAGCGCATGCTCGGCGTGTATGAGCGATTTGTGCGCGAACACCTGGCGATCCCGGTGCTCACTGGCGAAAAGACGGCCAACGAACGGTTTCCGGGCGCCGTCAGCACCCTCTGCATCGAAGCCATGGTGCAGGATCGCAAGGCCATCCAGGCCGGCACCAGTCACTTCCTCGGCCAGAACTTTGCCAAGGCGGCGGGCATCGAGTTCACCGGGCGCGACGGCACGCGTCAGCTCGCGTGGACGACGAGTTGGGGAGCCAGCACGCGGCTGATCGGCACCGTGCTGATGGCCCATTCGGATGACGATGGGGTCGTTCTCCCTCCGCGCGTGGCCCCGACCCAGATTGTCATCCTGCCGGTCACCCCGAAGCCCGAGACCCGCGAGGCCGTGCTGGCGGCGGCGCACGCGCTGGCGGCGGCCCTCCGGGCCGAACGCGCGTGGGACGAACGACTGACAGTCGAGGTCGATGGTCGCGACTTGCCCGGAGGCACAAAAAACTGGGAGTGGATCAAGAAAGGAGTGCCGGTGAGGGTGGAAATTGGTCCCCGTGACTTGGAAAAAGGGACAGTGGCGGTGGCGCGCCGAGATGCCGGGGTGAAGGAGAAGTCGTTTCCGACCACGGCGGAGTTCACCGCCGGGGCGGGGGCGCTGCTTGAAGAAATCCAGGCGAACCTACTGGATCGGGCGACCGCCTTTCGCGACGCCGCCATGGTGAAAGTCGATGATCAGGGCGCGTTGCGTGCGTTTTTTGGTGAAGGAGCGCCAAGTGGGTTTGCGCTCGTCCATTGGGCCGGCAGCAGCGAGGACGAAGACCGCTTGCGGGAGGAGCTCAAGATTACCATCCGGTGCGTGCCGTTCGGTGAACAATTTGCGGAAGAGGGAAAATGCGTCCTCACCGGGAAGCCGAGCCTGCGGCGGGTGGTGTTCGCGAAAAGCTATTGAGGGAGGGAAGATGGGAGGAAGAGGAAGAATGGGAGGAAGCGGGAGAGGAAGGGGAATAGGAGGGGATCGGCAGACACTTGCCCGATGCGCGATCCGGCGGCATAGGTGGGCATGAACTCCATCCAGGCTGGACTTTCGGATGCCATCAAGGACGCGATGCGGGCGAAGGACACGGTGGCGCTGACCGCCCTGCGGGCGCTCAAATCGGCGTTTCTCGTGCTCGAGACCGCCCCTGGGGCGACTGGGGAGATTTCCGAAACGGAGGCGGTGGCCGCCGTCCGCAAGCAGATCAAGCAGCGCGAGGATTCGATCGCCCAATTCGTCCAGGCCGGACGCACGGAGCTGGCCGAAAAAGAAAAAGCGGAAATCGCGGTGCTCGAGCGGTTCTTGCCGAAGCCGCTGAGCGACCAGGAAATCGAGGCCCTGGTCACGGCGGCGCTGGCGGAAACCGGCGCCAGTACCAAAGCCCAGATGGGAGCCGTAATGAAACTCGTCACCGAAGGCGCCGCCGGTCGCGCCGACGGCAAGGCGCTCTCCCAAGCGGTGATGAAACGGCTGGGGTGAGCAGGGGAAAGGGAATTGAGGCGGGTGTGGTGGCACGCCCAGTCGGCGCTTATCAGTCTCTTGGTCGCACTCTGGATTATTGAGAGGTTTAATTCTGGAGAATCCCGTTGAGTTCAATTTGGCGTGGCATTGCCGCCATCGACGGCGTACTCGAATCCGCGCGTGGGGCTGATCGATCAGGGAGATTCCGATAGAGTGAGTCTCGATGCCGCTGGCGAGTAGTGCTAAACAATGCGGCATGCGACGCAGATCATTTTTGGTGACGGGAGTTGGTGCCGTGACGTCCACGGCGCTGGCCACCGGTCTCTCGAGGGCGCCCTCTTTTCGCCTGGCGGCAGCGACAACCCAAGTGGTGGTTGGATTGGCGGACGATTGGAACAGCACGTCCGTGGCTCTGCAGCGGTGGGAAAGGAAAGCGCGGAGCCCGTGGAGACCGATCGGAGCGCCTTGGACGGGGCGGTTGGGTGGCGCCGGCTTGATCTGGGGGCGCGGGCTGCATCCGGAACCCAAGGGAGCGGCGCTGAAAGTGGAAGGCGACAAACGGGCTCCGGCTGGGGTGTTTGCGCTGGGCACGGCGTGCGGGTACGACCGTGAGATCGTGCGCCACCCTGAACAGCCGTATTTCCAAGTCACGGAGCGCGATTTGTGGGTCGAGGATCCCGACTCACCGCACTACAACCGGCATGTCCGCCTCGGTCATGCCCCGCGCACGGCCTGGGAAAAAAAGGCCCAGATGCGGCAGCGCGATTACGCCCATTCCCTCAAATTGTTTGTCCGCCATAACGCCCCTCCCCACGTCGTGCCCGGCGGCGGCAGCAGCATCTTCTTCCACATCTGGCGCGCCGGCGGGACCAAGGCCAGCATCGGCTGCACCACCATGAGCGAGCCCAAGCTCCGAGAATTGATCGCTTGGCTCAACCCGCGTCAGGTGCCGGTCTACGTCCTGTTGCCCCGGGCCGAGTATGCCGCTCGTCGCGAGGCCTGGGGGCTGCCGTGAGGCGGAGGGCGGCGGTCGGAGGGCGGAGTTTTGTAATCAGTAATGCAGTAATCAGCCCGAAACGGGCTTTGCCCGATGGACAGGGGGAGTAACGGGCGTGGGTGGCGGGTCGGTGAGCGGAGCGGACTTTTCGAGGACGAGGACGAGGACGATTCCAAGCATCCCAAACAGGCTGTTCGCCCGCGGGATTGTCATCGGTTGAACCATCCATTCTTTCGCCGATCGTCCTCGTCCTCGTCCTCGAACCCTGTGCGGTCCTTGCGCGCCAAAAGCTCGCAAAACCGGCACTGACTCGACAACGTTGGGGGCTTTACGCGCGACCGCCATAGGGCCAACGGCCCGGGACTGACGTTTCTCCATACCTGCGCCAAGAGCCGAAACTAGGGGCGGATAATTTTGGGCATTGGTAGGGGTGTCAGCTATCGTCGAAGCGCTTTGAAACGGATGAATTGGCGTTTTTTGAAGACAGCCTTCGGCGAGCGCTTGAGGCTGGAGGTGGGACGGGAACTCCAGGGCTCGTAGGCGGCAGGAACGTGGTCAAAGAAGCTCCTTTCGCCTTTTCAAGCGATGCCCAAAGCGAGAATCAGCGAAGTGGAAATAAGCGGCAAGGGGCGATTTTCTCCGGGCGTGAATCACGCGAGCCTCACTCGAGAAGTGGAGACCATCGCCAGATGATACACCTTCACCGCCTACGCGCCCAGGAGGTCGCGTCCCACCCAATGCGCCTTCTCATCTTCGCATGGAGAGCTGTTCCGCCGCAGAAGGACAAAATGTGCAAAATTCCAGGCCTGGGTCAACGGCCCGCGGAAAACCGTTTTCATCCATCCAGGGCTGAAAGCCCGTACCCTCACTTTTGCGGAGATTGGGCGCTTCAAGCCAACCCACTGCGGCGGAGGAGGGCTTCGGGGTCGGGATCGCGGCCCATGAATTCCCGGAAAAGTTGGGCGGGGTCGGCACTGTTGCCCCGGCTGAGCAATCGTTCGCGATACTGGCGACCGATTTTTGGGCTGAGGACGCCATCTCGTTTGAAGCGCGAGAAGGCGTCCGCCTCCAGCACTTCGGCCCATTTGTAACTGTAGTAACCGGCCGCGTAGCCGGTGGGGTCGGCGAAGAGGTGGGTGAAGCGGCGCGCCATGGTGGGTGGCCGGGTTTTCAGCGGCATGAGATACCCTTCGAGGATTTCCTCGGCGACTTCGTCGAGCGATTTCCCCTGCGGGTGCGGGGCATTGAGATGGAGGTCGAGGTCAAGTTTGCCGAGCGACAACTGGCGCATGGTCGCCAAGGCTGACTGATAGTTTTTGGCTGCCACCATTTTTTTAAAGAGTTTCGGTGGGATGGGCTCGCCGGTTTGATAATGCCGAGCGAAAAAATCCAGGCTTTTGCGTTCCCAGCAAAAGTTCTCCATCAACTGGCTCGGGAGCTCGACAAAGTCCCAGGCGACATTCACGCCGTTGAGCGACTTGATTTCGACGTTCCCGAGGAGGTGGTGCAGCAGGTGGCCGAATTCGTGGAAGACGGTTTCGACTTCGTCGTGGGTCAGCAAGGAAGGCTGGTCGGGGGTGGAAGGGGTCATGTTGCCGCACATCAGGCCGAGATGCGGTGTGCCCGGCCGGTCGCCGCGAGGCGGGTGACCGGTCTTGAGGTAGTTCATCCAAGCGCCGCCACGCTTGCTGTCGCGCGGATGCCAGTCGGCGTAGAACGAGCCGAGATGGGTACCGTCGGCGTCGAGGATTTCGTAGAATTTGACTTCCGCGTGCCATACTTCGACGGGGCCTCCCACTTCGGCGGGCGGAGTGCCAGGGGGAGGCTCGTGGCCGGGTTCGATGAAAATGGAATCATGGGTGCGGATGCTCAACCCGAAGAGGTTCTCGCAGAGCCGGAACATGCCATCGAGCACGCCGTCGATGGGGAAGTAGGGGCGCAATTCTTCCTGGTCGAAATCGTAGAGTGTCTTGCGCTGGCGTTCGCTCCAGAACGCGACCTCCCAGGGTTCGAGAGGTTGAGGCACGGTCCCCGTAGCTTCCGCGCGGAACTCCTGAAGGGCGCGGGTTTCGCCGGCAAATGGTTTGGCGATGCGAGTATGGAGATCGGTGATGAACGTGCGCGCGGTGGCGCCGTCCTTGGCCATGCGGCGCTGGAGGACGAGGTCCGGGAAATGCGGATGACCGAGCAACTCGGCCTTCTCCTGACGGAGGCGCAGGATCTGCCAGACCAGGTCGGTATTGTCGTACGGGCCGCCGCGGCCGATGGTGGCACTGGCTTCCCAGATTTGGCGACGCAAGGATTCGTCCTCGGCGTGCTCGAGCACGGGGAACAGCGATGGCGCCTTCAAGGTGAGGCGCCAAGCCGGCGCCTCGTCGCTGCCAATTCCCTTGGCGCGCGCGTCGGCCCGCGCCGCCTCCTTGACCACGTCCGGAAGCCCAAGCAGCCGGGTCGCATCAGTCACGATGAGGTCCCAGGCATTGGTCGAGTCCAGGACGTTCTCGGAGTACTTTTGCGTGGCCATGGCCAGTTCGGACTGAAGGGAGGCGAGCCGTTCTTTTTTCTCCTCGGGAAGTTCGGCACCGTTTTGGCGGAAGTCGGCCATGGTTTCCTCAAGGAATCGGCGCTGAATGCCGGTCAGGGCGCGGGCTTCGTCGGTGCGGGCAAAAGTGACGAACAAATCCCATATCGATTCATTGAGCGTCAAGCGGGTGAAAAAATCCGAGACCTTGGGGAGCATCTCATTGTAGGCGGCGCGGAGTGGTTCGCTGTTGCAGACAGCATCGAGATGACCCACCAATCCCCAGGCCTCGCTCAGCGGTTCGAGGGCTCGCTCGTACCCGAGGAAAACCGAATCGAAATTCATGCGCCCCCGGTCCTGACGGCAGAGCGCGTCGATGGCCAGTTCGGCGAGTCCTAGGGCTTCAGTGATTTCCGGCACCACCCGATCAGGGGTGAGGGTGGACCAACGAATGTGGAAACGACGATCGAGGAATGACATGAATGAGTGGGTGAACCCGGACCCGCGGGTCATGCGACGATACGCTCTGTCGCGCCGCTCCGGCGCCAGTGACTATAGCGGGGCGGCGACGGGCGCCAGTCCGTCTTTTCGGCGGGGTTCCGGGGCCGGTTAGCCTAAGACCGGGAGGGGAACCACGAATCACACGAATACCACGAATAGCCAAGCAGTTGCCACAGGCATGTCCTCCACCCGGCAGGTGAGGGGATGGATTTTCATAACCCGCTGATCATTCGTGGCGATTCGCGTAATGCGCGGTTGAAATCGCAGTGGCGACCGGCTTCGCGCTGGATCAACCACGAAAGGCACGAAATACACGAAAATGATGGACTGTGCGGAACCGGAGACCGTCACCCATTCCGATCCATCCAGAACCTTCTGCTTTCGTGTATTTCGTGTTTTTCGTGGTCGTAAAATCCCAGTGGCATTCGGCTTCGCGCTGGATCAACCACGAAAGACACGAAATACACGAAAATGATGGACCGTGCGGAATCGAAGTCCGTCGTGCATTCCGACGCATCCATGGCTTTCTAGTTTCGTGTGTTTGGAGTTTTTCGGACCGGCCCCATAGACAAAGTGTGAGCGGCCAGACCGCCGAATAAGCTGAAGCCTTAAGGGGGAAGGGGCTGGCGGCTTAACCGCGGGTTCGCGTCTCGACTCTACTGTTTCCACTTTTTTTTGGGCGTGAAGCGTGGGCCAAACGGATAAAATCGCCTTATGCTGTTGCAGTAGTGGCGCGCTGACCGGCCAGGGAAACGAGCACGGCTTGGGCGGTCATTTCTGCGGTGATGGCGTTGAAGCATCGATAGCGGTCCCGCTTAAGCGGGCACTCGCGGTGAAAGCATGGACTACACGGGACGTGGTGCCGGAGGACGGTGTGGCCAGGCCCCGCTGGCCCGGTCCATGCCGGTTCCGTGCTGCCGAAGATGGCGACCACGGGGACGCCCAGAGTGGCGGCAAGGTGCATGGTGCCCGTGTCATTGGTGAGCAGCAGATCCAATTCCTGGAGCGTCTGCATCAGGGTGGCCAGGGTGGTCTGGCCGATGAGGTTGCGGTGAGGCGTGTCGCCCAAGTGTTGGGCCAATTCCTTTCCGAGTTCCTGATCGGCCTGGGTCCCGAGCAGTGTCCATTGCGCTCCGGTAGCGGCGCTGACTGCACACGCGGCGGCGGCGAATCGATCGGCGGGCCAGCGTTTGGCCGGACCGTACTCAGCGCCGGCGCAGAGTCCGAGCCGGGGCGGTCGAGCAGGGTCAATCGGGCTGGGCGGCCGCGGCCGCAATGGTTGCCTCCAACGCGGGTCATCCAGGGCGGCGCCGCAATGGCCGGCGATCCGGAGGAAATGGTGAACATGGTGGCGCAGCGGTCCCGGTTTCGGCGGAGGAACGATCTGGTTGAGCAGGCGCGCCCGCCAGCGCCCGCGATAACCGACGAGGCGCGGGATGCCGCATCCGGCCACTTCGAACGCGCTTCGGGGCGAATCGACCAGCAGCACGGCCACATCGTAGTGGCGGCCGGTCGCCCGGATTTTTCGCCGCACGGCCAGGATGCTGTCGCGCGGGCCGCCGATGTCTTTTTCGATGACGGCATCCACCTCGGCGACGGCACGCCAGAAGTCGGCGAGTTTTGCCGGTGTGAGCACGGTGAGGCGGGCGTCGGGGCGACCGGCTTTGAGGGCTCGCACGGCGGGCAGCGCCATGCACGCGTCCCCGAGCCAGTTCGGGGTGCGCACGAGGATTTCGAATGGCTGAAGGTCCACGGCAGACATGCCCGGCGGGTATTCGACGCCGCGCTTGTACCGGGCCAGCAAAAAGTTTGGTTTGGGAGTTTTCCATCGGTTGTGGACCCAGAACCAGTCGGCCGGCGAGAGGCGAATGAGTTTCTCGAGTTCCAGGTTGAGCTGAGCCGTGAGGGCCGCGATGTCGCCGATGGTGCCCTCGACGGGCGGTCGCACCAGGACTCTCCATCGCGCCCGGCCGGTTGTGAGGATACCGAGAGGGAGGACAGGACCGCCGGTGCGCAGCGTCAGCAAGGCACCGAGTGGGGTGGTGGACGCGAGCCGCCTGAAAAGCGGGCACCAGATGCCGCTGTCCCCCGCGTGTTGATCGACCAGGACCCCCAACCCGCCGCCTTCGCGAACGAATTGGATGGTCGCGTGGAATCCGTCGTTGCGATCGAAGAGCCGGAACCCGACGCGTGAGCGTGACCGGACGATATGCGCGTTGAGAAACGGATTGCTGAGCGGTTGGTAGAGAGTGCCCGGTTTTCCGGTCGGGCAGACGCCGGGGATTTGGGCGAGCGCCTCCCAGTTTCCCATGTGGCAGATGGCGTAGATGAAACCCAGATCGTCTCGAATCCCTTTTTCGACGTGCTCCATGCCGTCCAGTTCGATGACCTTTTCGATTTCCGCGAGCGGCATGGTCGGCAGTTTCAGGCTCGAAAGCAGGTTGGCGCCGAGATGGAGAAAGTGGCGACGGGCGAGTCGCCGGCGGGAGGACTCATCCATTTCGCGACCGTAAGCGATGCGGAGGTTGCTGAGCACGAGCCGGCGGTACGGGCCGGCCACGCACCAGGCGAACCATCCGCCCCAGCGCCCGATCGTGAACACAGCAGCGAGGGGGAGCACGCGAAGCACGAACTCGAACACCCGGAAAACGGCATAGACGATCCATTGCCCGGCGCGGGTAAGTGCCGAACCGCGGTTGACCGATGGAGCTGTGGGATCGGACATCGAGGAGACATTTGCCATGCACCGCGCTCGAGGCGGAAGCAAGTCTTTCGCCTCTGTTGCACGACAGCTGGCCTGCCCTACCATCCCGGCCCGACTCATGAATCTCATCGATGCCTCCACCCGCGCGGGCCAGAAGGCCCTCCAGTCATTCGACCGCCGCGTCGAACCGGACACCGGTACGCGCGACGCGGTGGCCGCCGTGCTGGCCGAAGTGAGGACGCGCGGCGATGCGGCGGTGATCGAGTTCACCCATCGATATGATCGGGCGCGGCTTACGCTCAAAACGCTCGCCGTGCCCCGTGAAGCGCTGGCCTCGGCGTGGCAGGCGCTGCCGCGCCGCACGAAGCGCGTGCTTCAAGCCTCCCACCGGAATGTGGCCGCCTTTGCCAAAGCCGGCTTGCGCCAGTCGTGGTCGCGCCGAAACGAACAGGGGGCGGAGGTGGGCGAATTGTACCGTGGATTCGGGCGGGTCGGCCTGTATGTCCCGGGCGGCACGGCGCCGCTCGTCAGCACGGCCCTCATGACGGTGACGTTGGCGAAAACCGCCGGATGCCGCGACATCGTGGTCACCACACCGTGCGGACCGGATGGTTCGGTCAACGCGGCGCTCTTGGCCGCCCTGCATCTCGCTGGCGCCACCGAGGTCTACCGGATTGGCGGAATCCAGGCGATCGGTGCCCTGGCCTTCGGCACGCAGACCATCCGCCCCGTCGATAAAATCTTCGGACCGGGCAACAAGTACGTCATCGAAGCCAAACGGCAGGTCTTTGGGCTCGTGGCGATCGACCAACTTCCCGGGCCGAGCGAAATCATGGTGCTGGCGGACGACACCGGACGGGCCGAGTGGATCGCCGCCGACTTGGTGGCACAGGCTGAACACGGCCACGGCAGCCAGGCGATCCTGGTGACGCCGTCGCGACGGCTGGCGCAGGCGGTTGCGCAAGCGGTGGAGCGGCAACTCCGGGCGCTTTCGCGCCAGACGCATTTGGCGGAAGCGCTCGAGACGGGTGGTCACATTATCATGACGGCGGATCTCGAGCAGGCCGTGGCCGTGGCCAATGCCTACGCCCCCGAGCACCTCAGCCTGATCGTCAAAACCCAGCGTCGCGTGCTGCCGCGCCTGACCACCAGTGGGGCGATTTTTATCGGCAACCATTCCCCGGTCGCCGTCGGCGATTACCTCGCCGGGCCGAGTCACACACTCCCCACCGGAGGCGCCGGCAAGTCGTTTCCTGGACTGACCGTCGACCAGTTTCAGCGGCGTACGAGCGTCGTGCGGCTTGATGCCGCGGCAATAGGGGCCTCCGCTCCGCTGGTCAAGGCGCTCTCCGATCTGGAAGGGCTCGACGCGCACGGCCGCAGCGCGCTCATTCGATGCGAGTGAGGTGCCCCTGAGGGCGAGCCGGGATTACGGCAATGGTTTGAAGGCCATGGTCAACGACTCGAAGCCGACGACACGGCGGTAGCGCGCCTCGTCCTCGACGCGTTCTTCCGCGGCGAGCACCGTGAGCCGCCCGACCCGGTCGAGGCATGTCTGCAGCAGCGTGCGGAGCAGCAGACGCGCATGAGCGGCACCGAGGCAAAGATGGGCTCCAAAGCCGAACGCCAGATGCGGATTGGGTTTGCGGTCGAGGTGGATTTCCTGCGGAGCGTCGAAGGCGGCGGCATCCTGGTTGGCCGAAGCCCAGCACAACGAGACGCGCCCGCCCGGTTTGACGCTGATGCCATGGACGTGGGTCTCGACCGGGCAGACCCGGCCGATGTGGGTCAACGGGGTGATAACCCGGAAATATTCTTCGCTGGCGTGCACAATGCGCGAGGGATCTTCGCGGAGAAACTCGAGTGCCTCCGGGTGCGTCGCCAAGTGGGCGAGCACGGAGGCAATCGTGTGTATCACGGTGTCGCGCCCGCCGGCGAACGTCAGGTTTCCAAAACCCATCGCCTCTTCCCGCGTCAACGGCCGGCCGCGAATCGTCGCCTGCACCAAGGCGCTGAAGAAATCGTCGCCAGGGGCGGCGGTCGCGCGGTCGAATTGGGCCTGAAGATACGCCTCAAGCGCGGCTCCCTTTTGCTGGCCGCTTCCTCCGTCGCGAAACACGTGCGTACCCCAGCTGATCCAGGTGGTGGCTTCGCTCTCCGGCACATTGAGCAAATAGGCGAGCGCGCGTGACTGGATCGGCAGCGCCAACTCGCGCACTACCTCGACCGATGGCCGAGCCAGCGCCCACTCCACCATCTCCCGCATCAGTGCCTCGACCTGCGCGATCATCGCAGGATCCTTGGCCCGTTGAAAAAATGGCTCGACGATTCTCCGGTAATCGGTGTGGTCGGGTGGATCGATTTCCACCGGGAGTTGGCGCACCGTGCGCACGTCCTCCTCGGAGGGAATCGGAACCCGGAATGGGGCATTTGAACTGAATGTCTGCCAGTCCTTGGCGGCGGCGCGCACATCCGCGTGGCGGAGGATCATCGGCGTCGGTTCGCCCTGAAACGGACATTCCAACACGCCCTCGGTCTCCCGCGGTTCGCGAAAGGGATCGGAAACCAGATTCATATCCGACGGGCGTTCAGCTTCACGTGCAACTGGACGTGGTCATTGACAACGTGGCGACCGAGGAAGGCGAAAAACCGCCCGCTGCCATATTGGCTGCCAAACCGGGTCCGGTCGAACTCGAATTGCGCCTGGCCGGTCAGGTTGTCCGCATCGGCCTGGGCGATGACGGCTGGGAAGGCAATGGGTTCCGTAATGCCACGGACGGTCATGGCCCCCTCAAGCTGAAAGTTCGGCGTGCCCAGCGTGGCGCCAGGAATCGGAGTCGCCCGGGTAATCTGGCAACGGGCGGCGGGAAATCGATCGACATCGAAAAAGTCGTCGTCCCGCAAGTGACGAATCAACAGGGCGTTGGTCGCCGCGTCGGTCAAGTCATCGCAGGCCATGGAATTCATGTCGATCTCAAATTCCCCTGACCTCAAGATGCCGTGGTCGACCTGAAGCTCGCCGCCCGCGAGGCGAAGCGTGCCGTGATGGAAGTTGAAAAGGTTGCGACCGGTCCAGCGAATGACGCTGGCCGCCGGGTCGATCACGTAAACGGCATCGGCTTCAAACGGTCCGGGAATGATTCCGGTGCCGCCGACAGGCCGACCATTGGCCTTCCACTCGGCCAATCCACCGGCAAACACATGAACCCGAGTATAGCCGGCTCCCCGCAGCTTGGCGGCGGCGGTGGGGGCGTCCAGGGACCCGGCTCCCGCTCCGTAAGTGATAATATCCCGATCCCGGTCGCCGAGCAGCGCCTCGACCTTGCCGACAAAAGCCATCTCGTACACACATGCGTTGATCGCCCGCGGAATATGTTCCGCCTCGAAATTCTCCTCCGGCAACACATCGATCAGCGTGGCCCCTGTCTCCAGCAGGGCGGCCACTTCGTTAGCGTCGACCGTGTTCATTTCACTGCCCGGCATCGTTCCTCAGAATCTTCTGGAGTTCGCGCTCAAGCTCCGCCTGCTTCTTTTGCGCAAGGTCCTGCCCGATGGCCGCGCCTTTCTGGAACAATGCGGGGATTTTCTCGAGCGCCTTTTTCCCGGTGGGGGTCTCGTAGAAGGCCAGCATGTCGCTCAATTCGGCTTCGGTAAAACTTTCCTTGTACAGGGCTGTCAGGCGGGTCTTGAGCTCCGGCGCATCGGCGATCGATTCGGCGAATTCCTTGAATAATTTGCGAATGGCCGGGCGTTTCGCCTCCGGCATCTGCAGCAGGGCGGGCTCCGTGGTCGCCGTAAAGGCCTCCAGCATCACTTCCCTTCGGTTCATCAACCCCATCAACTTCTCGGCCAGTTTTTCATGGGTCGTCGGTTCAGTTCCCGCGGCGTGCAGGGCCATCGTGGCCGCGGCGACCGCGGTGAGGATGAGGTGGTATGGTTTCATATGAGGATGGTGGCTGAGGAATGATCGTCCACGAAGAAGTCAACACTACATCCTCAAACAAATGAGTCTGTCGGGATTTTCTCGAATCGACGCAAGCGCCAAATGACCGACAGCCTCCCATTGGGACGGGCCAGTTCCATGGTGGTGAACGGTTCAGCGGTGGTCAGGAGGCTTGCCTCCCGGCACCACAGCGGGTCAGGCTGGCTCAAGCGCTCGACGGCGCTTACTAGAGCAACCCTCCCTCGCGGAACGAAAAATAGCCGCGGTCGCCTGGGTGGCGTGGGAGGCCGATGATGAGGTGATCCTGGAGGCGAAGGCCGAGGTGACGGCTGGCCTCGTTGAGGCGGCGCGTGAGGTCGATGTCAGCCTGGCTGGGCAGCGGGTCCCCGCTCGGGTGGTTGTGAACGAGGATGAACGAGTGGGCGGTGTGCACGATGGCGGGGCGGAGGATTTCGGCGATGCGGGCGGTGCACTCGTTGATGCTGCCATGGGCGATGGTTTCGAGGTGCTGGAAGCGGAGTTTGGTATTAAGGAGGATGACGCGGATGACTTCACGGGATTCGGCGCGCAGGTCAGGGCCGATAAAATTGGCGACTTCCTCCGGCGTGGACAAGGCGATGTGCCTAGCGGTGGCCCGGGCGAGCCGTTTGCCGAGTTCGAAGGTGGCGGCGAGGTGTTTGGCCCGGGCACCGCCGATGCCGGGCACGGTTCGGAACGTTTTCCAATCGAGTCGCGACAGATCCTGAAGACTTCCGAAGCGGGCCAGCAGCTGGCGGCTCATGTCGACTACATTCAGGCCGCGGATGCCGGAGCCGAAAAGCAGGGACAAGAGTTCCGCGTCGCTCAGCGCCGCCGGGCCGTGGGTCTCGAACTTTTCCCGAGGCAACTCGTCCGCGGGCAGTTCGCGCAATCGCATGGACGAGAGCGCGCCAACGGGCACGGGCGGAACAGGAGGATCAGGCGGGTTCACGGCAGCGGTGGCCGACAAAGCCGGCCCGCCGAAAACGAAGGACAGGGGGCAAAACTTTCACCCTCCTGAATGGTCTCTCTGATCAATCCGCGCATGCGGCGGAGCCTCTCGTCGCGAGGGGATCGGCCCCCTCCGACTCCGTACCGCTATTGTTCCCCCGGTGGAAAAAGGGCCTCGAGATCCACCGTGACGGAAGGCAGACTGCCGCAGTGGAGGAGCGCGGGCGCGACGCAGAGCGATTTGACGGTATACGCGCCATCGTGAGGTTCGCGATACACTTCCACTTGCCGCCGGCGCGGCAGCACGATCCAATACTCTTCAACCCCCGCTTCCGCATAAAGCCTGGCGTTTTCGCGGTCAAGGGCCGCCGAGGTAACGGCGATCTCAACGACGAGAGCGGCACTCGTTGGATGGGAATGGAGGAAGTCGGCCGCCTGGCCGCGTACCACCGAGATGTCGGGCTCCGGTTCAGACCCAAGCAGGCGCAAGGGTGCCTCTTGCCGAAGGAAACACCCCTCCGGCAGCCGGTTTGAGATCGCCGAGTGGAACGAAAGCGCCAAGAAGCAATGGAGCGGTGATTTGCTCATTTTTTCGACGATGACTCCGCGGATCAACTCCACGTTCTTGCCCAGCGCGCCCAGTTCCGTCAATTGCTCGTACTCCGCCACCGTCCAGCGCTTGACTCGCTGGCGCACCTCCGGCAACTCGAGTAACGCACTCATGGGCTTCACTGTCTCACGAAACTCCCAGTCCACAATGCGGAAGATGGATCTAGCTCAGCCAAGTCGGGAGATTTGAGACATCCACTCAAAGACTGGCTTATTTCTACTTTGTTGATTATCTAGTTGACCTGCATTGATGAATTGTTAAGTGTCAAGACGCGACAAGAAAAACCGGCTCTAAAAGCCACCCGAAAAAATAAATCGGAAAAAGCGGCACGAAAAATAGCTGCAACTCAAAAATGACCTGACTTGCCTAGGTGGATTGGCTCGACGCTTCATGAGTTTCAGTCGCTCGTTAACGAAATACTTCAAAGTGAAGGCTCGGAGTGCCTCGGAGCACGCCCGACACTGCTTGCGTGGGCTGACGAGCACGCTGAGGCGCAAGAATATCGAACGGATTTCATCTCCAGCACCCGGCCGCCACCGAAGCTCAACGCATCGAACTGATTGCCAGGCGCCACCAGAAAGGACAGCTTCCCATCGGCTCCGCCAGACGCCGCAATGGTCCCCCCACTAATCCACCACCGCCTCCTCCAGATGTGAGCAGGGGTTCAACAAAGTAGAATTATGGAATACTCCTCACCGAACACTTCTGAGTCACAAGAAGCTCCACTGGAGCTTTGAACGTTATTCGCCCCTCCATCGCGCCCGCTTGTTTAAGGGTGATGACTGAGCACTGATTGCCGCGCCGCGAGCTCCGCCCTCCGACCGCCGCCCTTCGACCGCCGACCGCCGCCAACCCGACCCCGCGTGGTATTCTCCTCACACTTATTCCTCTTCTATTTTCTTCCCTTGTCGCTGGGGCTGTATTATGCGGCTCCGAGGTCGTGGCGGATTGCAGTTTTAGGCCTGAGCGGGTACGCGTTTTATGCGAGTTGGAACCCTTGGTTTTGCGTGCTTATGCTGGTTTCGACGGCCATCGATTATTTTGGCGGTCTGCTGGTGGGTGGGGCTGGAGCCACGGCGCGACGACGGAAAACCGGTCTGGTGCTTTCGATCACGTCGAATCTCCTTATTCTAGGATTCTTTAAATATTTCGGGTTTTCCGTGGGGGCGGCGAGCGAGGTGGCGAGGGGGTTGGGGTGGTCGCCGGGAGAGGTGCCCGAGTGGGTCACACGCATCGTCCTTCCTGTCGGGATATCGTTCTACACGTTTCAGAGCATGAGCTACTGCATCGACCTGTACCGTGGGCATGCCCGGCTGGCGCCCTCGTTCCTACATTTCGCGGCCTATGTCTCCTTGTACCCACAATTGGTGGCGGGGCCGATCGTTCGCTATGAGACGGTGGCCGAGCAGCTCGTGAATCGGCCGCATACAACGGAAGGCTTTGTCTACGGCCTGACGCGGTTCTGCGTCGGGTTCGCCAAAAAGATCCTCCTGGCCAATCCGATGGGACCGATGGCCGATTCCGCTTTCGGAGCACACCCGGACGTGCTGGGCGCGCCGACCGCCTGGCTCGGATTGACGGCTTACGCCTTGCAGATTTACTTCGATTTTTCGGCGTATTCGGACATGGCGATCGGGCTGGGCCGGATGTTTGGGTTCACATTCGACGAGAATTTCGCCTCGCCGTACCAGGCGCGCAGCGTGACGGACTTCTGGCGCCGCTGGCACATTTCGCTGAGCACATTCCTGCGCGATTATTTGTATATTCCGCTGGGAGGGAACCGCCTGGGGACGGGCCGCACGTATGTCAATCTGCTTACGGTCATGGTGTTAGGTGGGCTCTGGCACGGCGCGAACTGGACGTTTGTCGCGTGGGGGGCGCTGCATGGCGCCGTGCTGGCCCTGGAGCGGCTGCTCGGCCGCGCGGCGCTGTCCCACTGGCTGCCGCGGCCGTTGGCCGTGGGATCGACGTTCCTCATCGTACTGGCTGGCTGGGTGTTTTTCCGTAGCGACAGCTTCGAAGTGGCTGCGCGGTACTTTGAAGCGCTGGCCGGCGCGCGGGGGACGGCGGAGACCGCGGCGCTGCTGGAGGCTGAGATGGCCACTCCCTACAATCTGGCCATGCTGGCCCTGGGACTGGGCATCGCCTTTCTTCTCCCGAGCTCGCAATCGCTGCTCCGTGTGCTCACGCTGCCCAAGATTGGGCTGGTGCTGGCGGTCTTCCTTCTGGCCGTGGCCATGATGTTCACGCAAGGGCATAATCCATTTCTGTATTTCCAATTCTGATGAGTGCCCCGGATCACCGCCCACTCCCGGAGAAGTCTCCCGGCCCGAAGCCGGAGCCGACGCGGCGCCGCGACGATCCAGGAGCTCCCTATCCGGTGGATATCCAGCTGTCAGCGCGCTCACGGTGGGTGATCATCAGTCTGTTTCTGGCGATCATTCTCCTGCCGGGCCTGCTTCGGGAAGGCTCGTCCGATGCCGTGCGCGATTCGATGCTGGCCGTGTTCCGGCCGGGAGAAGGACGGGTGATCGACCGCCTGCGGACGCTGGAGGAACGTGTCGACGACGGCGCCTGGACCCATCCCGTGCGCGCAACTCTGCAGACGGCGTTGTATCACGTCTTCCGCGAGGGCAACCGCAAAGTGCTCATCGGCCCCGAGGGGTGGCTGTTTCATCGACCCGGCGTCCAGGCCCTGACTGGCCGCGGTCCAGTCCTCGGGCCGACCCACTCGGTGGCCAAGGACCCGGCCTTGAAAGAGTGGGACGGCCCCATCCCGGTGATCCGCGAGTTCGCCGCACAGCTCCAAGAACGCGGGATTCGCCTCATCCTCGTCCCCGTGCCGGACAAGGCGTCGCTGTCGAGGCGCCAATTGGTCTTCATAACCGCTCCTCTCGCGCGACGGCGGCATCCCGATTGGACCCAATTCGTGGCCGCGCTCGGAGACGCGGTCGAGGTGGTAGACATCGATCTTCCAGTGCCCTATCTGCCCGACGACACGCACTGGGAGCCGGCCGGAGCCCGCGCGGCCGCCAAAGTGGTGGCCGCCCTATGGCGAAACCAAGCGGTCGACCCACCGGAACCTTCGGGGCTTACCACCGTGAGCGCCCAAGGCGATCTGGTCGCCTCCCTTGGGCTGACGGTGGAAGCCACGTCGGCTTGGCGCACGACGATCCGCGTGCCGGCGACTACACCCGTCGCGTCCGATCCCAACGCTACCGTCGTCCTGCTTGGGGATTCCAACGTGAACATGTACGACGACCCCAACCTGCCTTTTCACCACCCGGGCGCTGGGTTCGGGTCATGGTTCGCGGCATCGCTCGATCAACCGATTCATGTCATCGCCCTCAATGGCGGCGGGGCGACCCAAGTGCGCCAACGATTCGCGGCACTCCCGGATGACGTCGTTCGATCGAAAAAGTCCGTCATCTGGGTGCTCGCCGAGCGCGATCTCTTCATGGACCCAGCCGTCGCGCGGGCTCAGGGCGTGGAGTGGAAACGCGTCGCCTTCAATCCAAATCGGTCTCAACCGGCCGCGCCTTCCCCACCTGACGCCGTCTTGGTGGTCGAGGCGACGCTGCGGGCAAAATCCAAGGTGTTGGATTTGAAATCCGTTAACTATCCCGATGCCGCCTTCACGGCCGAATTCACCGTCGACCGGGTTGTTGCGGGCACTTACGCCGAACCGGAGCTCGCCGTGGTGCTGTGGAACTTCCGCCAGCGCGTCGTCCAGCCCACCGCTCGACTCACCCCAGGTCAAAAAGTCCGCCTCACGCTGGTTCCGTGGCTGGAGCAGGGAGAGCTGATCAAAACCAATCTCGAAGACGATTTTCAACGTTTCGATCTCCCTCTCCTCTACGCCGAAAAGGCCGAGGTGGTCGAGCCCTAACCCAAAGAAGGTGTGCTGGCGCTACGATAGACAAAGTGGCAGGGTTTTACTGCGAGTGACGAGTTGAGGCCGCCCTGGAAACGAGTGCGTTTTGAATTCGGCTGCGACCGCTTTGAGGCAAATGCGTCAGTCGGTCTGGAGGTCTCAGCCCGCCCCTCCCCATGGCCGGCCTGGGAGCCAGGTCGTTAGTTGGCTGGCCGGCTTTTATTCCCCGCCGTCGGGCAGGAGGATGCGCCGGCGCCGTTTTTCGGCGGCGGGACGGTAACCCGGCTGCCACAGTTCCATTTGCTCCTCGTGCCCGAGGGAGCGCGTCCAGAGGGCGACTTCAGCCATCTCGCCATGAAAATTAGGGGAAGGTCTGCCTTCCACCAGGACGGCGCCGATGAGGAATGGGTCGTTGTTGGACTTAAAAACTCGAGGACCATGCCACTCGCTGGACAGTAGCTCCTCGCCATTACGCCGGATGTTGACCGTCTGGCCGTCCAAGCGGATGAGCCATTCCTGCCACGCGAAGGATTGATCGAATGGCACGCGCGCTCGGATTTTTCCGGAGGCGAAATCGAAGGCCAGTTCATAACCAGCACCGATGAGTCCCTTGATTCCGGCGAGCGTGAGATGCGAAGTCGCGCCACTGCCTTTCGAGAGCCAGGTCGACTCCCAATGACCTTTGCTCGAGCGGAGGCGGATGAAAATGGTGGCGCCAGAGTCGGGCGGGAAGTTCCACAGTGTCGGTTGATTGAGGTCGGCCGCCGGATCCAGGCCGCCAGACGAGAACCGGGTGACACGCGTGCCGTCAACCGCGCCGGGGCCTTCGGCTGGCACGTCGGCGGTGACGTGGCCAATCGGTTTGAGCGGCGGTTGATGGGCGTCGAGACGTTCGCCAAAATCCCAATGAAGGGAGGCCTCGGCGAGCAGGCGGGCGCGCGGCGTGAGCGGCGATTTCATGGACAGGCGCTTGAGGCGGATGTCCTTGAATTGGGCCTTCATCGGAGGGCCGGTGTGGAGCTGTAGGGCGAACACACCGGCGGCCTCGGCGTTGTCGTCGTCCTCGTCGAGCACCTGGGCGACGAGGTGTCCGTTGATGCGCAAGGCAAACTGCCGGCCCTGAGCGATCAGGTGGTATTCGTGCCATTCATCGAGTCGGAAGTCGCGCGCCGACGGATCCAAGGCCAGCGGCGTGGTCACTTTCTTCCCTTCGCGAGTGAATACCGTCTGCTCGCCTTCGAGCGCCAGATCGTGGCGGCCAAACTCGTCGTACAACCGCACTTTCCACGGCTGGCCAAAATTGTTGTCGACCTGGTATCCGGCCACGTCGCCGTGTGGCAGTCGCCGGCTGCGAAACTGAAAGCCGCCGTTCGTATCCCCTGTCGTCGACCCGGTCAGGCGAAACACAAGCTTCAACTCGAAGTCGTCAACCAGTCCCCCCTGCCAGACCAGATACTGATTGATGGTGGGAGCCTGCTCGCGGGTGATGGTGCCCGTGATCGCGCCGTCCTCAACACTCCAAAACCTCATGTCCTGCCCTTTCCATCCATCGAGCGTCCGTCCATCGAAAATCGGCTCAAATCCATCCGTCGGCATCTGACCGCGGCTGTACCACGCGCCGGTCAGCCAAATCACAACAGCGCCCCATCGAACCCATGTGCCGCCTGTGCGTTTCATGCGGCCGAGGCTACGGCCCTCCGAGCACCCCGGTCAAGTCGCTGCGCTGAACGCCGGAACAGGCCGGATCCGTGTCACGGGGGTTGGAGGTTCAGTTCCAAGGTCAGTCAGACTCGCCAGTGCCCCACTCACTCTGCCGCGGCCGGATCGGGTGTCCTCAATCTGCCCGTCCCCTTATGCACCCTTATGCATCCCACGTCCCTTTATGAGCGCCGCCGCCAATCTGCCCGTCCCCTTATGCATCCCACGTCCCCTTATGCATCTGTATCGTCTCTTTGAGCGGGCCCGACAACCCCTCCCGCTCTATCCGGCAGCCAACCGGGCGCTTATCGGCGCGTGGTCTACGCAACACGAACGAAACCTCATGGGCTATGATGGTGGCGTTTGGCCACGCCGAATCGGCACCCTGAATCTGGGGTGCGGGAGGCTGCGAGGGGATGCCCGATGAAGCCGTTGATAATTGGGAGGGCTCACTCCACGGCTCGAACGGCCAGCGCGCGGGCAACGCGCAAGGGGCTTTCGAGCTCCAATCGTTGGAGCCGTCGTGCGCCGGTCAGCCGTTTATCGGAAAAGCGCTCACGGTGAGCTTGAAACACCTTCTCGACAAACGCATTGCTCCCTAGGACGGCTCCGTCGGTGAAATAGCGCACCCGCAGGCGCAGGAACGCGGTCAGCGGCAGTCGTCCCCCCGCTTCGATCACTGCCTTGATTTCTTCCTCGCTGAACCCCCGTTTAACGACCGTACCGTCCTGGTCTCGGATTTCCTGTCCTTTGAAATAGAGCTGCTCGCGATACCAGGCGAGCACCGTGGCGCTTGAGCTGTCGGGCGTCGCCGCGGGTGCGAGACCATCCGCGCTTGGATGCTCGGCCAACCACCGCAGGCCCGCTGTCGCCTCCTCCCGTCCCGCCATTGCTTCGCCGTAGCCGCTCCACCGAAAGTCCTTCGGGTCGCTGACCAAGCCGGCTCGAACCGGATTGAGGTCAATGTACGCCGCCATGGCCTGCAACGCGGTACCCCGTTCCACCAGCACGCTGCGGTACCGATCCTCCCAAAGCGTACCGGTCCGCCGGGTTGCCCGTGTGCCATTGAACCACTGCGAGAAGCGCTGTTTGAGCACCTTCATGAAGGAGGCTAAATTCCACATTCGGCTGAACCAACGCTCCCGCTCTTCCTTGATCGCCGCATCATTGCCGTGTTTCGCGCAGTGGGCGAACCAACTCGCCAATTTGTCGGCCCGGGCATCGCCCAGCGTCGCCCGGATCAGGTCAATCAACTCCTGGTTGGTAAGCAGCACCTCAGGCCTCGGCGGCACTTCCACCAGAATGTGAAAGTGGTTCGACATGAGGCAGTGCGTGAGGATGCGCAGTCCGTAGAGTTTCGAGTACAGGCGCATGTACTTGGTAAACTGTTCCTTTTCCTTATCTCCGAGCACCTTGCCGCGGTCCACCACCCGCGAAACACAGTGATACACAGCGTAGCTAAATTCAGTAGGGGCAAGCAATCGGGGTCGGCGCATGGGATGAAGGGTGGCGTCTGGGATGTACGGGGCGACCCGCGAAAACCTTTCATAAGGTAACAGGCAATTTATCGGCTCCATAAGGTGACACCATAAGGTGACAGGCAATTTATCGACTCCTGATCAGGTGGACGACCTTCCCCGCCTTGAAGCCGAAACGCCTGCTATGGCGTCGTTGCGGCGGTTTTTGTCGTCGTATTGCCTGACTGACCTCAATCTCGAGGCCGCCCGTCCATTGGAGGAGGCGCTAGGCCAGCTGTTGCAGCGTGCCCGCGAACTCAATCATCTGAGGAACCCGGCGATCGAACGATTGAGCGCGGAGCTGGTGGCCGCTGGGGACGGCCCGGATCGCCCGCGTCCTGCGGTCGCCCTGCCGTTCAAGCACATTTCGCTGATGGACGGCCTCAACTGGGTGGCGGCGCTGAATCGGAGCGAGGTTTTCTTCAAGGAGCCGGGTGTCATCACCTTCCGCCCGTGGGAGCCCGAGGATGACGAGACCTTGGTGACCGAGGTGGTGCGCGTTCGTCCCGACTTGTTGACGCGACCGGCATCGACGCTTGGGCAAAACCCTGCCGCCGGGGAACCGGGTTACTCTGAAGGGGGAACAGAACCGTTTGTGGGCAGCGCCGAACGCCCGGCCTCACAGCGCCTGACGCCCATTGAATTATTCCAGTCGTGGGGCATCGCGTTCGGCGGGCCGGCGAGTGCCGCATACGATGACGCCACCGCCGCAATGACCATCCGGCATAGTGGATCCAATCTACGTGTGATCAAAGAGTTACTGGGAATAGTCAGCCATCGACCGATGACGATGGTGAATGTTTCCACAAAGGTTTTTGAGTTCACGCAGGCTCGGCCCATTAAAGACGAGATTCTGACAAGCGAGCCATTCCAGCACTGGCTGAGGGAGATGAACCAGGCCCAGGGGGTGAACTTACTCGCGGCGCCGCAGATCACGACTCGCAGCGGTCAGCGGGGGATGATTGAAATCGGCAGAGGGATGGCGCCGGAAGGCGATTGGCAAGGGCTGCGGATCCCGATCGAGGCCGTTCTGGAGGGAGAGGTCTTCAAGGTGGTGGGGACTGTGGAGCTTCGGTTCCCGGCGGATCGGCAGCCCGGGATGTTGCTGGTGCGGCAGGCTCCGCCGACCAGCGAATTGGTGAGCACGACCACTGATTTTGAAGTGATGGTGTCTCCGGGCCAGACGGCTGTGTTTTCCATGAATGAGTTGCCGGAGGGCTCGCATCTCGCCATGACCCTGACTGTGTTCACCATCGGTCCGAATGGGCAGCGATTGCCAACGCCGGCCGACAACCCCGGGTCCGAGGAAACCGACAAGGGCGCGGAGGAGGCCCGGTAGACCGCTCGGCGGCCACATACCATTCATCGTTTGTCTCAATGCGCCAGGCCCTTGATCACTGGGTGCGGCGGGCGGGTTCAGGCGCCAAGGAGGAGGCGGGCCGGGTTTTCGAGGCATTCCTTAATCCGGACGAGGAAGGTGACGGCTTCTTTGCCGTCGACGACGCGGTGGTCGTAGCTGAGGGCGAGGTACATCATGGGGCGGATGACGACCTGTCCGTTGAGGGCGATCGGGCGTTCCTGGATCGAGTGCATGCCGAGGATGCCGGACTGCGGGGGATTGAGGATGGGGGTGCTGAGCAGGCTGCCGTAAATGCCGCCATTGCTGATGGTGAAGACGCCGCCTTGGAGGTCTTCGATGAGCAGTTTCCCGTCCCGGGCCTTTTTGGCGGCCTCGGCGATGGTGTGTTCGATATCGGCGAAGCTCTTGGTATCGCAATCGCGGATGACGGGAACGACCAGTCCTTTTTCGGTGCCGACGGCCACGCCGATGTCGTAGTAGTGGTGCTGGACGAGCTCGTCGCCATCGAGTCGGGCGTTGAGTTGGGGGACGGCTTTGAGGGCATCGACGACCGCCTTCACGAAGAACGACATGAAGCCGAGTTTGAGACCGTGCCGGGCGACAAAACTGTCCTGCAGTTGTTTGCGCAACCCGATGACGGCCGACATGTCGGCTTCGTTAAAGGTCGTGAGGATCGCCGCCGTCTGCTGGGCGGACACCAGGTGGGTGGCGATTTTTCGGCGCAGCGGAGAAAGACGAGTCCGTGTGGTACGGCGATCCGCGGGCGGGCGGGCGGCCATCTTGCCACCCGCTCCCGCCTGGGATGAGGCAGAGTCGGCGGGCGGGCCGGCGAGTGGGATGTCGCGGGGCGGCGATGGCGAATCGGCGACCGGCGGTGGTGCCGGTTGCGCGGGGGGGGCTTGTTTGGACGGGTGGGCTGGCGGCGGGGTGGCGGCGGTCGCGGCGTCTGGCTGGGCGGCGGCAGGGGCGCCTTCGGCGATGCTGCCGACCACGGATCCGATGGCCACTTCGGTACCGGCGGGGATGAGAATCTTGAGGGTGCCGCTGGTCTCGGCGCTCAGGTCAGTCGACACCTTGTCGGTTTCCAGCGTGAGCAGGAGATCGCCGGAGGCGACGGACGCGCCGTCGCCCTTGTGCCAAGTGGAGATGAGCGCGGTCGAAATCGATTCACCGACAGTCGGGATCTTGATGTCAGGCATGATGTGAATGGGGCTCCTGCTCGGAGGACGGACCGGCTCGATTCCCTCGCAACATCCAAGCCAATTTTCCGACGGTGTCGAGAGTTGTTGGGATGCGTCCGATTGATCGGGCGAAAGTCGGCTCTGTCTTTCGGGTTGCCGGGGAGGGGGCATGGTGGCAGGTGGCGGCATGGATCTGCGATCTTCTCATGCGGCCGGCCGCGGGATCAGGGAATGGGCTGGCGTGGCGCTGTCGGCGCTGATCCCTGGAGCGGCGGGGCTGGCCCTCGACACGCCCTTGCCGACGAAACTGCCGGCCGGGTTTGAGGCGGTGGTATTTGCCGCGCCGCCGCTGATCAATTATCCGACGTTCGTGTGTCCGGGCGAAGCGGGCGAGTTGTTCATTGCGGTGGACAAGAATGCCTCGATCGACACGAAACCCGACCGCGGGTTCATCGTGAAATTGGTCGACGACGATGGCGACGGGAAGGCGGACCGGCGGACCGAGTACGCCCAGGTGAGCAGCCCGCGCGGGCTCGAGTACGATGGCGAGTGGGTGTACTGCCTGCATCCACCGACGCTGACGCGATTTCGCGACACGGATGGGGACGGCGTATCGGACGAGCGGCAGGAATTGGTCAGTGGCATCGGCTTTGACCTGATGCAGCGCCCGCCCGACCACACGAGCAACGGTGTGACGCTGGGCATCGACGGCTGGCTTTATCTCGCCATCGGGGATTTTGGATTCATGGAGGCGAAAGGGACGGATGGGCGCACCCTGCGGTTGCATGCGGGGGGCGTGGTGAGGGTGCGGCCCGACGGGAGCGGACTGGAGCCGTTCGCGACCGGGACGCGGAACATCTACGAAGCGGCGGTCGATCCGTGGCTCAATGTGTTCGCGCGGGACAACACCAACGACGGCGGCGGATGGGACATCCGGGTTCATGCGTTGTTTCACGGCGCGGAAATGGGCTATCCCCGGCTCTTCAAGAACTTCGCCGACGAAACCATGCCGTCCCTGGGCGTTTATGGCGGCGGGTCGGGGACGGGCGCGACGTACATTCAGGAGCCGAGCGTGCCGGCCCCCTATGGCGACATGCTTTATACCGCTGACTGGGGGCGTAATGCCGTCTACTACCATCCGCTCAAGGGCGAAAAGGGCGCCTGGTTCGATCTGGGCCAGGAAGTTTTTTGCGAGATCGAGCGGCCGACCTCGCTGCGAGCCGACGGTTCGGGCAACATCTACATCGCCAGCTGGAAAGGCGGGGAGTACACGTACAAGGGAGAAGACGTGGGGTACATCGTCCGGGTACGCGGCCCACAAGCCCAGGAAGGAAAAGCACTGCCACCTTTGCGCGAATTGGACCCAGGGGAATTGGCCCGCCAGTTGGGCTCGCTGAGCCACACCCGGCGTCTGGCCGCGCAGCAAGCCATCCTGCGTCGGCCGGCGGACGCGCGACCAGTAGTGGCCGAAGCGTTGCGCGATTTGCTGCAAAAGGACGACACACCGCAGACCGCGCGCATCGCCATTTTGGCCACGCTGAAACAGCTGATGGGGCCGGCGGCATCGGGGTTGCTTGGCCGCTACGGCGCGGCGGATCCGAGGCTTAAGGAATTCGCAATGCGGTTGATCGCGGATCGGCCAACCGAGGCGCCCGAGGCCGTCGTGCCGCACATGATCGCAGCCCTCAAGGATCCTAACGATCACGTCAAATCCCAAGCTGTCATCGCGCTGTCGCGGCTGAACCGGGTCGAGGCCGCTCCGGCAATCCTCGAGCTGGCGGCACAGGCGCCATTGGTCGAGAACGAAGAGGCGACGGCCGTCGAACCGCGGGCCGCTACGGCGAATGTCAAAGGCACTGCCACGACCCGCCTGCATTCCCTCGAATGCGATATCACGGGGGCGACGAAGTTGTTTCTCGTCGTGACGGACGGTGGCAACGGCAATGGCGTCGATCACGCCGACTGGGTGGAGCCGATGCTTCGAGGACCGGCCGGCGAAAAACGGCTTACGGATCTCGCCTGGGCCACGGCCACCGCCGGATGGAGCGAAGTGCGAGTCGGACTCAATGCGATCGGCCGGCCCCTTACGGTGGGCGGGCGCCCCGTCGGGTGGGGCATCGGGACGCATGCCGTGAGCGTCATTGGTTACGACCTTCCCGAGGGCCACGGATGGACGACATTTGCCACCCAGGCGGCGCTGGACGATTCCAGCGTCGAGCAAAACCCCCAGGCCGGCAGTGTCCAGTTTCAGGTCTATGTCGACCACCTGCCGCCAGCCTTCGCCGGGGCCGCCTCCGAAGGGAGCACCCCGGCGGCCACCGATTGGCGCCGGTCGCTCCCGCATTTGGCCGATCGCGCCCTCGTCCGCCTCCAGGCACACGCCGCCTGTTTCAGCGCGCTCGACAGCCACGGCGATCGCGGGACGACCGCGGCGGCGCTGCGCGTGATTCGTCAGTTGCATCTGCCTGAAGTCGTCACTGGATTGATCGATCGGCTCGAAACCACCGACGATGCCCGCCTCCGGCGCGGACTGATCACCGCGTTGATCCGCTTGTATTATCGGGAGGCCGAGTGGGACGGGAATTCCTGGGGGACGCGGCCGGACAGCACAGGACCTTACTACAGGCTCGCCACGTGGTCGGAAAGCGACCGGATCGAGGCCGCGGTGCGCGCCGCGCTGGCCAAGGCCGGCCCGGAGGAAACGAAGGCCGCGGTCGCTCAACTCTCACGCCATCGCGTCGAGTGGGTGGGATTGCTGGAAGCGACGGACAGCTCCCGCCTGGGCGATGCCGATTCTCAATGGGCCGAGGACGCGAAAACGCTGGTCGCCGCCATGGCGGGCGTCACTGAGATGAAACCCGGTGCCATCGGCCTGCTCGAACCGCCTGTGGCCATCGAACGCACGCTGGCCGCGCTGGCCGCCGGACAAGCGGACGCTTCAGTCGGCGAAAAACTCTTCACCAGCTGCGGCTGCGCGGCCTGCCACACGGTCGAAAAAGACGCTGCCCCCAAGGGCCCGAACCTTCATGACATCGCCAAGCGTTATCCGCCCGCCGAGTTGCTCATGAGCCTGATCAACCCAAGCGCCACCATCGCCCAGGGATTCCCCACCAACGTCATCGACACCAAGGAAGGCGAAACCTTCGCCGGTTTCGTCATGCGCGAGAGCGCCGATGAGGTCGTCCTCCGCAATATGGCTGCCGTCACTCAGGTCATCAAAACCGCATCCATCGCCGCCCGCCGCAAGGAAGACGCCGTCTCCAGCATGACCCCTGGCCTGGTCAACCCGCTCCAGCCCGCCGAACTCGCCAGCTTGCTCAAGTATTTGCAGGAGTTGAAGTAGGGCTTCGTTCGTCGTTCGTCGTTCTTCGTTTTTGATCCGTTTCGTGCCTGGTGGAAAGGGAATTCTTGTTGTCCAGGATGATGGCCGTGGTTCAAAGGGACCATCCAGTGGAATCTAACCCCAGCTCATGCCTCTGATCCGAGACACTGAATTCGTGGCTGTCGACTTCGAATCGGCGGGCGTGACGCGCGGGTCGACCGATGCGCCGGTTCAGATTGCTTGGGCGGGGATGCGCGGGACGGAGGTGCAGCCGGAGAGTTTTTTTGCCAGCTATCTCCACAGCGATTCGCCGATAGCCTGGTCCGCCCAGAAGGTTCATGGCATCTCGCGCGACGACCTGTGCGGTGCCCCCACGCTAGCGTCGCTCTGGCCGCGGCTGCGCTCGGGCTTGGCCGGAAAGGTGGTGGTCGCGCACGGCGCGGGGACGGAGAAACGCTTTCTGCGCGCTTTCCCGCTTCACGGGTTCGGTCCCTGGCTCGACACGGTAGTGCTCTCGCGACGCTTCCTGCCTGACCTCGCCGACCACTCGCTCGGGTCGCTTTGCGACGCACTTCAGCTCACGCCGGAAGTGGAAAACTTGGTACCCGATGGCCGCTGGCACCACGCCCTGTTCGATGCGGTGGCTAGCCTGCTCGTGCTGCGCCAGATTGTCGTCGAGTTGGGCCAGGAGGCGTGGCCGATCGAGGACCTGTTGATTTCGGCATGAGACTCGGAGGTTCCGATTGTCAGGCGACCACTTATGAACACGTTGGCGCGCCGTCTCGGTCGCCGTGGCTCGGTGACGGCACTTTTCGCATGAGAAAGATCGCTTTAGTGACTGGTTCGGCCGGATTGATCGGTTCGGAGTCTTGCCGTCGTTTTCACGCGGAGGGATACGACGTGGTGGGGTTGGACAACGACATGCGGGCGTATTTCTTCGGGCCGGAGGCGTCGACGGAAAGCGAGCGCGGAAAGTTGGAACGCACGCTGCCTCGTTATCGTCATCATGCGGTGGACATCCGGGATGCCGGGAAGGTGTTGGGGGTATTCAATGAATACGGATCCGCGATCCAAGCGGTCATCCATACCGCGGCCCAGCCGTCGCACGATTGGGCGGCCCGCGAGCCGCTCACCGACTTCGGCGTCAATGCGACCGGCACGCTGCATGTGCTCGAAGCCGCGCGCCAGACGTGCCCGGAAGCCCCGTTCATTTTCACCAGCACCAACAAGGTCTACGGCGACACGCCGAATACGCTGCCTCTCGTTGAACTTCCCAAACGCTGGGAAATCGCGGAGGACCATCCGTATTTCATCGGCATCGACGAGCGGATGTCGATCGACCAGTCGAAGCACAGTTTGTTCGGGGCGAGCAAGGTTGCGGCGGATGTGCTGGTGCAGGAATATGGACGCTACTTTGGCATGCCGACCATGTCGATGCGCGGCGGCTGCCTGACCGGTCCGGCGCACGCGGGAGCCGAGTTGCACGGGTTCTTGAGTTACCTGATGAAATGCACGGTCAGCGGGACGAAGTATCGCATCTTCGGCTACAAGGGGAAACAGGTCCGCGACAACATCCATGCCCACGATCTTGTCGAGGCATTCTGGCAGTTCTGCCAGGCGCCCCGCGCCGGCGTCGTCTACAACCTCGGCGGGAGCCGCGACTCGAATTGTTCGATGCTCGAAGCCATCGAGTTGTGTGAGGCGATCTCCGGGAAACGGCTCGAGTACGAATACCTCGAGGACAACCGCAGTGGCGATCACATCTGGTACATTTCGGACGTGCGGCGTTTTCAGGCCGACTACCCTGGATGGCGGTACCGCTACGGGATTCGCGAGATTCTCGAGGAAATCCACGCGGCGTGCGTGGCGTGAGATGAGCGGGGGTGGGGAGGTTGCCGCGGGGGCGAAGGGACAGAAGGGACACTAGCGACGAAAGGGACGCGAGTCAGTGGACTCGCGACAAGACGGCAGATTCCCCGTTGCGGCGAGCCGCTGGCGGTCCACGACTATGCCCGATCATGGAACCACCACACCGCATCAACGTCCTGGGCGTCGGCATTAGCGAGATCAATTACGATTCGGCACTGGCTCAAATCCGCCCCGCGATCGCCGAGCGTCGCAAAGGCTACGTGACGGTGACAGGCGTGCACGGTGTGAGCGAGTCGCAGGATGACCCGGCATTGTGCGACATTCATAACGCCTCATTCCTGACCACGCCGGACGGCATGCCGATGGTCTGGATGGGGAAACTGGCGGGATCCCGGCTCATCGAGCGCGTTTACGGCCCGGACTTGATGTTGCTGGTGCTTAAAGACGGGATCGAGCGCGGCTGGCGGCACTTTTTCTTCGGGGGCGCCGACGGCGTGGCCGGGGCTCTGAGCGATTCGTTGGTCGCGCGATTTCCCGGCCTGCAAGTCGTCGGGACGTACACGCCACCCTTCCGACCGCTCACGGCGGAGGAGGATGCCGATCTCGCCCGCCAAGTCGCGGCCGCCAAGCCCGATTGCTTCTGGGTCGGGCTGAGCACCCCCAAACAAGAGCGCTTCATGGCCCGCTACCTGCCGCGTCTCGACACCACCCTCATGTTCGGCGTCGGCGCCGCCTTCGACTTCCACGCCGGCCGCGTCCCGCAGGCGCCCGCCGTCCTGCAACGCGCCGGCCTCGAATGGGCTTACCGCCTGACCAAAGAGCCCAAACGCCTCTGGAAACGCTACCTGCGCAACAACCCAATCTTCCTGGGCCGCGCCTTCCTCCAGCTCACCGGCCTCCGCCACTACCCGAACGTCCCACGCCAACTGCGGGAGTGGTGAATTTGGCTCCTGAGGTAGGGTTCGAACCTACGACCTAGTGGTTAACAGCCACCCGCTCTGCCACTGAGCTACTCAGGAAGTTCCACGCCAATTGCGGAGCGGGAACCATGGGGAGGTTGCCCTTTGATGCAAGGAAAAATGTCGGGCCGGTGCGGGGGCGCAGCCGCCATCCTCGTGTAGGGAAAGTTCGGACGCGTGCTGAATTTGGCACATTCGACTTGTCGGCGGGCGGAGGCGATCGATATGTTTAGGGCAAAGCCAAACCCACCAAGGAGGACCCCGATGTACGAGATTCATGGATTGACGCGTCGAATTGAAGCGATGGAACGCGACTTGCAGTCAGTCAGGGAGCGATTAGACCACTTGGAGTTGGAATTGAAGGTTGAAGACAAGAAGATCTCGCGGTTGGAAAAGGAGGTGGAACACGACCATCGGGCGCTTGACCGTTTGGAGCATGGTGTGCCGGTCGGGTTGTAGAGGCCGGCTCACTTTTTGAACAACTGGCCGAAGAACGACGATTTGCGGACGGCCGGAGATTTCGAGGCGGCGGCTTGGCGGCGTCGAGTCTGATCGGTTTCCAATCCGCGGGAGGCCACGGTGGCGGCGCGATTGGGTGGTGGGATGGGCGAACTGGTGGCGAGCGTCTGCATCGGCGAAAAGGCGATCTGAGTGGCTCCGCCGTCCGACTGTGTGATGAATCCGGGTTGGCTGAGTCGCGGCGTTTGGCGCTGGCCGCCGATGGGAGCGGGATTGGCGCCGTCGCGTGGGCTGATGACCGGCCCCTCGGGGCGGAACTCGCCTTCCGCGATCAGGTTGTCGGTGATGATGATGGACGCGTTGCGGGGGCGGGATTCGTGAGTGGTGGCCACGGCGGAAAGCAAGACCCGATTGCCCGGACCGCCGGTCTCAATCCGTCCGCCGTTGCGGATGAATCCTTCGCTGATGAAGTCGACGCGCCGGGCCACCATCTGGCCTTGGGTCGTGAGGTTGGCCCGACTGCCCGGATTGCGGGCGCCGGGGTCCAATGCCGCCGCACCGGTGGTCGAGGAAACGGTGACTTGGGACGTGTCGGCCGCGGCGATTTGGATCTGGCCGCCAGGGGCGTGCAGGGCGGCCGTCGGCGCCACGCTCACATTGGCGCCGAGCACGGTGATCAATCCCCCGGTGGCCTCGAGGCTCCCTTCCAAATTAACCAATCCCGATCCCGTTTTGAAGAAACTGCCGGCACCGGTGCCAAGCAGACCTGCTTCATCCGCGGCGGCGAGCGCGCTCATGAAAACGCGGGGGGCCTGGATGGTGCCGGTCGCGGCTTGGTGGATACCGCCTGGGCTCACGAGATAAAACGGCCCATCGGCAATGACACGACCGTCGAGTCGGGCCGGCGCTCCTCCGCGCACGACATGCAGCGAGGCGAGCGAACCGGCTTCGGAACGGATGCGCAATGTCTCACCGGCTCCCAGAACAAGCGGCTCCCAGTCGATCCGGCTCGGCGACCGCAGCCGAACCATCGCGCTCCCCGCCGTGGCGCCTGGTTCGATGACCGCGTCCCCCAGTGTCACGCGACCGGCTCGGTGCAGGCTGGCCGTGGGGTTTTGGGCGAGGAGGGCGGAGCCGCAGAGGATTAGGAGGATGGGAATAAGGGGAAGATTGGGAGGAATAAAGAGGTTGAGCGGCATGGCGATGGTGGAATCCTGGATGAATATGCGCTGCGTAAGGGCGCTTGGCGAACGGGAATGGGTGAGTGGGTTTCCCGCAGGAAGGGGCGCGCGGACGGAGTCAGGATCGCGATATGGACGGGGATTTGGCAAATTTTTCGTGCCCAGAGGCGCGGCCCTTGTGTAGTGGTGGGGGCGTTGTCCGCATCCCGCATGTCCTCCGAGCCCCATTCACTGCCTGGCGACTGGCTTGAGGTGCTATGGCCTGCCGTTTGCGCGCGGGTGCAGCGTCCGGTGGTGGGTGTGCGTCTGGACGGGGCAGCGATGATGGAAGTGGCGAGCGCGCTTTTTGGGCAATTCCTCGACGCCCATCCGGAACCGCCGGTCAGTTTGGAAGCGGCGCAGGCGTGGTTGGCGGAGCGGGCGGCGCCAGCGGCAGTGGCCTGGGTCGCCCGTGCGCGCCAGCGGGCCGGCGACGCTGAGCTTCATCGGGACGCTGATGCCGAGTTCTGGGAGCACAATCCGGATTTCGACGCCTTACGCACGCGCGACCGTGAGGGCGTGTTGACCTCGACGAGCTGGACCATGGCGGAACCGGTGTTGCGGCGGCGCGCCATGCCGGTTTTGGCGCGACTCGGCATCAAGGATGACGACGCCGAGGATGTGGTCATGGAAGCGCTGGGAGAGCTGACCCAGGCCCGCCTTGACGGCGCCAGCCCACTCGAAAAAATGGCCGTCTTCGAGGAATTGCCCCGCTTCTTCGCCATCATGGCCGAACGCCGCGGCATTTCTTGGCTCCGTAAGCAGTCGGCCCGCAAACGACAAGCCAGCAACCCGGCGCTGGCCGACCCGCTCGATGCCCCCGACAGTTCGGTCCGCCGAACGCTCGCCGACCCGCGGTCAGGTCGCCCGGACGACTTGTCGAGGCCCTGGGAGAACGCAACGTTCGACACCATTCACGCGGCCTGCCACTCGGCGCTGACCGACTTCGAGTGGCACCTGCTGACGGCGCTTTTCGTGGAGGCCACGCACACACGGCTCGATCTGGCGAGTGACCGGTGGACTCTCGAACACATGGGAATCGACCCGTCCGCCTCCGAATCGAAGCGGCGGCGCCGGCTCAACCTTTTCATTGAGGAGGCACTCGTCCGGCTCGGCCGCGCTCTGGAAAAGGCGGATTTTTGAGGTTGTAGGGCGGTGCTTCACTGGAAGTGCCGGGTTGGGGCCACTATGGGGAGAAACACTTCTTGAATTCCTTGTGGCCGCTTTG
>JBJXFS010000234.1:0-10853 GCA_046155625.1 Verrucomicrobiales bacterium | reverse complement strand
CGCGTTCCGCGCCGGGCAGGGTGTTCAGCTTGGTGGAGGGCCGGGGTGGCTCGCTTTCCAGGATGATTCGGCGCAGCGCGTCGAGCCCGCCCCGCATCATCTCGCGGGAGTCGAACGGCGTCTGTCCCACCAGCAGCTCGTAGAGCAGCACGCCCAGACTATAGATGTCGGACCGGGTGTCGATGTCGAGGCCGCTCATCTCGGCCTGTTCCGGGTTCACGTAGGCCGGCGTGCCGATGAACTGCTGGAATTGCGTAAAGACCGTCATGTCCGTCAGCTCGCCCTGCATCGCCTTGGCAATGCCGAAGTCGATGACCTTTGGCACCGGCACCCCGTCGTGCAGCGTTACCAGGACGTTGGACGGCTTGATGTCCCGGTGGATGATTCCCTTTTGGTGCGCGTGCTGGACGGCTTTGCAGACCTGGATGAACAGGTCGAGTCGCCCCCTCGTGGGGATTTGGTTCTTGTCGCAGTAGAAGCCGGACCCGCCGTCGAAGCCTTCGAACATCAGGTCCAGCCGCGCGCGGAGGGCGGGTTTGGTCGCGGCAGACGCCGTCGAGGAAGGCCGCGCGTTCCGGCCCGGCCGGCTTTTGCGCCGCAAGTTCGAACAGCGCTTCTACAAGGGGATGATTCAGTTCGCTCATAACGGGACACACGAGGGGTCGGCCCAACTTCTTCAGTGCGTCATTTCGTTGGCGTAACGATCAGGGATTCGCATCTTTCTGCTTTAATTCCGCGTACAACCAGGAACGGGCATAGGTCCAATGCCGTCTCACAGTGGGCTCGGAAACGCCGAGCACCTGGGCAATTTCGGCGTGTTCCAGGCCGGTGAAGTAACGCAATTTGACAATTTCCGCTTTCTGGGGGGCTTCCCGCGCGAGTTTTTCCAGCGCCTCGTGGATGGCGAGCACCGTGTCGTCGCTGTCCTCAGTGGCCAGAGTGACGTGCCCGAGATCCACGCGCTCGAAGCCGCCGCCGTGGCGGAGTCGCGCTTTCCGACGGGCCCGGTCCACGAGGATCCGCCGCATGGCCTCGGCGGCGGCGCTGAAGAAGTGACCGCGGCTGTTCCACGTGCGCTGTTCCTCCGCCCCCCCCGAGTCGCAGCCATGCCTCATGAACCAGGGCGGTCGCTTGAAGCGTCTGCCCGGGTTTCTCTTGCGCCATGCGGACCGCCGCCAGCTTGCGCAGTTCCTCGTAGACCAACGGCAGCAACTGCTCGGCGGCCTGGGGGTCGCCGGCGTCCATGGCGTGGAGCAACTGGGTGACGTCAGACATGCTTTCTCTCAGGAATTTCCCTCCGGGGGCCGGCGCTGGGAATGGAGGCGTGGGACACGGGAGGGGGGAGGTGGGAAGGGGCCTGACGCAGCCGCGTCGGCTCTGTCGCAGCGTCCGGCGATGAATCGTTTAGTACTCAAGCCGGTAGAAGCTGCGCGACAAATCCGGGGGCGGAAGATCGAACTGCGTGTGTTGAAACGCGGCGACTCCCACTGAGTCTGTGGTTACGGTCCCGATCGTACTCCAGGCACCGCTCAGGTCGGATGCGGATTTTACGGAATAAACCGTGAAGGGCGCGCCGACAAAGTTGAGCGTGACCTTGCCGCCTTCCGGCGGCACCAGCCCCGCCTCCGGTTGAAAGACAAGACCGCCGTATTCAAACGCGCCGACATCGCCGCCGCCATGGATGTTGCCTCCAGGAGAATCGACCGGCCGGCTGTAACCTCGCTGATCGGTGAACGATCCACTCGAATTGCCCTGGTCGATGGCCGCGCTGCCAAAGAGCAGCGCGCGGGTCCAGGTCGATCCGCCGTTGTCTTGCATCGGACCTAGATTTAGGGCCGCAGGCGTGACGCCGATCTGATCCGGGAATGGTCCGGGCGTGATGGTCGCGCCGGAGGCACTGCCGATGAGGTTGAAACCTTCCGAGGTGAGCGGGCCATTGACGTCAGGGCCGCTCGCGGACGTGTTCAGTGCGATGATCGTGTTCTTGGCCAGCACCGTGCCGCCGCTGTTGACGTTGGTCGCGCTGGTAATGCTGCCGTTGACCAGGAGCGTGCCTGCGGAAACCGCGGTCGCGCCTGTGTAAGTGTTGCTCCCGGTGAGCTCGAGTGTGCTTGCGGGGGAGAATTGGGTCAGCCCGCCAGCGCCTGAAATGTTCCCGCTGAGCGTCAACTCAGAGCCGTTGGTTTGCACGGAGACACCGCCCGCCCCAAGTGAGAAGCTGTTGCTGAATGTGTTGCTGAATGTGTTGCTGGCGCTGGCCTGAATGGTCCCGCCGACAAACGTGAGCGCCCCGGTGCCTGGGTTTCCTTTGCCGACGTACAGAGCGTAGCGCACCTGCAGCTTGCCGGACGCGCCGGAAATCAGCAGGGTGCCGCTGCCCGCACCCACTCCAAGGTCAACATAGGCTGCGCTTGCCGGGAAACCGGACGAGTTGATCAAGGCTGTGCCCCCGTTTGCGAGGACGGCATAGGTGTTTGAATTTGGAACGCCATCGGTCCAGTTGCCGCCGATGAACCAGCCGCCTAGTAAAGCATTCTGCCAGTCGGTCGAACCGAAGCTTGTTTCCGGCTGTGAGAAAAAGAGCAGGGCGGCAAGAATGCAGTGCTCAATGGGTCTGATTCCAAGGAAACGCTTGCGGCCGCCCGGCACAGCTCCACACACAATCTCGATCCTGGGTTCACGTTGTGTGGGATCCGGTTTCATGTTTTCCCTCCCAGTGCCGTCCCCAGGAGTAACCGTCGCCGCGCTCGAAGTAAAGCCGCTTGTTCGCGGCTCCGCGCAAGACTTCAGCATCACGCAGGCTTCGCCCAATGCTCGCGGTATTCGCGCTTGAGCACCTTCGTCGTCCTCTCGTCCGCGCCGACGACCATCCATTCCGGACCACACCAAGCGCAGCCATTCCCGTGGCCCTCTGGCAAGGAGGGACTCCAATTGCGCTGCTCCTAGTCGAGTTGTTTTCTCGTGCCGCCTTCGATGTCGTATTACAAATGCGGTGTAGCTCGTATCGGGCCACTCCTGGTCATCGTCGATGAAGAGCTTGCTGCCTTGCGCGATGATGCGGTTTGGGTGTTGCGCGACACCGAGGCCCCAGCGCGCGATGTCGATGTCATGCACGCCATCGTTGCCAATGTCGCCCGCGCCGAAGTGTTAAAACCAGCGCCAGTGCGCGGGATGATAGGTGCTCTTGAATGGCACCTTCGGCACCGGGCCGAGCCACTGCTCGTAGTCGAGTTCCGGTGGCGGTTCGCTGTCAGGAATTTGCTTCCGGTGGCGCGCGGTGGGAGCGGGCGCGTGGGTCACGTGAGGGGGGGAAGGGGTCTGTCCTTTTGTTTCCCTCTGGCGATCCCATGACGATGCCGTTCAAGGACATACTGTTGAAGCAACTCTGACCACAGCCGTGCGGGTATCGTCTCTGTCCACTGTGTTCCCTTGACCCGAGGCCGAAAGACGCTTTGCGGGTGCTATTTCGGCTCAAGGTAGCGTATCCGCTCTTCGTCGGTGATGACGGGACTTGAAGCGACCCAGCGTTGCGCGGCGGCGGGATCAGTTTTGAGCCAGTGGGTCACCACGCTGTCGAGGCTGGCGTTTCGCTGTCCTTTGTTGTCGATGGTGGCTGCCCATAGGGCGGCGCTGTCGGGCTCGGTATCGCGCAGGCGGGTGGCGAAGGTGCTCACGGCGGCGTCGCGGGACTGCCCGGGGGGAAGTCCCGACAGCCATTCGCTGGCTCTGAAGGGATCGCCCTCGACCCAGTCGGCGAGGACTTGTCCGTAGGCGTGGCCGCGGACATTGCTGTCCTCCGGCAGTTGGGCGGCCCAGCGGGCGGCTTCTTCCGGATTGCTGCGGGCAAGGGAGCGGGCGATTTGGCCGGCGGCGGCTTCCTGCTGCGCGAGCGGGAGTTGCGGCAACCAAGCGGCGGCGGCATCGGGGTCCTGCTGTGCCATACGGCCCACGGCGCTGGCGAGGAACTGGTCGCGGGCTTTGCCCTCCGGCAGTTGCCTGCCCCATGCGATGGCTGCTTCCGCGTCTCTGCCGGCCCAGTGCTGGGCAATCTGCGGCAGCAGTCCGGCCTCGGCGTCCGCGCCTAACGTCAGTGCGAATGCGGCCGCGGCAGGGGCATCCTGCTGCGCCCACATCCAGCCGACTTCGTTGAGCGAGTTGCGCCGGGCGTCGCCGGGCGGCAGGCCGCGAGTCCATTCCAGGGCGTTGGCAGGATCCTGGCGGGCCCAAGTGGCGGCGGCGTTCGTAATCGCTTGATTCCGGGCTTCACCGGGCGGCATTTCAAAGGCATAGCCAGCTCCCGCTTCGGGGTCTGATCTTGCCAGGAGCGCGGCATAGTCGCGCATCGTGGCATTCTTCAGTGCGCCGGTGGACATTTGGCCGATGAGCTCGCCGGCGGCATTGAGGTCGCGGGTGCCGATGGTGTCCATGACGGTGGCGATGGCATTGTTTTTCTGCTCGCCGACCGCGAGGCTGCCGAGCCATGCGGCGACACCCGGCGCATCGCTCGAGGCCCATGTGGTCAGAGTGGAATTCACCGCCGTGGTGCGGGCGGAGGGATCGCCGATGGATTGCGCCCACCGCATGCAGGCCTCCGGATCGGAGAGCGCCCAACGCTCGGCTACCGGCCGGATCGCCCGGTCCCGGTCCTGCGTGCCGGCCAGTGCGAGTGCCTGTGCGGCGGCGGCTTCGGGATCTTTGGTCACCAGTTCATTGAAGACGACCAGAAAGGTATTGTCGGAAACGGCAACCCGCGGCAGCGACATCATGTAGCGGTGCGCGGCATCGGGGTCAAATTTGGCCAGTCCGTTGGCCAATCCATAAATGGCGTGCTCCTGAATCTTCCCGCGGGGCAACTGTTGGATCCATTCCATGGCTCCGTCGGGATCATTCGCCGCCCATGTGTTCATGGCTGCCCGGGCGGCTGCGCCACGAGTGATCAGATCAGGCAAGGCCAGCGCATAAGCGGCGGCGGCGGCAGGATCGAGTTCCGCCCAGCGGGAGACGAGGATGGGCAGCAGGGAATCGCGGTCCCGTGGCGGAATGCGCGAAGTTTCCTCGATGGCCGCGGCCACTTCCGCAGCGGTCATGCCACTGACGGCGTCGTGAAAGTGATGCTGGCGCTTCATTTCGGATTTTCCGCGCAGTGAATGGGCCAGCGAGGCGAGACCCGCCGCCGATGGCCTGATTCGCGCCGGCTCCCGTGTTGCCGATTCCGGCGGCGGGATTGGGGCCGAAACGGAGCGGCGATCCTTCATCCCGTGGCCGAGCCCCCAGCCTGCAGCCACACACCCAAAACAAACAGCCGCCTGCACAGCGGGCATGGAGGAGAAGCGACGATTCATGTATGGCAACAATAGGTCGCAGGCTGCGGTCTGGCAACCCGCATTGACTGCTGCCAGCAAGTTGCTTTCACGGCCCGCCTGGATTCCACGCCGCGACGGGCCGGCTATGCGGGTGTTTTCACCTGGACTGTGGCGTCGCCACAATTCCTCATAGCTTGGGGCGTATCACTTCCCGCGCTTCTGCTCGAAAAGCCACTTGTGAACCTCGGCGTTCTTTTCCACCTCGCCGCCGATGCCGTGAGTGCCGCCGGGGACTTCGGTGTATTTTGCCGTTTTCACTCTCTCCAAGGCCTTGGCGATGGCGCGGCTTTGATCCGGCGGCACCACGTCGTCCTTCTCGCCGTGCCAGATCCAGACGGGAATGCGGCGGAGGTTTTTGGCCACGCCCACCTGCGCACCTCCGGCGATGGGAATACCCGCGGCGAACATGCGAGGGTTGTCATTGAGCAGCGCGAAAGTGCCGTAGCCGCCCATGCTGTAGCCGATGACGTAGAGCCGGTCTTCGTCCACGGGCAGGTTCTTGATGAGGTCCTTGAGCGTCTTCATCAGGTTCACGCCCGTCGCGCCCTGCCAGCCGTTTTCGTCAGGGCATTGCGGCGCGTAGATGAGGCACGGGCGCTCCTTGTAATTCTCCTCTTTGGAGCAGGCGTTGGCAAAGCCGAGGGCCGCTTTCGAGAGCACGTCGTTGCCTTTTCCGTGCAGGTAAATGACCAGCGGATACTTTGTCTTCGCATCGAGATCCTTGCCGCCGAAGAGCATCCCCTGGAGGCCGCCCTTTCCTTCAAACTGACTCCACTCGCCTTTGAGGTGCTCCGCATACGGCCCCGCGATCGCCGTGGCCGGCCCGGCGGGTTTTTCTTCCGTCTTCCCGGGCGCAGGCTTCGCCCCCGCGGCCGCCTGCTCCTTCACAAACTCCTGGTCCTCCGCCGAGAGCTTCGCCAGTTCCAAAGTGAACGGCTTTCCGCCCGCCTTCTTGAGCGTCACGCTCGTCTCCGTCGCAGAAACGAAATCCGCCTCCAGCGTCCGTCCGTCGGAAGAAGTCCACGTGCGCGCGGCGAGCGGCAGAGTGAGACAGAGGAATGCGACCAGCTGACGGAAGGTGTGGAAGAGTGTTTTCATGGTGGTGGAAATGCTGACAGTTTGCGACACATTATCTACCGGAATCCCCGGGCGCTTTCGCGGCTTTGTTTTCCAGTTCGCTCAGCCGTTCGCCGATCGCTTTGAAGGCGGCGTGGCCCGGATTGGGCAGTTCCTTGCCGGTGCCAGGATTACGCAGGTGGCTGCCGACGGTCATGGCATGCCATTTGCCGTCATGCTTGAACTGCAAAAAAGTCACGCCACCGGCCCACGTATCGAACTCCTGAGCGATTCCAGGTTTGGGATCACCGGGCTGCGCAGCCTGCGACTCCAACGCGGGGACTTTCTGGTCTTCGGCAAGCCAGCGCAAGAAATCCGTGACTTCTTCGGTGGAGATTGTCAGTTTGTTCAACGTCCGCCCATCGGGGAGCGACAGCACCTGGCCATCGGGAAAAATCCGCAACCGCGCAATGCGATGACCGCCGCTGCGCCTTTGCGGGACCTGGAAGTCCCATGCCAGTACCCAGCCATCCATTTGCTCAATGCGGCGGCTCTCCGCGTAGAGCCCGGCGGTGAAGTGGTCGTGCACAGCGAATTGGCCTATGGTCGCGAGGTCCTTTTCGTCTCGCAGTGCGGACGTGCGTTGGGTCTGAAACGGCTCGCCTTCATCGCGCAGGAGGAAGACTCTCGCCGGCGGCTCAACGAGCGCGCCCATCGGCGTCAGGCGCGGCGATGCGGCGAGGTCATACGCCTTCCCATCAAGATAAAGCGTGTTTGGCTCGTCTGACGTGTATTTCACAGCGACGACGCGCTTGTCCACGTTTTTGCCCGTCGCCTGCGTCTTCTCGTGGTCCACGAGATGCACGTTGCCTTCGATGCTCCATCGCTTCGTCGTCTCGGACCAGGTCTCGGTCAGCCCGGTCGAGAGAGCGCCCTGGTAGACGAGCACAAAGTTCACGTCCGTCTCCGACTGGAACGCGACCGCCGTGTACGTGTCATTCGATAACCGTGCCCGCTCCGGCTTCACCTCCGCGCTCAGCCCGCGCGGCACCGCACCAGGCATCGGCGCTCCCGGGTTCTTCGGCTGCGCGGCCTTCGGCGCATCGGCGGCCACGAGTTGAACGCCGATCTCCCCGCTTTTCAGCGTGCCGCTCCACTCACCCTCGGCGGGCGTGACTTGTTTTCCTTCTGCGTCGGCGCCTGTAGTGCCCGGAAGTTTCACTTCGCAGCGGAATTTGTAGTCGCCCGCCGGGAGCGTGAAATGTGGCTCCGCGCCATCGTGTTTCCCGCCCGGCGGCAGGAGCACGACGGGAAACTCCTTCACCTTGAAGATATGGCCCGCGGGCAGCGCGCGACTGAAGACCGGAGAGCCGGCGAACGGCGCGATGCCCGCCTCGTGCTCCTTGCCGTCTGCGCCTTTCAAAAAGACCCGCAGCCCGATGTCGCTCTGTTCGATGTGCTGAAACTTCACCTCCTTCTCGCCAGAGCTGCACGCCCACAGCTCCACCTTCACCTCGCCGCCAATGCGCCACTCCGCGTCCTCCGCGAAGCGCATCCCGAGACAAAGCCCGTCCTGCTCAATGCCGCTCCACTCCATGGACGCTTCCACATCGCCTATCGGCACGCCGACCGTCGCGTAGGATTCATCCGGCAGCTTCGCGACCTTCGGCGCGGGCTTCGCTTCGTCCGCCGCCGCCGCCGCCGTCACCGTGATCGCGACCTCGCCAGTCTCCGGCCCGGGCAGGCCAGCGAGGTCGAACTTCACCAGCACGTTCCCCGGCTCTGTCTCGATGCGGCACGCGATTTCCTTGTCTCCCGCTCCGCCAAATTCCACCGGTGGACCGGGCATTTCGACTTGCTCGTTGGGCTCCAGCGTCACGGGAAAAATGGCATCAACCCCGAACAACTGGATATTCCGCACGTTCAGCGCTTTCCCGTCCGCATCGCGCGCTGCCACTTCAGTCGCGTTCCACGACCACACGAGCCGCATGTTTTTGGGCTCCTTGGAGAAATTGCGGAGCACGAGCCACGTCGGCAGCCGTCCGCCGAGCGGGACGCGCGGCGCAATCACCACCCCGCTGCGCAGGCCGCCGCCATCCGGGCCCCATGCAATCACGTCATCCGGTTGCCATTGCACTAGCGCTCGCGCTTCCGCGACCGTCTTGCAATGCGCCAGAAAGGCCGCGCTCCACTCGTCGCGCGCGCGCGCCTGCGGGTTGTTAGTATCTTCCGGCCTCGAATCACCTGCCGCCGCCGTCGTGCCGCCAAGCGTGAATGCGAAGTCTGGCGCGGTGAGTTCGCCCGTCCAATCGCCGGGTTTGGGGGTGCCATACTCGGCCTGCCACTTACAGCGCAGTTGGTAATTCCCCGGGGACAGCGCGTGGAATCTCGGCCCGAACCCGGCTTTCTGGCCGCTGTCCGGTTTCCCGAATGTCACGTCGAATTCCTTTGCCATCGCAACATGCCCGGCGGGCAGCGTGCAATGCTGGAAAACCTCCGTGATCAGCACAGATACGGTTTCCGCCGGAATCTCGCGCCCATCGGCTCCGATGGCAGCGACTGCCACGCCAGCATCCTGTCGGTTGGGGCGGCTGGAATAGAACGACACAGCCTTCCCGCCCGGATTGTGCAGCCAAAGCTCCACGCGCACCGAGCCGCCAGCGCTCCACTTGCCGCCCACCGCGCGCATCCCGATTCGCAGCCCGTCCTTCGCCTCGCTCCACTTCGCGATGTGCACCGGGATGTCCTGAAACTCCACCATCGTCCGCCACAGCGCCCCGCTCGGCAGCTTCGCCTTCGCCACGCGCGCCTCGATGGGCTCCGTCGCGTAATAGGCCACGTCGTCGAGTAACTTGATGGCCTCTGCTTGCGTCCAGTTGCGCGAGGTGACGAAGCGCGGCAGCAGCTTCGGCAATTTCTCCGCGCTGTCGTAGGTCGGCTTCGCCTTCACGTAAGCACGCACCTCCGTCGCGAGCGCTCCGATGAACGTGCCGGGAATCGTGCCGTCGTCATTCGCGGTGGTTTTCCACATTTCGAATAGCTCGCGCGCCTCCTTCTGCTGCGGCTCAGTCGCGGGTGCTTCCGCGTCGCGTGTGAGCGAAATGCCGCCACGCTCCGGGCTGGCGTCTGCTTCGTCGGACAGCTTGAGCCTCAATTTGGCCAGCCCCGCTGGATAGAGTGTCCCGTAAAATGCTTGCCCCGTTCCGCTCCCAATCGTCACCGTTGCCCAGTGACTGTCCTCAGCGATCGTGAACGCCGCTGGCGTCCCAATCGTCGCGCCGCCAACATAGAGGTCCAACTGCACATCCGTCTCCACTGGAGGGCGGTGAAACGAAAGCATTAGCCCCCTCTCGCCTATCATCCCGCGCCACGTGCCGAGCAGCCCTTCTGGCGTGAGCTTCGCCGCCTGCGCGTTGGCGAACGTCACCTCTTTCACCCCAGCGTTTTTGAGAACCTCGACGACCTCCTGCACCTTCGCAAAGGGCGTGTCCTTGTCCGCGCGGATGACGAAAGCCCTTCCCGACTGTTCGGCGGCAGCGGCTTTGAGCGCGTCCAACGTGAACGCCTGGCCGTCCAATCGCAGCGAACCGTCTTTTCCAACTTCTACGGTCGCCGACTTCGGCCGCATGACAGGAGCTGCGGCACCAGGAGCATCCGCACCCTTCGGCTTCTCCGTCGCCGGTGCTGAGGCTGGCGGCGGGCCGGGGTGCTTCGGCTTCGGCGCGACGGCTGGTTTGGAAAGCACGGGTTCGAGCGCCGCGAGGAGCTCTTTTGAAATGGGCGCATCGCCGAGCGTGCCGCCTTCGTAGCGTGTTTCCGCGGGCTGGAGCGGGTTGGCGAAATCGTATTTCCGCAGCGTGCCGAACTCGGCGACCCACAGTTCCTTCGCGCCCTTCATCGTCGCGGCGGCCCATCTGTCGTGGCCATACGGCAGCGGGACATTGTGGACGACGGCGTCTTTGCCCTGCTGGTAATAAGCGATGCTGGCCTCGTTCCGCACGCTGTTGCTGGCAGCGCGTTGGGTGACGAAGAAATACACACCATCGCCGAGCGAATACGAGCCGGGCCCGGTGGCGACGCGCGGGCGTTTGTCAGCGTCGGCGTCGGGCGGGAGCACGCGGAAGTTCGTGCTGCCCGCGTGGATGACGCCGTCGCTGCGTTTGCCGTAGGGATGCTTTGCCAGCAGCGCGGCGAGATTCTTCAATGCGTCGGGCGACTTGTCGGCGGCGAAGGCATCGCCCTCGGTCGTGCTCGGCGCGGTGCCGAAGAGTTCGCGCACGACGCGGTAGAGCAGGTATTCGCGCTCCTTCATGTCCGCCGGCACGGGCGCTTCGCGGTTCAGGCGCTCGGTGATGAACTCCAGCCACCAGTCGGCTTTCTGCTCCGGTGTTTCGTGATAGCTGAGTGCCGCCGCGCCGGGCGTGAAGACCACTT
>JBJXFS010000203.1:0-6482 GCA_046155625.1 Verrucomicrobiales bacterium | reverse complement strand
GCTCTTCGATCACGATATCGATTACAAGGATACTTGGGCCGAAGAAAACAACACGTTCGAGACGGCCACACCCATCACGCTGCCGTTCAGTTCGGCGGACATTGCCCAGTATACTGAAATCGAGCCCACCGGAGCCGATGTCGATTTCTTCCAATTTCAGGCAGCGGCAGGTGACATCATCAAGGTGGAAGTCACCCGCGGTCAGTTTGACTCGGTGGCCGGGATTTTTGCGCCCGACGGCACCCTCGTGGCCCTGGATGACGACAGCGGTTTAGGATCGTTGTCCAAAGTTCAGTTTCAGGCGCCGACCGGGGGAATGTACGCGGTGGCGGTCTCGGCCTTCGCGGATGTTGATTTCACTGGAGACGGGGGCAGTGGTGGGCGCTACGTGTTGATTGTCAGTACTTTCAACCTCGGTGTGCCCAGTCCGGACAACTGGCTGACCAACGCCAGTTTTGAAACCGGCGACTTCCTCGGTTGGAACGTCATTGAGACGGCAACGCCCTTCATACCGTTGACAGTGAGCGATGGATCCATAGGGACGTACTTCACCCAGGCAGTGCCGCAGGATGGCAGTTACTTGGCCGTGGGTGGGTTCGATGGTGAAGGACCGATGCAGATTCTTCTGTATCAAGACGTCAGCATTCCAGTCGGCGAGCCGTTCCTGACCCTCGAATGGAAGGAACGCCTCCAGTACGCCCTGTTTGCCGGGCCAACCCTGTCGCGCACCTATGCCGTCCTGATCCTTGATCCAGCCACCAATGGCTTGCTCCGAATTGTCACTTTGCTCGACACCGGAATCCTGCCAGACTATACCGACACAGGATGGGTGGACCAGAGTTTTGACGTGTCTGAGTTCATTGGTCAGACGATTCGCCTGATGTATTACCAGGATATCCCAGAACCATTCACTGGACCGGGGCAGTTCGAACTCGACGACGTGAGGCTGCGGAGTCAATAGGCCGATGCTTCGTGTGTGGAGTGGGTGTGTTGGCGCGGGCGGCCAACCGGCTCGGGGGAGCGGGGGTCAACCAGGACCCCCGCTGGGGGAAAACATCAGGGCCATGCCCAGGGTTGGGAAAACTTCGGCGGTGGAGGAGCGGCAGGCATGGCTTGCCACAGTCGCCGAGGCCTGAGGATGTGCGTGGGCACTTCCCGTATGTCGCATCATGCTACTGACAGAGTGACCGGAGCCAGGTTTCCACGTTCGGGTGATTGGGCGGCACTGGAGCAGATGAAACGGCCGCGTTGACGGTTGCCAGCCGGCAATCCGCAGGCAGTTGGCGGATGTGGGCGGCCGCGAGTTCGCGCAGCACGGTGGCGCGTTTGGAGTGGTTGTAATCGAGATCGAACTGAGCGGGGTGGGCCAGAGCGAAGAAGACCCACATTCTCGCCACGGTGACTGGATCGGTTTCGGACCAAAGGGCGGTGATTTCGCGGGCGAGATGGTAGCGCTGTCCGGCGGGTCCCTTGAAGCCCCCTCCAGAGTAATTGGAGCCGTCGCCGTCGGAGACCTCAGGGGATTCGGTGGCCATGGCGGCGATCTTCTCCTTGAGCGTGCGGAGGTCAAAGGCGAGGGCGGTGAGGAAAACGTGATCCATCAGGCCACGGCTGGTCTCAAAACGTGGGCGGAGGAAGTCTGTGAGGAACGTGGACCGTTTCTCTGATTGATCCGTGAGGCTGGCGATCGCTTCGACACCTTCATCAAAAGCGTCCAGGGAAACCGCCGGGGTTTGGACGAGCCATTCCACCGGCACGGATGCGCGCGGCAGCCGACCCGCGGCGTGCGTAGCCGAATCGAGAGTGGACATGCCGTATTCTCCCTCCTGGGGATTTTGGATTTCACGCGCGATTAAGGCCGCGAATTCGCTCAACTGGTCTCGGGAAAGCGGGCATCGGGCGAGCCCATCCATCGCCTCTCCGCGCCGGATAAAGTCCTGCTTGCGGTCGCGGACGAGATCCAGCAGCAGGGGAATGTCGTGAGTGAGCGCGGACGGATCGTCGGTTTCGTGAAATCGGGTGATCTCGATAATGAGGGCCGCTTTGCCCTTGGGTGAGAGATTCTCGAGGATCCGCCGCGCGGTCGGCGGGTGGCCGGCGGCGAGGGTGGAGAATAGTTCAGGCCGGCTCTCGGCATCGGCGTCCTGCAAGCGCGATTCGATGATCTGCGCCCATGCACTCAGGGCGGAACGACGCAGGAGGCGAAGCGCCCAAATTGAATCAGGGCCATTGCTCGCGGCGGCGTTCCTCAGAGCGGATGGATCCTCCGCCATCGCGAGGCGCGAAATGGAGGTGACCAAGGGTTGACGCAGGATGGCGGCGGGCAGGAACTTTCGCTTCCGTGTCAGCTCTCCAAAGCGGTGGCGCGCCTGTAACTCCTCCGCGGACTCCTCGTGATCGAGGTCCAGGTTGTGGTGGTTCTCGAAGCGGCTTTCCAGAGCGGCGAACTCCCGGTCTTCGTCGTTCTCCGGCGGCAGTGTGGTCAAGAGGTTCCGCAGCAATGGCGTCAGGCGAGTCAGGCCTTCGTCGCCAGCGGATCTGACGATTTCGGCCAGAACGTGCGCGGGCACTGGGTGGCTCGCGTGATGTTCGAGGATGGAGGTGTAGGATTTCTCGAGCTCCCCGCGGGCGTCCGCATCGATCCTGGGTTTTAGCCGCTGGTCTATCGGGACACGGAGGCTGAGAGGATCAATATCCGCGGCGGTCTTCCAGCGGTCGCCGAGCATGGCGGGCAAACCCTGGTCGATAAACAGTTGAGTCAGATTGACGAAGGTTTCCTGCGTGTAGTCGTCCTCCCACTTGTCGGAAATGGACCTGCCGGCCCATACCTTTCCACTCGTCATCTCACGTGGGATGCCGCGATCCGGCAGGAGCGAAACCGACGCGAATCCATCGGCCGAGGAATGGGTAAATCTCCAGTTTTGGCGTTTCCTGACCGTATGCGAGCGGAGGCGATCCAGCCAGAAAACAGTGTCTGCGATGAATCGAGCCTCCTCTTCTTTTAATTGAATAATCCGGACGCTATAGGCGGGTTGGTCCGCCCAGGGATTTTGGCCCACCACGCCGATCCGGTTGGAGCCGAATACATACAGGGTGGGGGCGTTCACGCCGAAGTTCAGTGCGCAGAGTCTCGAACTGTAACTATAGCTGAGCGACGATCCCCAGTTGTTGAGGAGCCACCCGGATTCGGGAGGGCGAACTCCATTTCGGTCATCGACCGCAAGCTGGTGGATGCGGCGGTGGGAAGGGGTACGGTTCTCCTCCGCCAGGGCCAGGGCCAGCATCTTGGGTGCCAGCTTGGTAAAGTCGTCCGGTAGGCGGTTGGGAAATGAATCTTCGGGGCGCTCCCAGGAGTCACGAAGTTTTTTCCCCTGAAAGAAAGCGGCTAATTCCTGGTCCGAACGACCCTTTAAAGTGCTGAACACATAGGGTCCTCCAGGAGAAGGCGGAGGTCCTTCGTCCGAACCGCTGGTGCCGCTTCCCTTGAGGAGCGGATAGCCGAGGCCACCGGATTTCGCGATGGACATGAGGGTTTCGCCAGCCTGGAGAGCACGGACATGAGCGCGATCCGGATGATCACCCGGTTGGAAGGAACGGCTCGTGAGATCCCACCGGAAGACGATCTGTCTCTGCTCCGCGTCGCTGGGGGCATTGGCGGGACCAAAGGCGATTTCGGGAACACCGTCTTTATTTTCGTCAAAGCAGGAATACGTCCACTCGTTGGCGTCATCCGCGGAATCCGGGTGCCAGTTGTAGATCACCGTCAACAACGTTCGGGGACTGCGTTCGAAGGTTTGGAGGGTGAAAGCCGTGATGGTGGTATCGGGAACCTGTTCGAGACCGTAGTGGGAGAAGTCCGCGCGGTCGAGAATGCCATCCCGGTCGAAATCATAGTAGTAGCCCCGTTCGGTGTAATTATCGCCGTCGAAGGGTTGAATCTCCTTGCCGTTCTCGTCCAAGACAAACAGCACGCTGTCGCGCACGGGTTCGAGAGTCGGCTCCAGTTGGACTCGATCCGGGACTGTCCCCGCGCGGAAGAGGCCTTCCGGATTCTCGACCTCGTACTTCGTCTGCAGGCCCAGATTTATGGAGGATTGAAAATCAGCGGCGGCCGAAAGAATGATTAAAGGCGAGCCGGTTCGCTGTGTGGCTGTCAGCAATCGGTAGGAGGTGAGGTTCTCGTCTTCCGAGACATTGGCCAGTCTCCTGATCTCCTCCTCCCGTCGCGAGGGGTCGCGCAGTTTCGCCAGATCGGCGGTATTCGGTTGCTCCGCATGGGCGGGAAGGAGGGCGAGTGACGCGAAGTACCAGGTTTTCATACGCGCCTTTTCACCTTCACTCCTCTGCCCATCACTGTGGACGGATTATTGTTTCAAATAGAAGAACTGCACCCAGGCCATGAACAGGGCGACGAGGATGATGAGGGCCCAGACGCCCCAGGAGACGCCCTCGGATCGCGCTTTTCGATCGGGGCGCGGAGGATCGGGCAAGATGGCGTTTTCCGAGGTGATTTCGGGGAAGGTGCGAGCCGGTCCCCAGTCTTCATCGTTTTCGCGACAGACCTGGGTTTCCGGACCGATCTCACCGGATTGGTAGAGGCGGCGCATCTCGGCCAGCCAGGCCGGTCCGCGCGGCTCACCGGTTTCGGTGAGGTAACGGTACCGGTTTTGGTGCTCGGTCATGGGGCTTGGTGTCTAGCGGGCGGAAAAGGCGTAGACGGTAGTGGTGCGGTACGTGTCACCCGGCCGGAGCGTGGTGCTCGGAAAATCAGGCTGGTTCGGGGAGTCCGGGAAATGCTGGGTTTCGAGGCATACGGCGCCGCGCTTGGGGTAGTTCGCGCCGCCCTTTCCTTTCAAGTTGTCCATGAAGTTTGCCGTATAGAGCTGGACGCCGGGCTCGGTGGTGGTGACCGTCATGACGCGGCCGCTGGCCGGATCACTGAGTTCAGCGCAGGGCCGGAGCCGGCCGGGCGATCCGTTGACGATGAAATTGTGGTCGTAGCCGGACCCCCATTTAAGCTGCTGGTCGTCGCCGTCGATGCGGGCCCCGATGCGCTGGGCGGCGCGGAAGTCAAAGGGTGTTCCCTCCACCGGGCGGCGTTCGCCAGTGGGAATGGCGGTGGCATCGGTGGGGGTGAAGGCGTCGGCTTCGATTTGGAGCGAGTGATCGAGGACGGTGCCGGCGTTGTGGCCGGCGAGGTTGAAGTAACTGTGGTTGGTCAGATTGACGATGGTCGGGGCATCGGCGGTCGCGGTGTAGTCGATGCGCAATTCGTCCTTGTTGGTCCACGAATACGCCACTTCGCAGGTCAGCATGCCCGGGTACCCTTCGTCGCCGCTCGGACTAGTGTGGGTGAGGATGAGGCGAACGGCGTCGTCGGTTTTTTCGGTGCGCGATTTCCAGACTTTCTTGTCAAACCCGACCCGTCCGCCGTGCAGATGGTTCGGCCCGTTGTTGACCGCCAGGGAGTAGGACTTTCCGTCGAGTTGGAAGTTGCCTCCGGCAATGCGATTCGCGTAGCGGCCGGTGATGCACCCGAAGAACGGGCTTCGCTCTTCGTAATCGCGGAGGGCATTAAATCCGAGCACCACATCGCCCGGCTGACCCTTGCGGTCCGGAACCGTGAGACTCACGATGGTGCCGCCCAACGTCGAGATGCGCACTTCATTGCCGCGGGCGTTGGTCAGCGTGTAAAGCGAAACCGGCTGGCCTCCTTTGGTGGTGCCGAATGGCTCTTCCGTAATGTTCATCTTGGTGGGGTCGAGCCCGCGCACCGTGGCGCATCCGGCAAGGCACAGGACGGCGAGGGCAAACAACAAGGATTTCATGCGAAGGGGAATCAAGAGTCGGGCCGCGTCATGCTGGAGGAAAAGCCGGCCGATGGCAAGCGGGAGTCGGAGGTCGGCGGTCGGCGGTCGGCGGTCGGAGGGCGGAGGGCGGAGGGTGCAAATCGGAAAGTCGTACTCAGTATTCGGTACTCAGCCCGAAACGGGCGGGGCGCGATGGAGAGGCGAGACACCGGCGATAGACAGGGTGGGCCACCAGCGAGGGGGCGAGTCGAGTAGCGGAGCGGATTTGTCGAGGACGAGGACGATTCCAAGCCTCCTGAACAGGGCTTTTCCGCGCACGCGATTGTTCGGCAGTTTCAACCATCCATCCATTGCGCCGCTCGTCCTCGTCCTCGTCCTCGACTTCACTTGTGCGATTCCTGGGCACCAAGGACTCGAAAAACCCGGTCTTCCTTTACTCTGTTCTTTAGAGCGCTGAAGGCCGAATTAGGAACGAAAGAGCCGCGAGCTAGAATTCTTTAATCATAGGTAATATGAGAGAAATCATGCGGAAGACGACGGCGGTGTTGCTTTCACAACCAAGAACCAAGAACCAGGAACGAAGAACCCGAAGTCAGAGAGGACTTTGAAATGATCCCGAGTGCGCGATGCCAGAACGGAAGCGGGCGCCGGTGGGTTCACACGGCGCCCGCG
>JBJXFS010000193.1:0-7776 GCA_046155625.1 Verrucomicrobiales bacterium | reverse complement strand
CTCGGGCCGCTCACCACTGACATCGCCCCGGGCTACGACCACCTCACCAGCGGCATCGGCGCCGCCATGATCGGATGGTACGGGTGCGCCATGCTGTGTTACGTCACTCCGAAGGAGCACCTGGGCTTGCCGAATAAAAAAGACGTCAAGGATGGCGTGATAGCCTACAAGATCGCCGCCCATGCCGCCGACCTCGCCAAAGGCCACCCGGGCGCCCAGTATCGCGACAACGCTCTCTCGAAAGCGCGGTTCGAATTTCGGTGGCAGGATCAATTCAACCTCTCGCTCGATCCCGTCACCGCCCGCGAGTTTCACGACGAAACACTGCCCCAGGAAGGCGCGAAATCGGCGCACTTTTGCTCGATGTGCGGGCCGCACTTCTGCAGCATGAAGATCACCGAAGATGTGCGCCGGTATGCCGCCGAGCAGGCCATCTCGGAGGAAGACGCCCTCCGCGTCGGCATGGCCGAAAAGAGCCGTGAGTTCGCGGATCGGGGCGCGGAGTTGTACGCCGTGCCCCAATGAGGCCATTCCACAACGGGACCTCCTAGTCGTCCCGCTGAAGTGTTTACGATTTTTGGCGTCTTTTCGACGGAACTTGCACTTGCTCCGGCCCTCGGGCGGTCTCTCTTCACAACCTCATGGCCGCCGGTAGCTTACTTGCCCTTCTTGACGACATCGCGACCATTCTCGATGACGTTTCCATTTTGACCAAAAAGGCCGCTGCCAAAACGGCCGGCGTGCTTGGGGACGACTTGGCCCTCAATGCCCAACAAGTCAGCGGAGTTGTTTCCAAGCGCGAGTTGCCCGTCGTTTGGGCCGTGGCCAAGGGCTCGGCGGTCAACAAGCTGATCCTGGTGCCGGTGGCGCTGACGCTGAGTGCGGTGGCGCCTTGGGCGGTTCTGCCGCTGCTGATGATTGGCGGACTTTATCTGTGCTACGAGGGGGTGGAGAAACTTGTCCACCAATTTGCCCATCGGGGAAAGAAGTCGGAAGCCGAGGCGGCCACGGAGATTTCCCAGCTGGCGGCGGCCTCCCCGGAGGCCGTCAAATCCTCCGAGGCGGATAAAATCAAAGGGGCGATTCGCACTGATTTTGTGCTTTCGGCGGAAATCATCGCCATCACCCTGGGGACGGTGGCCGACCAGGATTTCATGCGCCGGGTTCTGGTGCTCTCCGCCATTGCCGTCATCATGACCGTGGGGGTCTATGGGTTGGTGGCGGGCATCGTGAAACTCGACGATGCCGGGCTCTACTTGAGCCAGCGCCGCAGCCAGGGAGCCCGCCGGCTCGGCCGGTTTATCCTCTGGGGCGCGCCTTTCCTGATGAAGACGCTTTCGGTGCTCGGCACTGCCGCGATGTTCCTGGTGGGTGGGGGCATCGTGGCCCATGGCATTCCCGCCGTCCACCACGCCGTCGAACACGCGGCCGATTGGGTCAGATCGGGTGCCGGCCTGGGCGGCGTGGGAGCCGGCCTGTCCGCCGCGCTCCTCAACGGAGTGGTCGGACTGGTGGCCGGAGCCCTGGTGCTCGGCGTGTGGGGCGGGGGGAAAAAATTGTTTGGGAAGCGGGCGTGAACAATCGCCTAACCAATCAACAATTCCCTCACATTCTCTGGCGTGATCACGGCTGTTTCCGCGCCCGGGTAGGACCGCAGGAACACCTTTGGCAGGCAGAACCGCTTCGCTGGGTGCCACTTGAACTCGAAGGCGGCGAGCACTTTTTCGGCGGGTCGCTCTCTGCAAATTCACGTCAAATTGTGAATTTAAAAAATGGTTTACGGATAATCCCAAGAAGGACGATGGAACAACCACGCAAGTCACGGAACACACGAAAAATCATCAGGTTAGGACAAGCGACATTCTCATCCATCAGGTGGACGGCAGTCGTTGGGCAACGCCTTGGCTTTTCGTGTGTTTTGTGTTTTTCGTGGTCCCCATCCCGGTTCTTAGGATAGTTGACGGATCTGTGGGTCGTTGTTCGTTGGCTCACTCCACGAAGACGATGATGGAGGGATTGCCGACGGGGGTGTATTGGCCGGTGAAGGCGAGTTTTCCGGATTGGGGGTCAACGCGGAAGGTGGTGATATTGTCGGCTCGTTGGTTGCAGGAATAGAGGAATCGGCTGGAGGGGTCGAAGTTGAAGCTGCGCGGGTAGTTGCCGCGGGTCGGTTCGTCGGCGACGAACTTGAGGCGTCCGTCCGATCCGACGGTGAAAACGGCGATGCTGTCGTGGAGGCGATTGCCCGCGTAGACGAAGCGACCGTCCGAGGAAACGAGGATTTCGGAGCAGAAGTTGCTGCCAGCGTAGCCTGGGGGCAGTGAGGAAATCGTTTGGCGATGGGTGAGGCGGCCGGCCTCGGACTGGTAGTCGAACAGGGCTATGGTGGATCCTTCTTCTTGAATGGAATACAACCAGCGACCATTAGGGTGAAACCAGAAATGGCGCGGCCCGTCGCCGGGCGGGAGAGCGACGGTGGGTGGATGAGCTGGGGTCAGGGTGCCGGCGCGATCGTCGAATTGCCAGATGTAGAGTCGGTCGAGCCCGAGGTCGACATGGATGACGAAGCGGCCGGCCGGATCCGGGTGAATCATGTGGGCGTGAGTGCGGTCATGGCCGCTGAAGGCGAAGCTGCCTGGAGGCGCGTTGGTGGCGCGGGTCGGGCCGATGGGGCCATCGTCGACCTTGATGTCGACCGGTTCTCCGAGGCGGCCGTCCGCGAGCACTGGGAGCACGGCGATCGATCCGCCGAAATAGTTGGCCACAAAGAGAAAGCGGCGGTTGGGATGCAGGCTGAGGTAGGTCGGCCCGGCGCCGCCGGATCGCACGGAATTAAGCAATGACAACTGGCCGGTGGTGCGGTCGATGGCGAAGGCGCTCACCGTTCCTTCTTTGGCCTCACCGATGCGGTCGGTTTCGTTGGCGGAGTAGAGTCGGTCTTTGGCCGCATTGACGACGAGGCAGCTCGGGCTGGTGCCCAACTCGAACGCGCCGGCGGCCGTGAGGGCGCCGGTGGCGCGGTCGACGTGAAAGATATGAATCCCGCGGCCGTTTCCCGGCGGCAGATCGACCTGAGTGGGCAACGTGTCGCGCAGGGGCGAGCTGAAGGTGCCGACGTAGGCGAAAAGCGGCGGCTTTTCCGGTGAGAGTGACTGGCCGCGGACGGCAGGGGCGAGGAAGGGAGCCGTTCCCGCGAGCGCCGAGGTGCGGGCCAGGAAGGAACGACGGGAACACGATGAGCGATTCATAGAAGGCGAGAAAAAGTGGGCATTCCCTCACTGCACAGGCGCCATGAGGCGGGCGGCGCGGATGGCAAAACGCGACCAAAACCCGCGGTCCCGCACTTCGTTGACCGAGACGAGGCGAGATTTGGAAAGGTCGTGTTCGAGCATCCGGTGCACATCACCCGCAAAGGTGCGGTCATTGATGGCCATGGTGATTTCGAAGTTGAGGCGAAACGAGCGGTTGTCGAAGTTCGCGGTCCCGATGGTGCAGGTATCGTCGTCTACGAGCATGACTTTTTGGTGCATGAAGCCGTTCTGGTGGCGGTAAAACTTGATCCCGACGCGGTCGAGTTCCTCGACATACGACCATCCTGAAAGCTCGACGAGCTTGCTGTCGGAGCGATCGGGTACGATGATGCGCACGTCCACGCCGCGCAGTGCGGCCAGTTGGAGTGCGCTGATGAATTGTTCGTCTGGGACGAAATAGGGACTGGCGATCCAGAGGCGGCGGGTGGCGCTGTTGATGGCGTGAATGTTGAAGAGGGTGCAGGTTTCCAACGGATCGTCCGGGCCCGAGGGCAGGCAGAGCATGGGAATCGACCTGCCGTTGCCGGCTGGTCGCGGTTCCCAATTGAGGTTGGGGATATGGCCGGCCGCCCAATGCCAGTCTTCGGCGAAGGAGATCTGCACCCCGGCGACCGCGGGTCCCTCAAGCCGAACGTGCGTGTCGCGCCATGGTCCAATCTTCGGATCCCGGCCGAGATACTCCTCGCCGACGTTGTGGCCGCCGACCCATGCCTGACGACCGTCCACAATGACGATCTTGCGATGATTGCGGAAGTTCAGCTGGAATCGGTTGCTCGCCCCCTGGGTCGAGTTAAATGGAAAGATCTGAGCCCCGGCGGCGACCAACTCCGGCGCATATCTGCGGCTCAGGTCGCCGCTGCCGACCTCGTCGTACAGGAGGTACACTCGCACGCCCCCCCTTGCTTTGGCCACCAACCGCTGTCGAAGGTCGCGGCCAAGTGCGTCGTCGCGCAGGATATAGAATTGCACGAGGATATATTCCTCAGCGGCGTCGATGCCGGCGAAAATCGATCGAAACGTCGCATCGCCATCGATCAGCAATTCGGCGTCATTCCCCTGCGTGGCGGGTAATTTGGCCAATTTTTCCACAAGCAGGGCTTGGTCGCGGTTGGGTTCAGCCAGGAGGCCGCGCTGCTTGAGTGTTTCGATGTAGTCGCGGGAGCGGTTATCCATTTTGCTGTGCTGGGCACGGCGAGCCGAGACGTAACCGGAGAATTTGCTTCGTCCGAAGACCCAGTAGGCGGGGACGGCGAGGTACGGGAAGGTGTTGAGCGAGACTACCCAGGCAATCGCGCCCTGGGCCGTTCGTGTTTCCATGACGGCCTGGATCGAGCTCAGCGCACCGGCAAGATGGGCCACGATGACAAATGAGGTAAAAAACACGCGCGGGTGCCTCTTATACCACCAATGAAGGCGGCGGCACAAGGGAAGTCGATCAAACGCGCGAGCGAAGCAGGAGCACCACTGAGCCGTCTTCATGAGTGAAAAGGAGCGAGCCGGACAGGGCAGGCAATCGAAGATCCGCAGAAGGCCAATCGGTCAGGCCCGGCTACTGGGCGGGGCGGTGGCGTGGGCCCAGGACACGAGCTGCTTCGCGCGCTTCCACAACCCGCTCTCTCCGGACGACGGCGTAAATCCATGACTGACGGCGCGACGAGCGCACGAATCCCAGTGGAACCCGGCCTCGCCAGCCGTGGGTGAATACCGGTACGATTGGCTTGCGCGACACTCTTGAGTTGATAGCATTCATCCATGGCATCGATTCGCACCTCACTCTTCACGACTACCTGTCTCGTGGTGGCTTTGACCACCGGGGTTACCGCGCAGGACGCTGTGCCCACCGACGGCATGCTCAAGGCGCAGATCCGTCTGCGTGAGTCGCGAGTCGTGGCCAAGCAGGAACTTCTCAAAACAACCGATGCGCGCCTAGAAAAGGGGATCGGGGATCTGGTGGCCCTGCTGCAGGCCGCCAATGATTCGGCCGAAAGCCGGACCCGGGTCACGATTCTCAAGGAACAAGTGGCCAAGGCCCTCGCCAAGAGCATTGGGTATTATCGGAAGAAGCGCGAGGAGACCCGGGCCGCCTTGCAACGGCCCGACCTCGACTACGAGCCGGAAGACCTCCGCCGGGGACTGGCCGCCCTGGACGAACGCATCGAGAAACGCATCGCCCAAATCGTCGACCTCACCCGGTCGCTCGAAGTGCATGCTGACTTCGAGAAGTACTTGGTGGAGTACGATGATGATGACTACGGATGGGATGATGACAAAAATTACCGGAGAAACCCCGACTGGTCGCAAAACCGCCGAGTTTTGGCTCACACCGAAAAGGATCGAAAGCAGGTCGAGGAGGCGCTGACGAAAAACATCGAGGACCTGGACCGCCGCGAACGGGATCTGAAGTCTCGGCTGACCAACGCGACCGGCGTCACGAAGGATTTGTTAGAGGAAGACATGGCCGATGTGCGGCGCCAGCGGGGGAACCGGACGCATCAACTCAGCGAATTAAAAGTCCCCACCGCCAGTGCGGCCGTCACCGTGGATCTTGAACGCGCGCGGGAACTCCAGGAGCTCGTCAAGGACATGAGCGACGATCTGCGCGAGGACTTCTTCGCCATCTTTCGACTGTACAACGAGCTTTTGGTCGAACGGCGGGATGTTGCCAGGCTCAAGGAGAAAGTGGCGAAATAGAGGGCTCTCGCGAAGGGTCCGCAGGCCGGGAATGGTGGGGATCATGGACCGGACCGATGCTTCGTACCCATCTCAAGAACTCGCTGGCCCAGGGGCGTCGTGTCTGGTACTTCTTAATTCTGGGTGGCGCCAGCTGCCCCGACCCCTGATGAATCGTGCGATCTCTCTGATGTGCTGCCTTGTCCCGATGGGGGCCATGGGTGGCGTGATCATTAATGAAATTCACTACAATTCCGAGCCCAATTCGTTGCGCTCGGAGTTCGTGGAGCTCTTCAACGATGGCGGCGCGGCGGTTGATATAAGCGGATGGCGGTTCGCGGACGGTATTGATTATGTCATTCCGGCGGGCACGATCCTGCCGGGCGGCGGCTATCTGTCGGTGGTGGAGGATCGCGGGGACTTCGGATTGGCGTATGGGGGTGCGGGCGGCGCGCAGGTGATTGCGCACTGGTCTTTCGATGAATCATCGGGCACTACGGCGGCTGATGCCAGCGGGACGCCCAATGGGGCAGGAGAGACGAAGACGGCGGTGGCCAGCGGCGGCGTGAGCTTGGCCGCCGAAGGCCGATTTGGCGGCAGCGGTGTCTCGATTGACGGGGCGGCGGGCAGCTACCTGACGATCCCGCATTTGGATGCGCTGTGGGGCGGCAGCTACACGGTGGCGGCGTGGGTGAAGCCGGCGGATACGGCGGTGAACACCATTCTGTCCGATTTTTCGACGCCGCAGTCATTCATGTTCAGCGTCGACACGGCGGCGCGAATGACGCACCGCTACAATGCCGTGATGCCGAACACATCTCCGGCGTGGAATGGCTCGGGCGGGACGATCACGGCCGGCATCTGGCAACATGTGGCGGCCGTTTGGGATCGCGAGGCGCAGGTGGGCAAGATATTTCTCAACGGGGTGATGGTGTACCGGGGTGTGATCGGTCGAATGCCGGCGGAATTGGCCATGGTGCAAAACGCCCGGCCTTGGCACATCGGGCGAAAGCAGGACAACAATGACACGTTCAACGGGTTGCTGGACGAACTCTGGGTGATTCGCGGGGCGATGACCGGGGCGGGCGTAGCGACATTGATGAATGAAAACCGGCTGGTCGGGACGCAGGTGGTCGACTTGGCCGATCTGGTGGCGGGCGGCACGGGATCCCGCCCGGGAACCTCCTCTGAGATTGGGATCAATGCGGCGACGGGGGAAATTTTGCCCGGTCTGGGGGCCGGGACGCACGCGCCCGCGGCGGCGGGTGGGTATTATCCAGTGGCCAACCCGGCGATCGACGGTGTGTTCGTGCCGAACGGGACGCTGACCGCTGGGCAACCGGTGACGACCACTGGAATCACGGCTGTGATTGGCTCGGGCGACGCGGATCCGACGGTCGGGTACTGGTTCAATGGCGGCGGCCTGCTCGGCGATCCATCGAAAGTCAACAGCACGGCCACGCACTACCTGCCCAAATACCTCGACGAACCGCTGAGTCACTCGGTGCTCAGCGCGATGACACAAAAGGGGATTACCTTCGACTTGGCCGCCATCGAGGCGGCGCACGGGGGCCGTCAGGCCGTGGCGTTCACGGCGGTGGCCGGGGACTCACGCATGCAGACGGGAGGATCGGTGGCCGCATTGGTGTTGGTCGACGGGGTCGAGCGATTCCGACAGACCAACATCGTGAACAACGAGCATGTCATCGATGTGCCGTTGCCGGCCGACGCGCGTTTCCTGACGCTGGTCACCACCAACTCCGACGGAAACAACGCCAATGACCATGGATTTTTT
>JBJXFS010000181.1:0-12524 GCA_046155625.1 Verrucomicrobiales bacterium | reverse complement strand
TGTGAAAATGGTTATCCATGATGCAATACGTCAAGATTTGCAGCCCGTAAAGTTTGGCGTACAGGCGCATGTATTTGACGAATTGTTCTTTTTCGGCATCGCCGAGCACCATGTCGCGGTTCACGATCCGCGAAATACAGTGATAAATGGCGTAGCTGAAACCGGCGGGAGCGAGCAATCGAGGGTGGCGCATGGGGAGTGGAGAGGGGTGTCCCGGAGATACGGCCGCAACCGCCCGCAACTTTCATATGGGGGTCATATGGGGGCGGGTAATTTGCGAATGCCCATGGGGCTTATCTGAAACTGCTGGAGCCTGGGGGAACCAGCCGGCGCTTCAAGAATGAAGGGCATTTTTTTGCCGTCGTTGCCGAGGCCATGCATCGCATCCTCACTGACAGTGCCCGCCGCAAACAAACCTCCAAACACGGCGGCGACCTGCGGCGGACTGCCCTCGACGCGGATGCCGCCGCCCCCGGCGGTCTGTCCGATGACCTTCTTCGCGTGGACGAGGCTCTGGAAAAGCTTGAGGCGGAGCACCAGGAACTCGCCAAGGTGGCCAAGCTCCGTGACTTCGCCGGCATGAGCGTTCCGGAAGCAGCCGCCATGCTGGAACTCTCACGCCGCAGCGCGGACCGGCTGTGGCGTGCCGCCCGGGCATGGCTCCTGCAGGAAATGGCACGCCCGAAGCCGTGAACCCCGTCACCTCTGGTTCAAAACGGACATTTCTGTGCTCACGTTAAAAACCAACGGGTTGAGTTGCTTTTAAAGTCGGTATTGACACGAAGTAAACCACCTAGCCACGGAATCTTGCGCCACTTCAGGCCGTTTCAGCGGGATCGGGATTGGAGGCGGGGTGTTCGCCCGTCGCGGCGGACGCGCCGGTGGCGAGCGTGGCGCTGGCTGCGAGGAGGCGGAGTTTGTGGAGTGTGGAATGAGTGTGCATTGGTTAGAAGCCGCCTCCCCACCGGTATTGCCAAGCGAGGCCGATGACGTCGAGATTGGAATCGAAGTTTGGGGCGAACCCGCGCAGCGCGAAAAGTTTGACCGAGTTGTGGCGGTTGACTGGAAAAACCACCGTCAGGCCGAGTCGCCCGCCTTCCTGCTCGTCATTGTTTTCCTTACCATCGACCGTGCTGCGTCCGCCGACGAAGTAGGAGCCGCTGACCGACATCCAGAGGCTCGGCGCGAAGACGTAGCTCAAGCTGGCCTGCGTTGCGAAAAGCGGCGCCTGCTCGCGGGTCCGGCCGTTGAGGAAATCGCCGTTGTCAGTGTAAAAGGTCACGCCGGGCGCGAGTTCGGCGGTCCAGCGCCCGAAGGCTTTTGAGACGCCGATCTCCGGCCGGAGCGACCAGCGGTTGCTGCCGAGGTTGATCAGCTTGTCCTCGTCGTAATGCCCGAGTGGCATACCCACCCGCAGGCTCGCGCCGACGATCCAGTCCTGCTTGTAGCTCGCGAACTCCTCCATTGTGAGCGCGGGCGCGCCGATGAAATTGATCGAGAAGCGGAACAACGGATCGCTGAAACCCGAGACGAGGCGACCGCGCTCCACGCCCGCGACCAGCCCTGTGGCGTCCAGCGAGGAGTAGGACAAGATCATGTCGAGCTTCGCGGATTTGTCTAGGACATCGAGTGTCGTGGCCAGCGCGAAGATGCCGGTGTGATACTCGATGGTCACATCTTCGATCGGCAGCGCGGGATCGGTGAGGATGTCGCCCTCCGAGTAGGCATAGCCGGCGATGGCGAAATTCAGGCCGGTCGGCGAATTGCTGTAAGCGCGGGGCTCCATGTCCTGCGCGTGAGTCCGCCCGCAGGCCGTCACGAGGACGGCCGCGAGCAGGGTTTTGATGGGAACCCGAGCTTGGCCTCTCATTTCGGATGAGAATTCATGAGCATGGTCCGGACCTCCGGTGCCTGTCTAGTAAGGACGTGGCGGAATGACCGGAACGCCGTTCACGACGGTGCAGCGCACATAGACCGCCTGTCCGTTGATGTAGTAGGTGTAATAGTAGGTGCCGCTGCAGTAGTAGTAGTTCACGCCGCCATAACGGCGCACCGCATAGCCGCCTGGGAGGCCGTACATGTAACGAGCGGGGTTGCGCGGATCGAACGGACCGCGCGGATCAAACACGCCGCGAGGGTCGGCAACCCCGCGCGGATCCAAAACTCCGCGAGGGTCGGCAACTCCGCGCGGATCGGCGACGCCGCGGGGATCGGCGACACCGCGCGGGTTGGACGGGCGATGGCGTGGCGCGGCGTGGATCGTGGCCAGCGGCTCGGTGATGAGCAGCGCCACCATGAGCGGCAGCAGGAAGCGGGATTTGAGGATCGGTTTCATGGCTGTGGATTTCCGGAATGAGGTTAGCGGCTTTTGAGCATCTGGATTTTATAAGAGTCAGCGGCGGGGCGTTTGGTGAACAGGCTTTCGTCCACCGGCACGTTCAGCTCCCACTTCGAGAGGCGGATGTCCCATGTGGGGCTTCCCTTGATGCCCGTGAAAGTGAGCCGGTAGCGGCGCGGCAGCTTGTCCTTCACTCCCACCCACAGATCGCCTGTTATCCCCGGCTGTTCGAATTGCAGGCGCTGGCAGCGCGTCCAGCCAACCGACTCCGTGCCGATGATCCTGGCCGAAGTGACGTGACGGAAAAGCTGCGTGGAGACATCCGATGAAAGCAGTTCGGCAAGCGGCGGGCGGAAGCCGAAGCGCTCATCGACACTGTCGGCGAACTGATCGACCGAGCCCGCTTTCAGCGGTTCGATCGCGTGATGTTTCAGTGCCGGGTGCATGACGCAGAAGGTTTTGCCGTCGTAAGCGATCTCGAGAGTCTGATCGCCCGCGCGCTGGATCGAGTAAACCCGGTTCGGGCGCTGCATCGTGATTTTGATCGGCCCATTCTCGACCTTCGCCCCGACTCCGAGCGCGGGATCGAGCTTGTGGTTTGCGTTCAGGCGGATGCTCTGCGCGCCGCCGAGTTTGGCGGTGACCGCCTTCGCGAGTTCACGGGCCGCCGGCTCGATCTCGGCCGACGCCTTGTGATGGAACAGACAGCCTGCGATTACAATCGCGAGCCATTGTGCGATGATGCTTTGGTTGGTTTTCATGATGTTCTGATTGTGGATGATGGTGTTGGTAGGCGGTGGATTATTCGGGAGTCTGTCCATTCGGTCACAGGAAATTGAAAGCCACGATCACAGCGGATGCCAACAGACCGGCGTAGATGAGCGGAAACACGCGCCGCGAGAGACGGTCCAGCCGTTCGCCGCGGTCGTGGTCACCACGCTCGTCGAGCGCACCGACCCGCAGGTTAATAATGACCGTGGCGCACATGACGATGAAGCTGAGGTTAAGGATCGCATTCATCAGGGGGACGTAGGAAACTTGAACGTTTCCGCCTCGTCGTCCACCGCGTGGACCGCGAGCAGGTGAAACCCGATCTTCACGGGCACGGGCTGAGCACCTTTAGGAAGGTCGAAGGCGCGCGCCTGCCCTGCCGGGGATGCGGAGCCGCTGGATTGCTGCGCCGAGAGCGGCAGTGCCGCGAAAAGGGAAACCAGCAGGGCCGGCATGATCATCCCGAGAGGGCGCAGGCGGAAACGGCCGGTGGCTGCGTCGTGCCAGGTGACCTGCTCGGTGTAGTTGCCGGTGAAAACCATTTTGTCGTTTGGCTCGATGGCGACGTTCTTTTTCATGTTGTTCGAGTCCTTGACGTGCGCGACGGCGATGCTTGACGCCTTTTCCTTGCTGCCGAGCCCGTTCGTCTGGATGGCAATCCAATCGCCGATGACGGCGGGCGGCGCGGGCTGTTTGAGAAAGGCGGAGAGCGTCTGCACTTTGTAACCCGCCTGCACCTTCTTCATGTTCTCGATGTCGCCCGCGTTGAAAAGCTGTGTGGGGAAAATGATCATCGAAAACGGCGACTCGCAGCGAAACACCTGCTTGATCCCCGCCGGCTTCTCGCCTTCCCAGCCCGGCCCGGCGACGAGTAAGCAGCCCGCTTCGTTGCCCGTCCCACGTGTGCCGAGGTAGCCGTAGTTGTGGGTGGCCATGTCCACCATCTGCACGCTGAAGTAGCGCCCCGGCTCGATGTCCGGCGTGCAGATCACGACCGGCTCCGCGCGCAAGTCCGCGCCGAGGAGCGAATACGGCGTGTCGCTGTTCGGCGTCGGCACCGTGCGGTCGTCCGAGGTATAAACGCGCGCCTCGTTGTGGATTTGATTCATCGGGCCCTTGTACCCCTCCGCCTGCGGATCGAGGAACGTGTCGTGAAACACCTTGTAGTTCATCACCAGCGGAAAACCGTAGATGAAGGCCTCCTCGGCGATGGTCTTGGTGGTGGCGACGCCGGGCGTCTGTGCGGAAGCGCAGGCCACAGCGGAGAGGCTCGTCGCCGTGAAAGCGACGAGAAGCCTGTTTCGAATTCGTATCTTAGTCAGGTCGAGGTTCATAATCCGCACTCACGTTTTGGATGGCCTTCAAACTCTCCACGGCGGCCAACGGTGTGCGATGGCGTGGACCCGAAAGTCCGGCCACTGAGAGGCTAAAATAAGCTATAGTGGCTGGGAGTGGGAAAGGTGTACTGCGCTGGGGAGGAGGCGGCAAGGGTGAACTGAGGCGCTGGGGGCAGGATGCGATTTTTGGAAGCTGGAACGGAGGGCGGAGCAGGCCGCGGACCGGAGCGGAGTGGGCGGCGGAGCCTGGGGTGGAGGCATCCAAGAATCGTGGCAAATTTCTGCGGGCTCATGCGGCGATGAGAGTTTTGGCCTCCACGGCCTGGTCCTGTGGCGACCTGGTGCTGAGGACAAGCTGGTCTTCACGGACGCATCTCAAGAGAGCCGCTTCGGAGGGTTTGCTACCAACAACCGGGGACGATTTCTACACCGTCTGGCAGATTGGCGGCCCGTACCTGGCCATCCGCTTCCGCGGCTGCCTCGGCGATCACCACCGGGTGAGTCGCAGAAACAGGAACGAGAAAACATCAGCGTGCAGGAAAGAACCTGATTGGCGGGTGCAACCTTCACCCGGATACTTGGTTCGATCCATGCCCCAGATGAAGAAACCGGTTCCCTTCCCGTGGGCCGCCGAATTGGCGGCTGTTTCCGTCCTTATGGCTGGTGCCGCGACGCCGACGCTGGCCGGGCCCGTGATCAGCGAGATTATGTATCATCCGGCCCATCCGGATGGGGGGGAGAACCCGGAGGCCGAGTGGATCGAGATCCACAACTCGGATTCGGTAGCCGTCGATCTGACCGGTTGGCGGATCGATGAGGGAGTGGCATTCACGTTTCCCGCGGTCTCGCTTCAGCCCGGTGGATTCCTTGTCCTGGCGGCAAACCGGGATCTGTTCCTGTCGGAGCACGGCGGGAACACGATCCCGTATACCGTGCTGGGCGGCTGGAGCGGCAAGCTGGCGAATGGCGGAGAGGCGATCGAGTTGGTCGATGCCTCCGGGGCCAGGATCGACCGGGTCGAGTACGCCGACGAAGGCGACTGGGCGGTCCGCCGCCGCGGGCCGGACGACAACGGGCACCGGGGCTGGATTTGGGTGGCCGGCCATGATGGCGCGGGGAGTTCGCTGGAGTTGCGATCGACTGTGCTGTCGAACGATCACGGACAGAACTGGGGATCCAGCCTGGAGGCGGGAGGGACGCCCGGGGCACCGAATTCGCTCGCTGCGGCCAACGCCACGCCTCTGATCTTTGATGTGCGTCACCTCCCCGAGATCCCGCGGTCCGGCGATCTTGTGCGGGTCGCCGCGAGGATCTCCGACGACGGGGCGCCCGGCGCGGTCACGGCCCGCGCTCGCCATCGGGTTTCGAGTGCGAATCCCGGAGACTTTGACAGCATCGACCTGCGCGACGACGGGACGGGCGGGGACGAGATCGCAGTCGACGGAATCTTTACGGCCATGCTTCCTTCCCGCCCCAACGGCACAGTGGTCGAGTTCTACCTTGAGGCCGGCGATGGCGTCACTTCCCGCACATGGCCGGGTCCGACGGACGACACCCGCGCACAGGGCGCCAACCTTCTCTACCAGGTCGACGACGAGTCGAATTCCGGGACGATGCCGATCTACCGGGTCGTCATGACGGAGGAAGAGGACGCCGAGTTCGACTCGCTCCCGTTCAGCTTTACCAACACGACCGACGCGCAGTTCAATGCGACGCTCGTCACCCGGTCGTCGGGCGGGGACTTCGACATCCGCTACCAGTGCGGAGTGCGGCTGCGCGGGGCCGGCAGCCGGGCGCACTACCCGCGCAACCTCCGGGTCAACCTGCCGAAGGACGCGCCTTGGGAGTCGAAGACCGCGCTCAACCTGAACTCCCAGTTCAGCTATCTCCAGCATCTTGGCAGCGAGATGTTCCACCGCGCCGGGGTCTCGTGTTTCGACGCGCAACCCGTTCAGGTGCGCATGAACGGGTTCAACCACGCCTCCTCCTCGGCGGCAACTCCCGGCAATCCGTTCGAGAACCACTACGGGTTTTACGTCCACAACGAGCCGCTCGACGGAGAGTTCATCGAGGACCACTTCCCAGACGACGACCAGGGGAACCTCTACCGCAAGCGCGGAGCGGGGGCGACCGACTGGCGGTATTTCCCCGACTCCAGCGACCTCGAGAGCGACTACTCCAGCGAACGGTGGGAGAAGAAGACGAACGAGTCCGAGGGCGACTGGTCCGATCTCCACGAATTCCTCCGAGTCATGAACGAGGCCTCGGGCTCGACGTACGTCGACCAGGTCGAGGCAGTCATGGATGTCGACTGGTGGCTCCGCGTCCTCGCCGTGCATGCGATCCTCACCAACGGCGAGAACAGTCTGCCGACCGGCGTCGACGACGACTACAGCCTGTACCGGGGCGCGAACGGAAGGTTCCGGCTCCTCCCCCACGACCTCGACACCACTTTCGGAATGGGGGACGACAGCCGGATCGGCATCAACGCCCTGCCCTACACGATCATGGACTTCGTCGATGGCGGAACGAACAACAACACGATCTCCCATCTCGAGCCGCTCTTCGAGATTCCGGCGGTCGTGCAGCGCTACTACCAGCATCTCGAGAAACTCCTCGATGGTCCGTTCGCTCCGTCCGCCTTCGACACCACGGTCGACCGGGCGCTGGCCTGGGTCCCGGAAAGCGTGCGCCAAGGGATCAAGACATTCATGAACGCCCGCCGCGCCGACATCCGCAACCGGATCAACGCAACGCTCACCGTCGCCTCGAATCTCACTCCGCAGGACGGGTACGACCGCACCACCAGCGGCGCCTTCACGCTGACGGGAAGATTCAACGCCGCTGCCACCACCCAGGTTACGGTCAACGGGCAGCCCGCCACCCTCGATCGGCGTGGCGGCGCGTGGATGTTTTCGCCCGGGTTTATCCCGCTCGTGAATTCGGGGGATCCATGGCTATACGAAGATTCGGGAGTCGCGCTGCCGACTGCCTGGAATCGCCCGGGCTTCGATGACGGGTCGTGGGCGAGCGGTCCCTCCCCGCTTGGATACGGGGGCGATGGGGAGGCCACCGAGATCGCGGGCGGCGTGAACAGTCATTTCACCAACTATTTCCGACGTCGTTTCACGGTCGCATCGGTCGCCGGGATTTCGTCCCTGACCCTCAGGTTCCAGCGCGATGATGGCATCGTCCTCTACCTCAATGGGGCCGAAATCAGCCGAAACAACATGCCGGCCGGCCCGATCGCACACGACACCCCAGCCAACAGTAATGTGATCGGAGCTGCCGAGAGCGCGTGGATCACGATTCCCGTGGACAAGGCGCTGCTCGTCGATGGAATCAACGTCCTGGCCGCCGAGGTCCACCAGGGCGACGCCACTTCGCCCGATCTGCGCTTCAACCTCGATCTCGAAGCAGAATCCGCCGTGCCATTCCTCCTGCCCGGGATCAACCGCCTCGTCATCGAGGAGCGCGACGCCGACGGCGCACGGCTCGCCACCACCACCAGGGACGTCTGGTTCGACGATGGGACGACCGGCACGGTTGGCGGGACCATGGCATCCAACCGGACGCTGACCGCCGCTGGGGGACCCTGGGCGGTCACCTCGGACATCGTCGTTCCCGCCGGCGTCACTTTGACGATCAAGCCCGGAACGACGCTCTTCTTTGCGGCGAGAACGGGGATCACCGTCAATTCCGGCGGCCGGCTCGTCTGCGCTGGAGATCCCGGACGACGGATTCGCCTAACCCGTTCTCCCGGTGCGACCTCGACGTGGGACGGCCTGCATTTCGAGGCGCCCTCCGGCTCTCCGTCGCGCACTGGCAATGTCGTTGCCTATGCCGACATGGAATGGGGTGACGGCGGCGGCGATTCAATCGTGTGCACCCGCTCGCGCCTGCTCCTCGACCACGTCACTTGGGAGAATTGCACGACCACGGTCATTGTGGCCACCAACCCGCAGATCGAGGTCCTCGACTGCCGGTTTCCCTCGATCCCGTCCTCCGAAGTGATTCACGGCAATGGGCTTTCGGGCGACGAATACTTCATTCTCCGCCGCAACATCTTTGTGCCATCGTCAGGGTACAACGACATCATCGACTTCGCCGGCGGCCGACGCCCGGGTCCGATCCTCACCGCCTACGACAACATCTTCACCGGGGCTACGGATGACTGCTTCGACCTGGACGGGACCGACGCGCACCTCCAGGGGAACATCTTCATGAACGTCCACCTCGACCAGCCGAGGTCGAGCACGTCGAACGCGATCGCCACCGACAACCGGTCGCACATCACGGCGGTTCGGAACATTTTCTACGATGTCGACCATGCCGTCCTCCTCGGGAACGAGGCCGACTGCATTTTCGAGAACAACACGGTCATCGGGGCCACGATCGCCGCGATCAACTTCGACGAGCCAGAGCGCTCCGGATTCGTGCCCGGGCGGCGGATCGACATGGACTCGAACATCTTCGTCGACTGCGCCGCGATGTTCGCCTGGGAGACGTCGACCCCGCCCGAGCCCGATCCGATCATCGTCGGAAACCGGAACATCATGCCCGCCGACAAGCATCATGTGGGAACCGGAAACATCGACGCCGACCCGTTCCTTGCCGCTCCCGGCGGCGGACCGGTGCCTCGTGAGAACCTCGCGCTTCTGCCCGGATCGCCGGCGATTGGTTCCGGTCGCAATGCCTCCGACATGGGAGCCCTCGTTCCTTCTGGCGCCAACGTATCGGGACTCCCCGAGGCGACGACACCGCTGCGCGACCTCGTCCTCACCGTCGACGGCCCCGGAATCACCCACTTCCGCTGGCGTCTCATCCGCGATGACGTTCCCGGTGCCTGGAGCGGCGATCTCGCCCTCGGCATCCCGATCTCGCTTTCCGGGCTGACCGACGGATCCTACCGCGTCGAGTTGGTGGCTCGGGACTCGGCCGGGTACTGGCAAGCCGAAGCCGAGGCGACGCAATCGCGTGGCTGGACCGTGGAAGGAAACCTGATGCCATCCGTGCGATTGAACGAGATCCTCGCAGCGGGAGACGGCGGCGTGGACGGGATCGAGCTCTTCAACCCGGGGGTCGGACCGGTCGACCTCTCCGGGTGGAGCCTGACCGACGATCCGGAGCTTCCCAACAAGTTCGTCTTCGGGGCCGGAACCGTGCTGGCAGGCGGGAAATACCTGCATCTCCCCTCAAACCTGACCGGGATCCTGCTCGACAATAACGGGGAGGTTGTCCAGCTCCATCGCGACAGGGGGATCGTGCTCGTGGACCAGATCCGGTTCGGCCTTCAACTCGAGGGCTGGACGATCGGACGGACGGGCCCCTCGGCGGAGTGGAGCCTGTGCACCCCGACGCTCGGATCGGCGAATGCCGTGGCGGCGACCGCACTCGCCGACCGGATCGTGGTCAACGAATGGCTGGCCAACACTGAGATCGCGCACGACGAGGACCTCATCGAGCTCCACAACCCATTGGACGCGCCGGCCCCGCTCGGCGGGCTCTGGCTCTCGGATCGATCGGACCGCCCGTTCGTTCACCAGATGACGCCGCTGAGCTTCATTGCGCCGAACGGATTCGTCGTCCTCCATGCCCGTGGCGATGCCGGCACCAACGCCGCGAACCTCCCGTTCCGCCTGGACGCATTCTACACCTGGATCGTCCTGACCACGAACGACGGACGCACCCTCGACATGGTTCCGGTGCAGTCGGCCCCGCCCGACCTCTCGGAAGGACGCAATCCCGACGGAAGCACCAACCTCTCCCGCTTTCTCCTCCCGACGTTCGGACTCTCCAACAACTCCAGCGAAGACGAGATCGTCACCGAGCGTGCGACTCTCGTAGGCTTCGGCCACACGTGGCGCTACCTCTCGGATGCGACCACCGATCCGCCCGCGGGCTGGCATTCCCAAGGATTCAACGACTCCGCGTGGCCTTCCGGGGCGGGGCCGCTCGGCCACGACACCGACATCGAGGGGAATGCCAACCCAGCAACCGGGAGTCCCCCGTTCTTCGGAACCGATTTCCCGGGCTACCGCACCACGATTCGCACCTATTACTTCCGGACGCTCTTCGAGTTCGCGGGCGATGCGGCCGAGGCGATGCTTAGGGTCGCAGGCTACATCGACGACGGGTACGTGCTGTATCTCAACGGCCAGGAGATCGACCGCCGGAACATGCCGGCCGGCGCTCCGGACTACTCGACGCAGGCGTCGAGCTCGATCGGCGACGCGCCGCTGGAGCTTGGCATCTCGGTCCCGAAGCAGGCCCTCGTTTCCGGAACGAACGTCCTTGCCGCGGAAGTCCACCAGCGGGGTCCCATCAGCAGCGATGTCACGTTCGGACTCGCACTCGATTCGATCGTGACCACGATCATCCCCGGCGAAACCGATCCGGAACGACAGCGGATGATGGATCTGATCGACTATCTGCGCATTACCGAGGTCATGTACAACCCGGCTAATGGAACGGATTACGAGTTCATCGAACTCCAGAACACGAGCACCACGAAGACGCTCAACCTCGACGGGGTCCGCTTCGTCGAAGGGATCACGTTCGCGTTCCCCGCCATGGGACTCCCGCCCCAGGCGTTCGTCCTCGTCGTCTCCAATCAGGTGGCATTCGAATCGATCTACGGAAAGCTGAACGTCGCCGGACACTACTCCGGCAAGCTCGACAATGGCGGCGAGGAGATCGTGCTCCGCCTCCCCGCCCCGTATCTGGCCAATATCCAGCGCTTCGCCTACGACGACGACTGGTATCCGGACAGCGATGCAAATGGCATGTCTCTCGAGATCCTCGACCGTTTCGCATCACGCACCGCATGGAATCTCCGGGCCGCATGGACCTCCTCGAGCATCGTTGGCGGGACGCCGGCCGACTCCAGCGCCTCGACCGGGTTCCCGCAGTGGCTTGCCGCCTACGGGCTCGTCGAACCCGACGGCGACGAGGACAGCGATGGCGCCGGGAACCGCCTCGAATACGGACTTGGTCTCGACCCCCGACTTCCGGACACGGCCGGCCTCGTCCTCACCGACCTGACGCCTTCACAGCACCTCCGGATCGGCTTTGCCATTCCGGCGCACGCTCCCGAGGACGCGACCTACATCGTCGAGGCGGGCGACACCCTGGCTCCCGGATCATGGACTTCGATCGCCACCCGCACCGGAAACGGGCCATGGTCGGGATCGGCGATGGTCGCCGAGGCTCCGCCTTCGGGAGGCAGCGTGGTCACGGTCCTCGAGGACCCGGAGGAAGCAGCCGCCCACGGCACACGATTCCTCCGGCTGCGGGTCCTGACATCACAGTAATAGCCCCCATCGGCCGGCAAGTCAGTGCCGACCAAAAAGGGGACTTTGGAACAACCACGAAATCCACGAAACACACGACCGCCATCGAGCGGGAGAGCACGGCTGGATACAGACGGGCCGGCTCAGGCCGCTCTGGCGCAGCGGATGCTGTCGGGGTGCTTGCACGAAATCGGCCAGAGGTTGCGTTCTCCGCCCATTTCAACAACTGTCTTGACTCCGGGAGGTCGCATCACTAGGCTTGTGCGATGAGGCGAAGCCCTCCATCCGAGCCTCCTGCAGCGTTCCCATCGCTCCATGCCGTCACACTGAATGGGCCTTCGTGCAGTGCTCTTGTTCTTATTGGCAGAACAACGCCGCCTCTATTCTCCTCTGCCGGCCCAGCGGTTCCGCTCCTTCGCTTCTTCTCTAAAAGGAAATTTCCCGACATTTATTCAGAATCATGAGACTAGAGAGATTATTTGTTTTTGTCTGGCTGGTGGCGGAGGTGCAGGCAGCGCACGTGGATGTGGCGAGCTCGGTGCGAGGAGACGGCTCGAACCTGGCGGCGGGTGCGACTGTGCCGGGTGGCACTGAGCTGACGACTGGGAGCAAGGCGCGGGCACAATTAACGCTGGGTAATCGCGGGTCGTTGGTGCGAGCCGGGTCGAAGACGGATGCGTTTTTGCGGGAGAACGAGGACACCTTGGATTTGAAGGTGGGGATTTTGTTGGCGTCGAGCGGGCGTGGAGCGTTTGGGAGGCGCGAAGCGGTGACGGTTGACACTAA